>CAMVDC010000043.1 GCA_947166155.1 uncultured Prevotellaceae bacterium | reverse complement strand
ATTAATACTTAATTGTTATCAATATGAAACATTTTTTATTTACTATTATTGCCCTTATGTGCCTGTCGCAAAGTGTGCATGCACAATATAGGGTGAGTTCGCCTGACGGAACCATCAAGGTGGAGCTCAGCACTCATCACGAGCAAAAATGGATACGTAAGTTTCTGAAACCGACCTACATGAGCATAAGCGTATCGAGTTACGGACGTCCTATAATCGACGACGAGATTGGTGTCGACGTGAAATGGCGGGGACATCGTTACTCGTTTGGCAAGATTGATGTCGACCTGCGGCAAAACGAAGAGGGGCTTCGCGAGTCGACTGAAAACCGCGACGGTGCTTTGCAGGACTTCGGCGAGACCTACAACCGCTTGCAGTTGGGCGTGAAACCTGGTATAATACTCGAGGTGAGGGTGTATAACGAGGGTGTGGCATATCAGTTCCGGGTGACGGGCATCGACGACGACTACAAGGTCTTGCGTCTGTGCGACCCCTTCCCCAACGAGAAACCGATAGCCATCGAAGGCACATACGTGGGTGAGCACATACTGCCTTGGAGTGTCCTCAACCTTGATGAATACTACGACAACGGCTACAGACCTGAGAAAGGATTTGTGGAAACGGTGCCGGCCGACTCGTCGCTGCGACCGTCGACCTCGCCTTTCCGACTGGTGTCATGGCGCGATGCCTTGTCGACCATCACCGTGGGTGCATCCATCAACATGTATCACGGCAGTGCATGGCGACAGATGAACACCGACTACAGCTACAATGTGAACCTCACCTACAAGTATCTGTACACAGGTGTGAGTTTCTCGCCGTGCAACGAGTTGCTCTTCATACCCTACGGCCGCGACTACAAACCTTTTGACGGTGTGATGGGTTCCATCCACCAATGGAAGTTGGGTGCACGACTGGGCTTGAGCCTGCCCTTCCAGCAGGGAATGGAGGTGTGGAATTTCACACCCTATGTAGCAACTTCGCTCATGCGCATCAAGCAGCATGCAGAACCTGTGGAAGGATACCACAAGCCCAACTTACACACTCAATACCTGGTGGGTCCCGGATTGAGCATTCAGCTGGCTTTCGCCAACCACTATGTATGGGCCATCAACTACGAGTATCAGCTGTTCACCGACAAACTCACACCCAAGGGTATGCACTCGCTGGGAACATCGTTCGGAATAATGTTCTGACACGGAAGTCAACGACATGCCCTGCTAATCGAATATGATGGCAGGGCATGTTGTATTATGCCAAGGGCAATCGTGCTATTTCGTGCTCTTACAAAAGGAAAAATGCATTGCAAGATGAAAAAAAATGCATTGCATGCTGTGAGTTATGAATTAAATTCATTACCTTTGCCATCGATTAGTAACCAAATACTGTCAACTGTCAGTTATAAATATATTATAAAAAATGCTGTCCGTACACGAACTCAACGACCGACTCATCGACCTCGCGTTTGCCGAGGATATAGGCGATGGCGACCACACCACCCTCTGCTGCATCCCTGCCGATGCAGTGAGCGAATCGAAACTACTCATCAAGGAAGAAGGCATCTTCGCCGGCGAGGAGATTGCCCGCCAGGTGTTCCACCGCTTCGACCCAAGCCTCGAAGTCGAGGTATATATCCACGACGGGGCACACGTACATCCGGGCGACATCGTGATGAGCGTGCGTGGCAAGATACAGAGTCTGCTGCAAACCGAGCGACTCATGCTCAACATACTGCAACGCATGAGCGGCATCGCTACGATGACACACCGCTACGTGGAACGCATCGAAGGCACTGGTGCCCATGTGCTCGACACCCGCAAGACCACACCAGGCATGCGTATGCTCGAGAAGCAAGCCGTGAAGATTGGCGGAGGAGTGAACCACCGCATCGGACTGTTCGACATGATACTGCTCAAAGACAACCACATCGACTTTGCAGGAGGCATCGAAGCAGCTATCACTCGCTGTCACCACTATCTCGAGGAGAAAGGCAAAGACCTCAAAATCGAAATCGAGGTGCGCAACATGGAAGAACTCCAGGAAGTGCTGCGCGTGGGCGGAGTTGATCGCATCATGCTCGACAACTTCACACCCGACGAGACACGCGAGGCAGTACGCCTCATCGACCATCGGTACGAAACCGAGTCGTCGGGCGGAATCACGTTCGACACCATACGCCAGTATGCCGAGTGTGGAGTCGATTACATCTCGGTCGGTGCCCTCACCCACTCGGTCAAAGGCCTCGACATGAGTTTCAAGGCAGTCGATTCAAGTAAACTTCACATTTAAAAAAATACAAAAACTTACAGATTATTAATAATAAACCATTATGAAAACAACAAAAGCAATCATCACAGTGCTCATCGCACTGTTCGCAGTAACTGCAAACGCACAAACTGCAACTGAAGTAGTAAACAAGTACAAGGGACAAGACGGAGTTAAGACCGAAGACTTCATGCCCGACGTGAAGCGTATGGTCGAAATGTTTAAGAACATGCCTGCACAAGGTGGCGGCCAAGGCGGCCCTGGCATGCCCGACATGTCAGCTCTGTCGAAAGCCCTCGATGGAATCAAAACCTACACTTCACTCACCCTACCCGCCGACAAAGTAGCTGCAGTGAAGGCTGACCTCGAAGCCCTGAAAGACTATAAGAGCCTCATCGAATACACTGAAGATGGCGGACAAGGTGGCGGCATGGGTATGGGAATGCCCCAACCAAAGGTAGGCGCCGACGGTGTACGTCGTCTGCAACTCCCATCTATGTTCCAGCAAGCTGGAGGCATGCAGGCATATGCCAAGGTAACCGACAATAAGTTCAACGAAGTGATGTTTTTCACAAGCGGACAAAACAACGCCCTCTCAATCGTTGAAGCAACCGACCTCACCGTTGACAACATCATGATGATCATGATGATACCAATGATGCGCAACATGCAGCAAGGAGGTGGATTCGGCGGAGGCGGATTCTAATTAATTCAATTAAACATATTTGAAAGAGCAGCCCCACCCTCGGAAAGTAAGAGGGTGAGGCCGTTTATATTGCATGTAATCACACAAGGCTATGAAACGCATCATTTTTTCATTATTCATTATTCATTATTCATTAACATCGCTCGCCTGCACCAACCTCATCGTGGGCAAGGGGGCATCGGTAGACGGTAGCGTCATCGTGAGCTACAATGCCGACTCGTATGGCATGTATGGCAACCTCTACCGCCACATGGGAGGCACTCACCAGAAGGGCGAGATGCGCCCCATATTCGAATGGGACACCAACAAATATCTCGGTGAGATACCACAGGCAGAACGTACCTACAACGTCGTGGGCCAGATGAACGAAAACCAAGTGTCGATATGCGAAACCACATTCGGCGGACGCGAGGAAGTGGTCGACCCGCAGGGCATCATCGACTACGGAAGCCTTATCTATATTGCACTCGAACGTTCGCGCACCGCACGCCAGGCCATCGACATCATGACATCACTCGTGGCCCAGTACGGCTACTGCAGCGAGGGCGAGACCTTCACCATTGCCGACAAGAACGAGGTGTGGCTCATGGAGATGGTGGGTATGGGCCCTGGTTCGAAGAACGCTGCATGGGTGGCTGTACGTGTGCCCGACGACTGCATCTCCGCTCATGCCAACCAGAGTCGAATCACACGCTACTTCACCCTCTTCCCTAAGACCGACGTGCTCTACAACAAAGACAACGTGAAGTTTGCACGTGAGCAGGGATACTTCAGCGGCAAGGACCAGGACTTCAGCTTCCGCGACGCATTCAATCCGCTCGACTTCAGCGGAATACGCTACTGCGATGCACGTGCATGGAGCTTCTTCCGCCGTCATGCCGACGGGATGGACAAGTATCTGCCCTACATCAACGGCGAAGACATGACAGGCGAGATGCCGCTCTACATGCGACCGAACCACAAACTCAGCGTCGCCGACGTGAAGAACGGAATGCGCGACCACTACGAAGGCACAGCACTCGACATCACCAAGGACCTCGGAGCCGGTGCATACTCGATGCCTTATCGCCCGAGTCCGCTCAGCTTCAAGGTGGACGACAAGGAATACTTCAACGAACGCCCGACCAGCACACAGCAGACGGGCTTCACCTTCGTGGGGCAGATGCGCTCATGGCTGCCCGACGCTATCGGAGGCCTTGTGTGGTGGGGCAACGACGATGCCAACATGGTGCCATATACACCAATCTACTGCGGAGCCAGCGATGTGCCACAGTGCTACCTGCGCATGAAAGACATACAAGACGAAATCACCTTCTCGTGGCAATCGGCCTTCTGGCTTCAGAACGTAGTGAGCAACATGGTATACCCCTACTACTCAAAGATGTATCCCGACCTGCGTCGTGCCATCGATGCACTCGAAGAGGCATACGCCAGCGAAACCCCCGACATCGACCGCCAGGCCAAGGCACTGGCCGAGAGCCGTCCCGACGAACTCGGACCATTCCTCTCGCGCTACAGCACCACAGCAGCCCAGCGCATGATGCAGACATGGGATAAGCTCTACCGTTATCTCGTAGTGAAGCATCAGGACATGGTGGTGAAAAAAGAGAATGCCGACGGAACCTTCACCCGCACCCCCGACGGCTTTGGTGCTGCACCAACCCGTCCAGGCTACCCTACCGACTACTGGCGTCGAGTGGTAGAAGAGACTGGCAAGAGGTATGAGATGAAGTGAACCACTGGCCCCCCTCTTATCCCCCCAAGGGGGGAAGATACCATCCGGATAGGGATTAATTGTCCGCTTATGAACACAGAAGTGTCCATAAGCGGACAGTTGTTTATACACATATTTACTGATAATCAGTATGATAAATACTTTGGCACGTAGTTTGTAGTTTGTTAGTTCGTAAGTTCTTATGTTCTGGAACAATCAAAAACTTAAACAAATGAACGCAAAGATAGAAAGAATAGGAATCGTTTTTGAGAGTGTCATAACACTGCAAAGTGTCGCAGAGCCCTGCGGATGCCTCTCTGCATACTCCTGCAAATGCACCGCATTTCTCAAGACATAAACTCGAATTTCTTCATTACTTTGCGTTCAAGTAAGAACTCAATAACTAAAGAACTCAATAACTTAAGAACTCAAAAACACCCCACATGGTACGGATACTCTATTCATTGTTCATCATTAATTGTTCACTAACATCGTTTGCCTTCGCCCTCGGTGCAGATGGCGATACACTTTGCCTCACACTCGAGCAGTGTATCGACCGCGCACGCAGTCAGAGCCTCGATGCAGCAGTGGCGCGTTCCACGTTGCGCAGTGCCTACTGGCAATATCGCTACCACCGCGCCAACCTGCTGCCCGAGGTGTCGCTGTCGGCCACGTTGCCCGCACTCAACAAGCGCTACAACGTATATCAACGCGACGATGGTACTTACTCCTACGTTCACAACGACAACTTCGAAACCTCGACATCCATCTTCATCAGTCAGCGCCTGCCGCTGACCGGAGGTACGCTGTCGTTGCAGTCGTCGCTCGACTACATGCACCAGCTGGGCGACACACATGGTAGCAGCCGCAATCAGTTGATGAGCATACCCGTGGCACTGACCTACACACAACCGCTCTTCGGTCTCAACAGCATGAAGTGGGACTGCCGTATCGAACCCCTGCGCTATCGTGAGGCACTTGCCAACTACCTCACCCAAACCGAGCGAGTTGCTATGACTGCCATCAGCCGATACTTCGACCTCGTGATTGCAATAGAGCAAGTCAACATTGCTCGACAGAACCTGCAGACAGCCGAAAAGCTCTACGAGGTGGCGCAGGCACGACGCGAGATGGGCGATATGAGCAAGAACGACGTGTTGCAGATGCACCTCAGTTTGCTCCAGGCACGTTCGTCGCTCACTTCGGCACAGACGTCGGAGCAGACGTGTCGGTTTGCGCTGTGCAACTTTCTCGGCATCGAAGGCGACGTGACGACCATCTGTCCCGACAGCGTGCCGCGCCTCACACTCGAGTTCGATGAGGTGCTGCATCATGCACTTCAAAGCAATGCGTTTGCCACCACCATGCGTCGCCGACAGTTGGAGGCTGAATACGAAGTAGCGTCGGCACGTGCCAACCGCTACAGCGTGAGCCTCTATGCACAGATTGGTTTCACAGGAAGCGGTTCCACGCTGCACGACACCTACAACCGTCTTTCGACCAACGAAGTGGTGAAGGTGGGTGTGTCGGTACCGTTGGTCGATTGGGGCAAGCGTCGCGGCCGGCTGAAGATGGCTGAAAACAACCGCGAGATTGTGGAGAACCAATTGCGCCGGCAGTCGCAGGAGTTCAACCAAGACCTCTTTGTACTCACCCAGCGGTTCAACAACCAGCTCAGTCAGCTCGACATCGCTGTCCAGGCCGACAGCATAGCACAGGTGCGTTATGCCACCAACGTCGAGACATTCAAGATCGGCACACTCTCAACGCTCGAACTCTCGGATGCACAGACAGCCAAAGACCAGGCACGCCTCGGCCGCATATCGCAACTCTACCAGTATTGGTACCTCTATTATCAGATAAGGTCAATAACATTGTGGGATTTTGAGAAGGGAGAGACAATTCCCTTCCATTCCGCTAAGCATTATTAATAGAAATGAACACAACAGACACATCAAACATGGACCGCCCCATACCGCAGGAGGTACGTCGCCGTCGCCGAGTGGTTCGCGTCGGCATCGTGGCAGGAGTCGCGACTGCAGTAGTTATCCTGGCCATGAGTATCGGCCGACTTGCGATGCCTCGACTCGACGCGGGGTCGCTCATGGTGGGCGAAGTTGATTCGGGCTCGATTGACGTGAGCATCACGGCATCGGGGCGTGTGGTTCCGGCCTTCGAACTCACCATCACGTCGCCCATCTCGTCGCAGATACTCGAAGTATATGCCCATAGCGGCGACACGGTCGATGTGGGTACGCCCCTCATGCGGCTCGACCTGGAACAAGCCGAGATTGCCTACTCGCGCGAACTCGACGAGCACGAAATCCGTCGTCAGACGCTTCTGCAACAAGAGGCCAATATAGCATCGCAGCAGGCCGACCGTCAGATGCAGCTCGAGGTGGAGGCGATGAAGGTGAGCCAGCTCGAGGCCGAACTGCGCAACGAACAGTATCTCGACAGCCTCGGGTCGGGTACGAAAAACCGTGTACGACAAGCCGAGACGGCATTATATACCGCACGTCTCAACCTCGAAGCACTGCGCCGGCACGCTGAAGGCGAGACTGCTTCTAACGAAGCCCAGCTGCGGGTGAAGCACCTGCAAGACCGCATTGCCGACAAGTCGTTGCAACAAAGTCGGCGCACACTGAGCCAAGCCAACATACGCGCCACACGTCGTGCCACACTCACATACATCAACTCCGAGATAGGCAGCATGGTGGGTGCAGGCAGCAAGCTGGCCACACTGAGCGACCTGAGCAGTTTCAAGATTGAATGCACAATAGCCGACACCTATTCCGACCGTGTCGTGGCGGGTGGCAGGGTGCAGGCGCGCATCGGTCGCGAAGTGTTGGAAGGCACCATAAGCAGTGTCACGCCGTTGAGTCAGAACGGAGCCATCACCTTCAATGCCGTGATGGACAACCCATCGCATCCGCGTCTGCGCTCGGGCTTGAAAGTCGAGATATACGTCATCACCAGTATGCTCGACGATGTGATCCGACTGCCCAACGGTTCCTACTATTCAGGCCCCGGCACCTACACGCTGTATGTCTTCACAGCCGACGACATGGTAGTGCCGCGCGAGGTGAAACTCGGTGAATGCAACTACAACCATGTCGAGGTCATCGAAGGCCTCGCGGCTGGCGAGCGAGTCATCATCAGCGACATGACGAAATGGAAGGGACATGATAAGATAAAGATAAGTAATTAGTAATTTTTTGTTAATAACAACCCGTAGTACTACAAAGGTGCCGTAGGGAAGCGTCGTGAGACGCCTTCCCCTACACTTTTTCTAAAAGTATGCCTTTCAGCTCGATAAATATTAGTAACTTTGCAGAAACAAGCCCCCTCCCTGCTCCCCCAAGGGGGAGTGATAGGCCATCCGGATTAGTCCCTTATTATCCCCCTCTCTCCCCTGGGGGAGTGCGAGGGGGAGAAAACCGTTCTTGTCCCCCCTCAGTCCCCCGTAGGGGGATGACGGGGGGGAGGTTAGGGAGGGGACCAAATAAAATATTATACAACTATGATACTCATCATCGACGACGACCGTGCCATCCGTGTATCGCTCACCTTGCTGCTCGAGCGCAACGGATATGAAGTGATGCAAGCCGAAGGACCGAAGGCAGCAATGGATGTGGTACGTTCGAATAGCAGCCTCGAGCTGTGCCTTATGGACATGAACTTCTCGCTTGCCACCGATGGCGAGGAGGGCCTCACCCTGTTGCGCCAGGTCAAGGTTTTCCGTCCCGACGTGCCCGTCATCCTCATGACGGCATGGGGCAGCATCGACCTTGCCGTGCGTGGCATGCGCCATGGTGCCTTCGATTTTATCACCAAACCATGGAACAACCGCACACTGATGGAGAGAGTGGAGACTGCGTTGGAGCTAAGCCCCCCTCTTATCCCCCCAAGGGGGGGAAGACTCGCACCCCCATCCCCTCTTATCTCCAAAAGGGGAGATGATACCATCCGGATGGTATCCCCCTCCTTGGGAGGGGTTAGGGGAGGCGGGGGAGAGGTTTTCGTCGTCGGCTCCCTTTCCCCCATCCTTTCCACCCTCGACCGCGTGGCGCCCACGATGGCACCGATACTCATCACGGGCGAGTCGGGCACAGGCAAGGAAGTCATTGCGCAATACATACACGAGCATAGTCAGCGTGCTGCGGGGCCTCTGGTGAAGGTCAACCTCGGTGGCATATCGGCTTCGTTATTCGAGAGCGAGATGTTCGGACACAAGGCCGGAGCATTCACCGATGCACGCGACGACCGCCGCGGACGGTTTGAGATGGCTGAGGGCGGCACCATATTCCTCGACGAGATTGGCGAACTCGACCTTGCTTGTCAGGTGAAGTTGCTGCGTGTGTTGCAAGATCACACCTACGAAGTCCTGGGCGACAGCACCACACGCCGCGCCGATGTGCGTGTGGTGTGTGCCACGAATGCCGACCTGCCTGCCATGATTGCGGCTCATACCTTCCGCGAAGACCTCTACTACCGCATCAACCTCGTGAGCATACATCTGCCGGCACTGCGCGAACGCAAGGACGACATCCCGTTGCTCGTGCGCCATTTCATTGCCAATGCTCCGTCGGCACCGTCCACTCCGCGATGGGAACCCACCGACGACGATATGCACTGGCTGCAGTCGTTGCCGCTCACTGGCAACATACGCGAACTGAAGAACATCGTGGAAAGGGCTGTGCTGATGGGTAGGTTGGAGGAAGGCCCCCTCCTAACCTCCCCCAGGGGGGAGGAACTCCATCCGGCATCTGCGACTCCACAAACTCTTGAAGCTATTGAGCGCGACACCATTGCCGATGCTATCAACCGCCACGGGGGCAACCTCACCCTGGTGGCGCGCGAGTTGGGCATCAGTCGCGGGGCACTTTACCGCAAGATAGATAAGCACGGATTATGAAACTCATACACTACTACATCATACTGGTGGTTATACTCCTGGTGCTGGGAGCTATCATCCTGTTCACCACCTACGGCAGCCATCCCACCCTGTTCTTTGTGAGCGAAGCAATCATCGCGGGCGCCATCATCTTCCTCGTCGTGTTCTATCGCCGCACGGTGAGCCCCATGCAGGCAGTGACCGACGGAATCGACATGCTCCGCCAGCAGGATATGAGCACCTTCCTGGCACCCACGGGTCAGCCCGATACCGACAAGGTGGTCGATACCTTCAACACCCTGTTGCGCAACCTGCGCAACGAACATCTGCACACCGCCGAGCAAAACACATTTCTCAACCTCCTCATCCAGGCATCGACCACGGGCGTCATCCTCTGTCCGCTCGACAAGGAGCCCCGCCAGGTGAATCCCGCTGCACGCCAGATGCTCACCCCCGAACTGCAAAGCCGCCTCGACGCCATGCCGCTGGGCAGCGACGAGACAGTGCGCCTATCCAACTCGCAGATATATCGGGTGAGCCACCTCTCGTTCACCGACGGCGGACGCCAGCATCCGTTTTTCCTCATCCAACCCCTCACCGACGAGGTGATGGAAGCCGAACGTGCGGCCTACGAACGGGTGATACGCATGATTGCCCACGAGGTGAACGGCACCGTGGGATGCATATCGAGCACCCTCGACACCATCCAGCCAGACATCAGCAACCCCCAGTCGCTCAACGCAGTAGGCAGCGCCGCCGAGCGTCTGCAATCGATGGCTCAGTTCGTGACTCGCTTTGCCGATGTGGTCAGGATTCCCGAACCCCACCTCATCCTCTGCGACCTGAACGAAGAACTGGAGAACTACCGCCACATCATCGCCCACATGTGCCACTCGGCAGGCATCCAGCTCGACATGCCGGCCACCGACAGCGCCACACCCGTCAGGCTCGACCCCACGCTCTTCCAGCAGGTGATAATCAATATAGTGAAGAACTCGATAGAGAGTATCAAGGAACGAAATGGTGAAGAGTCTGTCCCTGCCAAGGTCACCCTCTCCACCCACGGCCGCACCCTCACCATCACCGACAACGGAGCGGGTATCGATGCCGACGCAATGGCACATATATTCACCCCGTTCTATACCACGAAGACCGACGGACAGGGCATCGGATTGCTCATCACGCGCCACATCCTGCGCCACATGGGTTGCCGTTTCTCGCTCGCCACCGACCCCACCGACCACCTCACACGCTTCACAATCGTATTCCCCAACCCGTCGAAAGGCAATGTGGCTGCACATTAGTTTTGCCAAGCGGATATCTATGTTTTATTGAAAGAACGCAGAAGTTTTGCTGAAACAACGCAGAAGTTTTACTGCGCTTATATCTGAAAACTTTAATTTTCGACGTAAATTTAATAATTCTCGACGTAAATTTACTAATTTTCCACCGAAAATTTAATAATTTGCGACGTAAATTTAAGAATTACTACGTACGCGCAGCAAAAGTTCTGTGCAGGTGCAGGTAAATTAGTGCGTACTCGCAGAAAGGGTTTTACCTTCACCCGTCCGTTTCCGAACGCACAACTGTCCGATAATGGACACACACTACACTGTGCTTTTATTGATTATCAATCAGTTACATCGTTGGCACGGAGTTTGATATATCGTGTGTAGTACATTTCATCAAATGCAAAAACAAAAAGAAAGATATGGAAGTATCAATTAAGTTGACAGGTGTCAACAAGATTTATCGCACTGAGTCGGTAGAGACTCAGGCGCTTGAGAATGTGAACCTCGAGGTGGGCCGCGGCGAGTTTCTGAGCGTGATGGGCCCTTCGGGATGTGGAAAGAGTACGTTGCTCAACATCATGGGCTTGCTCGACGTACCCACGAGCGGCACTATCGAGTTGTGTGGCGAACGGATCGACAGCCATTTGTCGGACAACCGCCTGGCCACACTGCGCAACCGCAGCCTCGGCTTTGTGTTTCAGTCGTTCCACCTCATCGGCGGACTTTCGGTGCTCGACAACGTGCAGATACCGCTCATCTACCGCGGCGTGGGGCGAAGCGAGCGCATACGTCGTGCCAAGGAGGTGATTGAGCGTGTGGGACTGAGCCACCGCATGAAGCACATGCCCAGCCAGCTGTCGGGCGGTCAGTGCCAACGCGTAGCTATTGCGCGTGCCGTGATAGGCAACCCCGAAATCATACTGGCCGACGAGCCGACGGGTAACCTCGACTCGCACATGGGTGCCGACATCATGGACCTCCTACACCGCCTCAACGAAGAGGACCGACGCACCATCGTGATGGTGACCCACAACGAGCAGCAGGCTCGCGAGACAGACCGCATCGTGAAGTTCCTTGACGGAAGGCAGATATCATGAAACTGAACTATCTCTATATCCTGGGCACCGCTCTTGCCATTGCATTCACCATGGTGATAGCCGAGGTGTACTATGTGCAGGTGGCCGACGTGGCACCCGAGGTGAACCGCAGCACCACCATGTATTGCGATGCCATCTGGCGTATGCCTATCGAGAACGAGCGCGACGGCGTGGTGCAGGAGCGTACAACCATTCCAGTGTTCTACTGCGACATTACCGATATATTCAGTCAGCTGAAGTCGCCCGAGTGCATCACGGCATACATGAATATCTCGTTTTGGCAGATGAACATACGCATGGCCGACGGAGTGCACGACTACAACGCCCAATATCTCTGCACCGACCCCGACTACTTCAAGCTCTATCGCTTCCGTTTCCTCGAAGGCCGTCCGTTCAACCAAACCGAGATGGAGGGGCACGAGCGTGTGGCAGTCATCACGCGCGACCTGGCCGACCGCATCGTAGGTAAGGACCAACCGGCTGCGGGACACATAGTGAGCATCAACAACTACGACTGGCGTGTGGTGGGAGTGGTAGAGACACCGCCCATCATTGCCACCCATTGCAGCCGCGAGCTGTTTGTGCCCTACATGGCCGAAGGACTCTTGACTGGCTCTTACATGGAGTTGACCGACGTGAGTTACAATGTATGCCTGTCGGTGCCTCATGACCGTCGCGACGACTTCTGGCGTGAAGTGGCTGAGATTGAAGCTCGCTACAACATGTCGCTCAGTAGCCACGACTTCCCCGTATATGGTCTCAAACCCACGCCCATCGACCTCCGTCCGTCGTTCGTCAGCCACTATGGGCGCACATGGCTCGATGTGGGCAACATGTTCGACAAAATCATCATCAACGAAGGTGATGCCGCGGGGTCGATACTCTATTATGCCATACCTGCCATACTGCTGCTCATGCTCGTGCCTGCCCTCAACCTCAGCGGCATGGTGGCCAGCCGCATGCAACGCCGCCTGGCAGAACTGGCAGTGCGCAGGGCATTCGGAGCACGCAAGGGCCGACTGCTGTGGGAGGTGCTGAGCGAGAACATGATGCAGACACTCATAGGCGGAGCAATAGGCCTGGTCGTGGCGTGGATTGCACTCTATATGTGTCGCGCATGGATATTCACGCTTTTCATCGGCGACCTTGACTCCGTGGCAAACATGCGAGGCTCGTATGCCGTGACATCCGAGATGCTTTTCGCACCATCAATATTCATCATCACCTTCATCACGTGCTTCATCCTCAACGTGCTGGCCACCACCCTGCCCGCCATCATGGCACTGAGAAGGCCAATCGTAGAATCACTGAATCAGAAACAATGAAACAATTATCCATCTGGCTCGTACTTGAGCTAATCCTTGTGACTATAGTTATGTGTTGGGCGTTCGACCCCGTGGTGGTGAATACCTACGTAGGCCACCTGCCGATGGGTTACGACCCCTCGCGCATGGTGGGACTGACGATGGGCAACAGCTTGAAAGTGGACGAAGAGGACAAATGGACTGTGCATGAGTTCAACAAGGAATACGATGCCATCACGGCTCAGCTCGAAGCACTGCCCGAAGTGGAATGTGTGTTTGAAGACCGCAAGCACTATGCACCGCTCTTCAATGAGAACCTGGCGGGATCGACCTACTACCTCGACAGCGGCGACAGCCTCGTGTGCTGGAATCGCGACTTCTATCCAGGCAGTCGAGTGTTTCAGGCATTCGACATACAGTCGCTCACACCATCGGTGCCACAAGAGCAACTCACCGACACCGCCGCCTACAACGCCGACATCATCATCACCCGCACGGCTGCAATGAAGATGTTTGGCACCACCGATGTGCGCGGACGCAGGGTGATGAGTCACAGGGGAGGGAGAATGGAAAACGGCGAATTCGTGCTTGACGACACTTACTACAACATACGTGCCGTAGTTGAAGACTTCCGTCACACGCCGTTGGGCTTTTATCCATGTGTGGTATATCGTTGCCAGGGCATGATGCGCGACGACTCGTCGTTCATCCTGCGCCTCAGACAGGGCGTGTCGGCCACTGCATTTGTCGAGAAATACCGACGGTGGTTTGAGCAGGACTTGCGGGCAGGGAGTGTGTATGTACGCTCGGTGATGACCGGCGACGAAAGTATGTCGAACACCCTTGAGCGCTATGGCATCGTGACACAAAACCGTCGCAACCTGCTCATAGCACTGTTCTTCGGCGTCAACGTGGCATTCGGCGTGGTGGGTACACTGCTCATGCACACACGCAGGCGCAGCGAAGAAGCCGGAGTGATGCGCGCCTTCGGTGCCACGCGACTGCGTGTGTTCGGCATGTTCATCAGCGAAGCGTTCGTGATGACAACCGTCAGCGTGGCCGTGGGTTGCATCATATACCTGCAGATAGCACTGTCGAAGGGTTTCTATTCCAACGACCACGAAGCCGAGTTGTGGTTCAACGACTTCTGGACACACTTCGCCGTTCTCTCCACCATCATATACCTTATTATATTATTATTGGTAATGGCCGGCACCGCCATCCCTGCATGGAACATCTGCCGGCAAGACATAACAAAGACTTTGAAAGATGAATAGGACTACGTTTTCATTGAAGGTATTCTACCTCCTCGGCACCGCCGTGGCAGTATCGACTGCTTTGCTTGTGGCCTTCGTCATACATGTGATGGTGGGCAAGATATATCCCGAGATGCATCGCGACCGCACCGTTTATGTCACGGGGCGCTTCTATAGTGGCGACTTCAATGCCGAGGCATTCGGCGGCGGATACTCGAAGCGTGCCATAGAGGATGTGTTCTCCCGCCTCGACTGTGTGGAGGTGGCTACGGGTGTGAGCATGATGCATGTAGTAGGTAGCCTCAACCCTGCATCGGCAGCCGTAGGGAAGCGTACGGTCGATGTGCGCCCTATATGTACCGACACGGCTTTCTTCCGCATGTACGAACTGGAGTGGATAGATGGACGCGCGTTCACACACCAGCAGTTTGAGGATGGCGCGGATTGTGTGGTCATCACCGACCAGCTGGCACGTCAGCTGTTCGACGGCGAGACACGGGTGGCAGGTCGCACCGTGCTGTTGGGCTACAAGCCATTCCGCATCACGGGAGTGGTGCGCGCCGGTAGCAACATGTTGCCGCAGTCGTCGGCCGACATCTACGTGCCCTACACCAACAAAGATGCGTTCAGCATGGGTTCGCTTCATGGTTTCCCCTACGCAGGATATATGGAGGTGAGGTGTCTGCTGAAGGAGGGCTGCACCCGTCAGACTCTGCTCGACCAGTTGGCACCCTATCGCGCTGCATACATCAGCGAACAAACCCCTGCCTCGTCTGGCAAAGTGGATTGGGTGATAAGAGCACGGTCGCACTATTTCTTTGCTCTCAGTTTCTTCGATGCTGACAACGAGACCACGGCCGACTACCTCAACCAGCTGTGGATACCGGCACTCATCATACTACTGTTGCTCCTGCTGCCTGCCATCAACATGAGTGCGCTGGTGTCGGGCATGATGGAAGGCCGCCTGGCCGAACTGGGTGTAAGGAAGGCATTCGGTGCGACGAACCGCACATTGTTGCGCCAGGTGCTGACACAGAACTTGTGGTTCACCTGCCTCGGCGGCATTCTCGGGCTCTTACTCTGCTATGGCTTGCTGAAGTTGCTCAGCACATCGACGCTATTCATTACCATATTCACACAGTCGGCCACCTCAAGTTCACTGAACATCACACCCGACATGCTGTGGAACTGGCCCATGCTCATCATCACCTTCGTCTGTTGCGCGTTGCTCAACCTCATGGCAGCCTTCATCCCTGTATGGCACAGCCTGAAGCGCCCTTTGGTAGAAGCGATGAATCAGAAACAATAAACCTCTCTCTTATCTCCCCCAAACCCCTCTCTTATCTCCCCAAAGGGGAGAAGATACCATCCGGAAGGAAATAACTAAATAATTAAATAGTACATAATTCGTAAATAGTAAATCGTCAAATCGTAAATAATAATAGATTGTCAAATCGTAAATAATAATAGATTGTTAAATCGTAAATGACCAAATAGAATTAAATGGTAAATGGTAAATGGTAAAATGGTAAATGAAATTATGAAAACAAAAACATATATCCCGACACGGGTGGGCCTTGGAAAGCTCCTGGGTTTTCATTCAGCCGGATGGCTTGTGGCCGAACTGTGTATCATCACGATGCTGAGTTGGTTCTTCATCGACAACTTGGCGGTGTATTTCTACGACCGATACCTCACGGGCGACATCACTCCGTTCGAGACACATCATCTGGTGGTGGGACGTATGGAGGTGGACCGCACCGACGCAGGACAGGAGCAGAACAGAGACGTGGAGGTGACGCAGGATGCCGACCAAGCTGCGCTCGACGATATACGCAACCGACTGCTGGCACTGCCCGAGGTGGAGTCGGTGTGCTATGCCGATGATTACGTGTTTGCCCAGCTCGACCGCTACCACTGGACAACATGGGCCGATGCCTACAACACCAAGGAACATCGCGCCGGGGCATACTCCATCCACCTTTACCTCGACGAGCCGTTCTTCGAAACTCATGGGATAGAGGTGATGAGAGCGAAGCAGAGTGCTCAAAGTGCTCAGAGCTCTCCGAGTGCTCAGAGTTCTCAGAGTTCTCCCGACGATGAAGACATCACGAGCAATGCGGGCCAGGTCTATATCTCGCGCTGCATGGCACGCTCCATCTTCGGAAGCGAAGAGGCTGCTTTGGGCAAGAAGTTGGTGTGGCTCGATGTGGATTATGCCGACCGCCCCGACGGCTCGACACCTGCTGCCGAGGAGGTGAGAGGCACTTACACCGTGGCAGGTGTGACCGCCGACGTGAAAGCAAGCCCCGAGGAGCGCAACTCGCTCGTGGTGTTTGTGCAGGAGATGCTGCACCCGATGCTAACCTCCCACATTCTCATCCGCTTGAAACCCGATGCTGACGCCAAGGATTTCGTGAAGCGTACATCGCAAAACCTATACGACAACTTCAACTCGGGACGCAGTTTCATACAAGAACTCGAGACCTACGACCAACACATCAGCAACCAGTCGTCGCGCACATCGTTGCAAATCGAGAATCAGTTGTTCTTGCTCATACTGGCCATCTTCGGTGTGAACGCGCTGCTGGGCGTGGTGGGCACCTTCTGGATGCAGTTGCGACGTCGCAGGGAGGAGATAGGCATCATGCGCAGTTTCGGTGCCACACGCTGGAGGATTCTGCGCAAGATGGTTGGCGAAGGGGTGCTGCTCTACACCGTCAGCTTCATCCTGGCCGACATCATCTACCTGCAGATAGTGCTCTCGACCGGCATGGTGAGCGACCGCAACATGGGGCAGCTCATTGGCGAGGCGTCGTGGATAGAGCAGTTCTGGCCCCACTTCGCCATCGTGTCGGCCGTGGTGTACCTGCTGATTCTGCTATTAGTATGTATAGGTGTGCTGATACCTACGCTTCATGCCATCAGAGTGAACATAGTGGATGCCTTGCACGAGGATTAGCGACAAAATGATAGTAAAAGACAAAAAAGTAGTGTTTTTAGTATTGTCTATTGGAGGATATTTGTTATCTTTGCAGCAAATTAATTCACTTAAAGACATTAACCTATTAAAAACAGAATGCTTATGAAAAGACATGTTACTCTGTTCATTCTTGCAGTCCTTCTGCTTGTCCCGATGAGCATGAAGGCACAGTTTGTTGCGACCATCGAAGACGAACCACGCACCGGATGGTGTGAAGGACCGACGGTCACGTTCTCGTTCAGCGAGGTATGTAAGGTGTTGGAGTGCGAAACCGACGAGCTCGACATGGCCCTGTATGAATGGGGCGAGGAGGCAAAGCGTATCGCAGCTAATACCAAACCGAAACCACGTACCGACTGGTCGAACTGCTATCCAGTGAACGATCTCTTCCAGTTGCTCGACCCAAAGACTGGTGAGACACAGTCGTACACGTTCCATAGCGAGCAGTATGGTGGTTTCGAGATGGACAAGGACGGATATTTCGCATCGTGGGATGCCGGTTCGTCGTGGGGTGTATTCATCCAGTACGAAGGTTGGTCGATCGAGGAAGACTACATCAACTTCACCGTTTGTCAGAATCCATCCAACGCGCTGAAGAACGGCGACGTATGTCATGGTCTGGTAGCTATCGGCTTCAACGACCACTTGGCTACATTCGACCTCACACTCAAGATGAAGCGCGAGTCAATCGACAAGGAGCCTGTGACCAATCTTGACGAACTCACCATCGTGGGCGAATCGACCTACGAGGCAACACAATATCTGAAGGAAGGCGAGGACAATCGCTATGCCTACGAAGAAGTCGACTGGTTCTACCTCAACACCAACGTGATTGCACCTGCCCTGGGCATTGACGGCGAATACATGATGAAGATGTTTAGCGATATGATTTTCGTGAAGTCGTGGGACAGCACAGCCGACTACTGGGGACCACTCACCAATGAAGGCAAGGCAGTTCCATCGCCCGGATTCTACTTCGGCGGCGGTGTGAAGATGATAAACGAAGAGACTGGCGAGGAATACGAAGTTGACGAATGCATCAACTCCGACGCATTCCAGGCCAACGCTAAGTTCTTCGTCTGCAACATGCGCTACTACTGGGACACCGGCAACCAGTCGGAATGGCTCCGATTCGGTATCGGTCAGGCACTCGGAGGCATGCAGGCAGGCGAGATAGCCAAGGGCGACATGTATATCATATATGGCGACAAGGCTTGGGTCGTACACTTCATCATGAACATCCCCGACAACACGCCTATCACCACCCTCACCAAGGTTGGCGAAGAGACATGGACC
>CAMVDC010000042.1 GCA_947166155.1 uncultured Prevotellaceae bacterium | reverse complement strand
CTAATCTTTTCGTTGTTTTACTCATAATTGTTGCTTCTATTTTTAAGGTTTATTATTATTTCGCCACAAAGATACAAAATAATTTATGACTGCCAACTGCTTTTATTGGTTAATTGCGCAATTAGGGCCTTATTATTCATTTTGACAGGTGTTTTTATTCTCTTTTCAGTGTTTTTCGTCAATCAAACGAGCATATAGTTCGGCATATTGTCGTGCCACCTTCAGGTGGTCGTGATGACGCCGTATGTATTCCATGCTGTCGAGTGCCATTTGTGTGATTTGCTCGGGATGAGCGATGAGCGCCTCGAGTTGGTTCACACAGTCTTCTTCGTTGGGTTGTACGTTGACTATGGGTCGGAGTTCCGATTCGTGGAGTATGTCGTAGTTCTCGGGTTCGCCGCCTCCGACCACCACCACCCCGCGCGACATGGCTTCGAGTGCATTCATGGCAGGTGTGTAGCTATATAGTTGGTCGATAATCACATGACACCGGCTCATGAGCCTGCGATATTCGAAGAACGGCATCGATTCCACTTTCACCACTTCGACCTTGTCGGGATGTAGGGCCTTGACCTTGAGCAAAGCTCTGAGCATTATGTCGGTTCCTTTATACTCCGACCGTCCGCGCTGGATGCCGATGAGCACCCTGAGCGGGGTACCCGGGGTGTAGTGTTGTGGCTGAGCACCGATGGCAGGCGCATGTATGGGCATGGGTATGAAGTGTGTCTTCTGTGGGAAATACTGTGTGTAGCACATGTAGTACTCACACAATCCTGCAATGATGGCATCACAGTCGTTTGCGATAAATTCGTTGAGTTGGCGTTTCGCGCCCTGCATCCATTCGGCAATGAATGCTTTGTTGAAGGCTTCCTCGGTGCGTGGTTGGGATGCTATGTTGAAGTCGGAATAGCGGAATGTGGTGCAGTCGAGGCATGTGCGCACCCAGTAGTAATCCATGCCGTATGCCCCCATGACTACGACCTTGTTGTGGCGGCGCAGGTATCGGTAGAATGGTGTGATGAGGTGTGCCTTGAGTTCCAGAAACATGGGGTTGATGATTTGCACCACGTCGTATCCGCGGCATTGCATGATGATGCGCCATGCCTTCACGTAGTATTTCATCGACGACACACGTGAAAGCGAACAACGGGTGAGGTCGATGTCGCGCGGATAGTTTTTCCATCCGTCGCCATCGCTCACCACGGTGACATGGTGTCCTTGCGCACGCAATCCCTCGGCCAGGGTGGCATGCACGTTGCTGTATTCTCCGAGAAGCAGTATCTTCATATCGTGTCAAGACTTCTGTTTGCTTGTCATGATGTTGAGCACGCATCGGTCGGTTTCACACATGGCATCCTTGCCGATGTGTGTGAGGTTGTGGATTGAGCGGTCGACATCATCGTCTATGATTCCCTCGACACTCGTGACACATTCGCCGCTCATGGCGAGCATTGCTGACAGCACTGCTGTCGACACGCCACTGGTCAGTTTGAGTGTGCAGCTGGGTTTTGCTCCGTCGCATATCATGCCTGTGAGGTTGGCTATCATATTTTTCACGGCAGCCACCACCTGCGGATATTCGCCTCCCATGAGGTAGGTGATACCACAACTGCTGCCGGTCGATGCCACTACACACCCGCACAGGGCCGACAGTCGGCCGAGGCTTTGCTTTATATATATGGCAGTGAGGTGGCTGAGCATGAGTGCACGTGTCAGTTCTTCGGCTGTGTTGTGGTTTTCCTCGGCAAATGTCACGACAGGCATCGTGGCACAAATGCCTTGGTTGCCGCTTCCCGAGTTGCTCATCACTGGCACCATGGCCCCTGCCATACGTGCATCGCATGCGAGTGCTGTCTGCGACAGTATGTGCGAGAAAATGCTGTCGCCCAATATTCCGCGCCCCAGCGGCCGTGTGAGTGTCTTGCCCAGACGGTGTCCGTAGTTGCTTTTCAGCGATTCGTTGGCTGCACTTTCGTTGAGTGTGCGTGCCTGATTGATGAAGTCGATTTCGTCGAGTGGTGCCGTGGTGGCAAATTCATACACTTTGCGAAGTGAAAGCCAGCTGTCGTCGTCGGTTTCCTGACAATCGTCGACAGTGGCTTGACTATTGTCGGTAGTTTCACACACCACCCCGTCGAGGCTCACATGGGTGAACGTAGTGTGGCCACCTTGGATTATGGCGCATGCCTCGTGGCCGTCGGCCTCGGCGTGGATTTCGATATACAGTTTGTCGCATTCACCATCCTTCATGCCTATGTCTATACGCCCCTCGGCTATGTATGCCTTGCCTTGCTCCACCAGTTGCGGGGTGACGTCGGCCAGGACTTCAAGTCCGTAGCTCGAGTGTCCGCACAGTGCCCCGAGTGCCACGGCTATTGGCAGGCCCACCATGCCGGTTCCCGGTATGCCCACTCCCATAGCGTTTTTCAGGATATTGGCACTGAGGCTCACTGCGATATGGTCGGGTCGGGTGCCCAGAGTTTCACATGCCTTTGCCACACACAGTGCCACGGCTATAGGCTCCGTACACCCTATGGCTGGTACCACCTCGCGACGTACGAGGTCGATGATTCGGCGACGTTCTTTTGGTTCCATCATGATTTGACACATTTTCTTGTTTGTAGGAAGCAGAACAACCCGTGAGTCATTCCCTGCTTTGAGGTGCAAAGATACAAATTATTTCATATTTCATGACCATATATAAAGGAAAATTCGTAACTTTGCACCCACAAAATCATAAGAACGCAAAAAAGACCACTATATGTTTTCAGGAATAGTAGAAGAATGTGCAACCGTAGTTGCCATCGAGCATGAGTTGGAAAACATCCACCTCACCCTCCGTTGCTCGTTTGTCGACGAGCTGAAAATCGACCAAAGCGTGAGCCACAACGGTGTGTGCCTCACCGTGGTCAAGATTCAAGACGGCACCTACACCGTCACCGCCATGAAGGAAACCCTCGACCGCAGCAACCTGGGCCTGCTCAGTGTTGGCGACGAGGTGAATGTGGAGCGAAGCATGATGATGAGCGGACGCCTCGACGGGCACATAGTGCAGGGACATGTCGACCAGACGGCCGAATGCATAGCAGTGAAGGACATGCAGGGCAGCTGGACATACACATTCCACTACCACTTCGACCACGAGATGGCCAGCCGCGGATACTTTGCAGTCGACAAAGGGTCGATCACCGTCAACGGGGTGAGCCTCACGGTGTGCAACCCTACATTCGACACATTCGAGGTGAACATCATACCCTACACCTACGACAACACAAACTTCCACGCCATAAAGGAAGGCACATGTGTCAACCTCGAGTTCGACATACTCGGCAAGTACATCAGCCGATATGCAGCCCTGTTTAAGCAATAGGAAACGCAATATTTATACCCCAAACCACGACACCCGCAGCGCATCGGAAACGACACTGCGGGTGTCTCTGTTTGGGCGCCTCAGCAAAGTGGCACACAGGCACCTGTGGAGGGGGTGAAAAATGAGTGCGCACTCACAGGCCCGAGAGTGCGCACTCGCAGGCCCGAGAGTGCGCACTCACAACCCCGCGAGTGCGCACTCGCAAACACGAAAGATGGCAGTTGCAAAAAGCAAGGAGCACCAATGCAGAAAAAAGTTGCAAGGAGAAGACGAAATAAATGCCACTTCATGTTTGCCAAATGACTACAAATTCGTAACTTTGCACAGCAAACCATTTGCAAAAAAAACAAGAATCATGAGAGAGCAACAAACATCCCCACTCGACGAAGACGCCATACGCGACGACATGCGCTACCTTCAGCTACTGGCACAGACCTACCCCACCGTGGCCGAGGCAAGCACCGAAATCATAAACCTCGAGGCCATACTCAACCTGCCAAAACCCACCGAGCACTTCATCAGCGACCCCCACGGCGAGAGCGCTGCATTCAACCATGTGCTGAGAAATGCATCGGGATACGTGCGCCGAAAGGTGGAGGAACTCTTTGGCGACACACTGGGCAAGCGCGAAAAACGCGAACTATGCACTCTCATCTACTATCCCGAACAGAAACTGGCACTGACCAAGGCACAGATGGCATCGCGCAAGACGGGACGACAGAAACGACAGCAGATGCTGCGCGAATTTTACACCGACTCGCTACACAGGCTCGTGAGAGTGTGCCGCGACGTATCGTCGAAATACACAAGGTCGAAAATAAGAAAAGCACTGCCACCACAATTCGAATACATAATCGAAGAACTGCTGCACGAATCGACCGGAAGCATGGACGACAAGAAATACCTCTACTACAACAAAATTATCGACACAATAGTAGAGACAGGACGTGCCGAAGTATTCATTGCCGAACTGTGCCGGCTCATTCAACACCTGGCCATCGACCGCCTGCACCTGCTGGGCGACATATTCGACCGAGGACCAGGCGCACACCTCATCATGGACACTCTGTGTCAATATCACAACTTCGACATCGTGTGGGGAAACCACGACATCGACTGGATGGGGGCAGCAGCAGGCAACAGAGCATGCCTGTGCAATGTGTTGCGCATGACACTGAGGTATGGCAACCTGTCGACACTCGAGGACGGATACGGAATCAACCTGCTGCCACTCGCCACATTCGCACTCGAGACCTACGAGGGCGACCCATGCGACGTGTTCCAAGTGGTGAACGTAAACGAAGAACCACAGGAAGACCGAAAGACCGAACGACTCATGAGCCTCATGCACAAGGCCATCACAATCATACAATTCAAGGAAGAAGCACGAATCATAGGCCGCCGACCCGAATTCGACATGGACGACCGCAACCTGCTGCACCTCATCAACCAAAAGGAAGGCAATATAACTATAGGTACGCACACATACGCGTTGCGCGACCGCAACCTGCCGACCATCGACCCCGAACACCCCTACGACCTCACCCCCGACGAGGAGGCACTGATGCAAAAACTCGAACACTCGTTCCAGGCAAGCGACAAACTGCGAATGCACATACAATGCCTGCTGACACACGGGTCGATGTATGCCATAAGCAACTCAAACCTCATGTTCCACGCATCCGTACCACTCAACCGCGACGGCTCGCTCAAGGAAGTAGAAATCAGAGGCAAGCGATACAAAGGCATCGAACTCATGAAGAAAACCAGCCGACTCGTGCGATCGGCATTCAACACCGACACCCCACCCGACGAACGACTCTTCGCCATCGACTACATGTGGTACCTGTGGTGTGGCAAAGACAGCCCACTGTTCGACAAAGACCGCATGACGACATTCGAGCGATACTTCATCGACGACCCAGCCGCCTACACCGAACGCAAAGGATACTACTACAAATATGGCGACAACGAGCAGGTGATGGACATGATACTCGACAACTTCCAGGTGACAGGCACACACCGACACATCATCAACGGACACGTGCCGGTACGCACCATAAAAGGCGAGACACCAATCAAGGCAGGAGGAAAACACCTCGTCATCGACGGAGGATTCTCACGAGCCTACCAACCCAAGACCGGAATCGCAGGATATACACTCACATTCCACTCGCGGGGGCTCGAACTCGTACAGCACCAGCCATTCGTCTCGCCTGAAGAAGCAATACGCCGAGGCGAAGACATCAAAAGCACCACCCAAATCGTGGAAATGAGCCAAAACCGCATGTACGTAAAAGACACCGACAAAGGGCAGCAACTGCAAACTAAGGTCGACGACCTGAAAAAACTCTTATACGCATACCGACACGGATGGATAAAAGAAAAACTATGACATACCAAGAAGCAGCAGAATACATCAACCACACCACCGACGCAATACTCGAGTCGGTAGGCGGACAACTGACCGACAGCAACATCGGCCAGCTCAGCATCGACCAACATTGCCTACTCGCATACCGATACCTGCGCGACGAAGTGATGCAAGGCGGATTCATCCAACTCATACAAAACGGATACGGACCCTACGTACTGCTCGGACCATTCCCCATGCTCATGAAAAAACAATGGGGACTGAAGGACTTCGGGCAACTGCTCTTCGACGTGGCACGCGAATACAAGAAACATCGCGACGCACTCGAAGCCGACAAGACCGACGACGAGTTTATGGCGCAATACGAGCAATACGAACTACTCAACGACTACGGCGACGACTACCTCGACGACTTCGAAGAGGACGTGACCCCAGCCATAGCAGAATACTACAAAAACCATAACCAACAATAAATAAACAAATACAACAATGAAAACATTCATCACAATCGCAGCCATCGTCTGCACAGCTATCACGGCACAAGCCAAAGTAGTGACCGACAGCATTAAAAGCACAATACTCGGTGCCACAGTGAAAGTAAACATATACCTGCCAGCAGAGTTCGACAGCAATACTACGAAGAAATATCCGGTAGTGTATCTGCTCCACGGATTCACCGACACATACAGCGCATGGGTTGACAAAGGCCACCTCGACCAAGTGGCCGACGAGATGATACAGAAAGGCGAAATACCACCAATGATAATCATCATGCCAAACGCCGGAGGACCCGAGACACGAGGCACATGGAACGGATACTTCAACATGGAAGGCTGGGCATACCACGACTTCTTCTATCAGGAACTCATGCCAACACTCGAAAAGAAATACCGCATCATCGGCGACAGAGCCAACCGAGCCGTGAGCGGCCTGTCGATGGGCGGAGGCGGATGCACAGTATATGCACAAAACCACACCGACCTCTTCTCATCGTGCTATGCCATGAGTGCATGGCTCACATCACAAGACACACAACTCGACCCCAACAACCGCCAGACCTACGTCACCAAGGCCGTACACCAAAACGACGCAATAAAGTTTGTGAGCAACGCCACAAACGAGACAATACAGAAACTGCGTACAGTGAGATGGTTCATCGATATAGGCGACGACGATTTCCTCTTCGACCAAGACATACAGCTCTACCAAACCATGCGCAGCAAACGCATACCATGCGAACTGAGAGTGCGCAACGGTGGCCACACATGGCAATACTGGAACACAGCCCTGCGAACCAGCCTGCCATTTGCTGCCGAGAGCTTCAACAAATAGCACACACCAAACATCATCATGAATAAAAAGAAAGACAACAGCCGGACACACATCAACATAAAAAACCGACGCGCATCGTTCGACTACGAATTCATCGACATCTACACAGCCGGCATCGTACTCACCGGCACCGAGATTAAGTCGATACGAATGGGCAAAGCAAGCCTCGTCGACAGCTACTGCTACTTCACCGGAGGCGAAATGTGGGTGAAGAACATGAACGTATCGCACTACCTGCAAGGGTCATACAACAATGTGGGCGAACGGCGCGAGCGCAAACTGCTGCTCAACAAGAAAGAGTTGCGAACGCTCGAGGCCGAATCGAAAAACCCTGGATTCACCATCGTCCCTACCCGACTGTACATCAATCCACAAGGATTGGCAAAGCTCGATATTGCCCTGGCCAAGGGTAAGAAATCGTTCGACAAACGGCAGACACTGAAAGAGAAGGAAGACCGCCGCGAAATGGACCGCGCCATGAAATTCTGACGTTTGGGCCCTGCCATTCACCCGCAAGGGTCAACACCACCCAAAGCGTTCGTGCCTTGCGGTTCGGCCGCAAGGATTTACCATCAACTATGCACACACACAACAAAACACTAATCCTTGACGGTGCCATGGGCACCATGCTTCAGCGCCGAGGTTTCCGCGGGAACTTCGACATGTTGAGCCTTACCCACCCACAAGTAGTGGCCGACATACACCGCCAATACCTCGCAGCTGGCGCCGACATAATCTCTACCAACACGTTCTCATCGCAACGCATATCTCAGGCCGAATATGGCACTACAGATAAAATACGCGAGCTAAACCTGGCTTCAGCACGCCTGGCACGCCATGTGGCCGACGAGTTCACGAAGCAGAATCCTCAGAAGCCCCGCTATGTGGCAGGGAGTGTGGGCCCCACCAACCGCACTTGTTCGATGAGCCCCGATGTGGCCAATCCTGCTATGCGCGACATCACATTCGACCAACTGGCCGAGGCCTATCAGGAACAGATAGAGGCATTGATTGAGGGCGGAGTTGATGCAATACTCATCGAAACCATTTTCGATACGCTCAATGCCAAAGCTGCCATCTATGCCTTCGAGAAATCGCTATGCACTACGGGGCGCAACGATGTGAAGCTGATGCTTTCGCTCACCATTGCCGATAAAGCAGGGCGCACACTGGCTGGCCAAACCATCGAGGCGTTTCTCATTTCGGTGGCACATGCACCGATATTCTCTATCGGGCTCAACTGCTCGTTCGGAGCCCAAGAGCTGAAGCCGTTGCTCCGACAGTTGCACGATTGTGCACCAAACACCTACCTCATAAGTTGTCACCCCAATGCAGGATTGCCAAACGAACTCGGTGAATACGACCAGACTCCCGAGCAATTTGCAACCGAGGTTTCGGCATTTGTCGACGACGGATTGGCCGACATCGTAGGCGGTTGTTGCGGCACTACGCCCGAATACATCGAAGCACTAAGCACCAAGATTGCAGAGCATTACAACAACTCCGACACATCGGAGTGCTTTACTGCCTCAGATACCCCCCGACACACAGATGCCTCCGAACACACAGAAGCCTCTGAAAACTCAAAAAAACCTGAGACTTCCGCACCCGCTGTCGGCTCGCATTTACTTGCCATTTCGGGTTTGAATCCATTGGTCCTCACTCCCGAAATGCGCTTCATGAATATCGGTGAGCGTTGCAACGTGGCCGGTTCGCGCAAGTTCCTGCGACTGATAAGCGAGCACAACTACGACGAAGCACTGCAGATTGCCCGCAAGCAAGTGGAAGACGGAGCCATGGTGCTCGACATCAATATGGACGACGGCCTGCTCGATGCCAAGCACGAGATGACGACATTCGTAAACCTCATCATGTCGGACCCCGACATTGCACGCATGCCACTCATGATCGACTCGTCGAACTGGGACGTGGTATGTGCCGCGCTGAAATGTATCCAGGGTAAGAGCATTGTCAACTCGCTGTCGCTGAAAGAGGGCGAGGAGCAATTTCTGGCCAAGGCAGCCGAAGTGAAACGCCTCGGAGCCGCATTGGTCGTAATGGCATTCGACGAACAAGGGCAGGCCACCACTTTCGAACGCAAGATTCAGATATGCGAACGTGCATATCGGCTGTTGCTGGGCATTGGTTTCAACCCTGCCGACATCATCTTCGACCCCTGCGTACTTGCAGTAGGTACTGGTATTGAAGAGCACAACAACTATGCACTCGACTTCATACGAGCCACCGAATGGATCCGCCAGAACCTGCCCCATGCCCACATCAGCGGCGGTATAAGCAATCTGTCGTTCGCATTCCGCGGCAACAACTACCTGCGCGAAGCCATGCACGCTGTGTTCTTGTATCACACCATCGAAAAGGGTATGGACATGGCTATAGTCAATCCTGCCACCAAGGTGACATACGACGACATTGCACCACAACTCATAGAAGCCATCGACGACGTATTGCTCAACCGGCATGCTGATGCCACCGAACGCCTTATTGCCCTGCAGCAGTCAATGACAGAAATCACCACATCGGCCACCGACAAGAAAAGCCACACACAGGCCCAACCAACCTTGGCAGAAATGATTGCCAAGGGACTGACAGAGAACCTGGAAGCAGTCGTGATGGACGAACTTGCACGACAAGGCAGCGCAGTGAAAGTGGTTGAAGGCCCACTAATGTCGGCCATGAACCATGTCGGCCAACTATTTGGCGAGGGCAAGATGTTTCTGCCACAAGTGGTAAAGACAGCTCGCACCATGAAGCAAGCGGTAAGCATACTGCAACCATACTTCCTGCAAAAATCCAATCCACAATCGAATACCGCCATACACCCCGCCGGATGTCCATGCTGCACACCCACAGAAAGAAAAGCAGCAAGTCGCAAACGAGTATTGCTGGCCACAGTTCGTGGCGACGTTCACGATATAGGCAAGAACATAGTGGGCGTAGTGATGAGCTGCAACGGATACGAGATTATCGACCTCGGAGTGATGGTTCCAGCCGAGGACATAGTGGCAAAAGCCAAAGAGAGTCAGGCAGATATCATAGGGCTATCGGGACTCATCACCCCCTCGCTCACCGAAATGGTCAACACGGTGAAAGCATTGAAGGCAGCCGGCATCAGCATCCCCGTGATGATAGGCGGAGCCACTACCAGCGAACTGCACACAGCCCTGAAGATAGCAACCGAATACGACGGAGCCGTGGTGTGGCTGAAAGATGCCGCGCAGAATGTGGTCGTAGCACAACAACTGCTCGACCCACTGACACGCGACACCTATACATCCCAACTGAAAGAACGCCAAGCCGCACTCAGGAAGTCATACACCAAAGCCCAGCCCCAACTGCTGAGCCTTGAGGAAGCACGGCAACGCAAAGGAGGCAGAAGCCAAGCCTAAACAACACGAAAAACACAGGAAAAGGCCACAAAACAACCCACAAACCGCCACACAAAAAGGCGGCAGAAGAGGTAAGTGCAACTACTTGATAATCAGTATACGTACAAACACCCAAAAATGAGTGCGCACTCGCGGGGTCGAGAGTGCGCACTCACAGGCCCGAGAGTGCGCACTCGCAGGCCCGAAAGTGCGCACTCGCAAACAGGCGCAAATACCATGTCAAAAAAGACAGCAAAAAAACAAATCACACCCCATTAGACCAACACAAGCAAAAAGCACATCATTTTTCCCAAAAAACATTTTGCCGATACAGAATAAATGCCTAACTTTGTAAGGGGAAAAACCAACAAACCACACAACGCCCCACCCCACCACACAACGACAACAACCAACAAACAAAAACAATATGGCAACACAGGAAGATAAACTCAAAGCCCTGCAGGCCGCAATGGCCAAGATAGAGAAAAACTTCGGCCACGGAGCCATCATGCGCATGGACGACACCGAAGTAGAGAAAATCGACAGCATCCCCACCGGCTCGATAGGCCTGAATGCAGCCCTCGGAGTTGGCGGATACCCCAAAGGCCGAATAGTGGAAATCTACGGACCCGAATCATCGGGCAAGACCACACTGGCCATCCACGCAATAGCCGAATGCCAGAAAAGCGGCGGCATAGCAGCATTCATCGATGCCGAACACGCCTTCGACCGCTTCTATGCCAGCAACCTCGGAGTCGACATGAGCAACCTGCTCATCTCACAACCCGACAACGGCGAACAGGCACTCGAGATAGCCGACCAACTCATCAGCTCGGCTGCCGTCGACATAATCGTCATCGACTCAGTAGCAGCCCTGACCCCAAAAGCCGAGATAGAAGGCGACATGGGCGACAACAAAGTAGGCCTGCAAGCACGACTCATGAGCCAGGCACTGCGAAAACTCACTGCCACCATCAGCAAGACCAACACCACATGCATATTCATCAACCAGCTGCGCGAGAAAATAGGCATCATGTTTGGCAACCCAGAAACCACAACCGGAGGCAACGCACTGAAATTCTACGCATCAGTCAGAATCGACATACGCAAGAAAGAAGCCATCAAGAACGGCGACCAAGTAATAGGCAACACCGTAAAAGTGAAAGTAGTGAAAAACAAAGTGGCACCACCATTCCGCAAATGCGAATTCGACATCATGTTCGGAACAGGAATATCGCGCAGCAGCGAACTCGTCGACATGGGAACCGAATTCGGAATCATAAAGAAAAGCGGCAGCTGGTTCAGCTATGAAGACACAAAACTGGCACAAGGACGCGAAGCAGTAAAGAAACTGCTCGAAGACAACCCAGAACTCTCGGAAGAAATAGAAACCAAGATAACCGAATACCTCAAAGGCAACCACACCGAAGAATAAAACCCAAATGCGGGAAGCGACAACCACGGCACCACACCACAAAAGCCCAAACGTCGCTTCCCGCACTATTACCACCCCCACCCCACCAAAACGCCAACCGGCAACACACCTTATTATATATATAATAGCCACACAAACACCAACACCCAGGCAACACACCAAACACCACAAAAACACACAAAACACCCCCCTCGAAGTTACAAAACAAACGCTATCAAGTTGTTTTACATCTTTTTATAATGAAAAAATACAAAAAAATTTTTGCCTTTTAGAATAAAGTGCTAACTTTGCAAGCCGTTAAAGCAAAAACGATGCACCAAAACATCGGAACAAAACGGTCCAAAACAAAAAAAACCAAATTTATTAACACAATAAAAAAAGACATTAACAATGACTAAAGCAGACATCGTTACAAAAATCTCAGAAGAGACAGGCGTGGACAAAGACACAGTCCTGACAGTAGTAGAGGCTTTCATGGCCACAGTAAAGAACAGCCTTGCAAGCGGCAACGAAGTATTCCTTCGCGGATTCGGCTCATTCATCATCAAGACCCGCAAGCAGAAGATCGCCCGCAACATATCACAAAACACTTCAATTGTGATACCCGAGCACAACATCCCATCTTTCAAGCCAGCAAAGACATTTGCCGAGCTCATAAAGTAAAGACACTCACGAGAGACAAACAGGAGATTTCGAAAGAAAACGCCTAAACATAAACAACAACCCTCAAAAAACAAAAAACTATGCCAAACGGTAAGAAAAAGAAAAGACACAAGATTTCTACTCACAAACGTAAGAAGAGACTGAGAAAGAATCGTCACAAGAGCAAATAAAAAAGCCCCGACATGATGAAATGACAAGCGAACTGATTATCGACTCACAGCCACACGAGGTAACCATCGCACTTCTTGAAGATAAACGACTCGTCGAATTTCAGAAAGAATCGCTGGACACACACTACTCCGTAGGCAACATCTTTGCAGCCAGAGTCAAAAAAATAATGCCTGGCCTAAACGCATGCTTTGTCGATGTCGGTCACGAACGGGAAGCATTTCTTCATTACCAAGACTTAGGGACACAATTCCTTTCGCTCGAAAAATATGTAAAGCAGGTAGCAAGCGACCGCAAGAAACTCCCAAGCGTGGACAAATTCCCACGACAGCCAGAGTTACCCAAGGAAGGCTCAATCGACAAAATACTGGAACTGGGACAAGAAGTGCTGGTACAAATCACCAAAGAGCCAATCAACACCAAGGGACCACGGCTCACAGGAGAAATATCAATTGCCGGTCGCTACCTCGTTTTAATGCCATTCGAAACCAAAGTCAACGTATCGACTAAAATAAAAAGCTCAGAAGAACGAGCACGCCTCAAGCAACTCGTACAAAGCATCAAGCCGCAAAACTTCGGAGTAATAGTAAGAACCGTGGCAGAAGGCAAACGAGTGGCAGAACTCGACAAGGAACTCACCATACTGCTCGACAGCTGGAACGACTGCGTAAAAAAAGTATGGCAGGCAAACAACCTGCCAACACTGGCACACGAGGAAACAGGCCGCACCGTATCAATACTACGCGACCTGTTCAACCCATCATACGAAGCCATACACGTCAACAACGCCGACGTATATAAAGAAGTAAAAAAATACGTAGCACTAATAGCACCCGAGCGAGAGGACATTGTGAAACTATACAAAGGCACACTGCCCATCTTCGACAATTTCGATGTAACACGACAAATAAAGTCGGGATTCGGACGAACAGTAAGCTATAAGCGAGGCGCATACCTCATTATCGAACACACAGAAGCACTCCATGTAATCGACGTCAACAGCGGAAACAGAACAAGGGGAGTCGACGGCCAAGAAGCCAATGCGTTCGAAGTAAACATGGGAGCAGCCGAGGAAATAGCACGACAACTGAGGCTCAGAGACATCGGGGGAATCATCGTCATAGACTTCATCGACATGGACAAAGCCGAACACAGGCAAAAACTCTATGAACGCATGAACGAACTGATGCGAACCGACAGAGCCAAACACAACATACTGCCGCTCAGCAAATTCGGGCTGATGCAAATTACACGACAAAGAGTACGACCAGCCATGGACGTCAACGTCGACGAAACATGCCCGACATGCCACGGCAAAGGTGTAATAAAATCATCATACCTGTTTACCGACACACTCGAAACAAAAATCGAATACATTGTCAAGAAACTGGGAATGAAAAAATTCCGACTATACGTCCACCCATACGTCCATGCATACATCAACCAAGGACTACCATCGCCCAAGATGAAATGGACGCTAAAATACGGATTCGGATTCAAAATCATACCGAGCCAGTCACTCGCTTTTCTGCAATACGAATTCAAGGACAAAAACGGAAACATCATCGATATGCAAGAACAAGTGGAACCTAACCACTGAAAACAGTGAAACAAGCCACTGAAGACAGAGCCACGAAACACCGAAGACAGTGGTACTAAACACCGAAGACAGTGGTACGAAACACTGAAGACAGAGGTACGAAACACTGAAGACAGAGGTACAAAACACTGAAGACAGAGGTACAAAACACTAAACAAATAAAAGCATATCATTGATAAAGCCTTCCATCTCCGGCACAAAAGACAAACACCCTGACATAGAAAAACTCCCTGATGCGGTTCATCCGCATAGGGAGTTTTTCTGTTACTTGAATTACAAAATGAATGAAGTCGAGGCAAAGACCGATTAAGCCCAATCAATCCAAAGCCTCATATTTCGACTGACGACTCTTAAACTCGGGCACAATCTCCTTCATCACCTTCACCACAGCCATATCGTCGTAGAGGAAACTCGTGTCATAGAGGCGTTTCTCCTGCTCCAAGGCCTCCTCGTATTCATATTCACGTACGGCCGCAACCATAATCTTGGGGTGCATGGTAGGCTTGGTCGTCTCGGCATCGTTGAGCACTTCCTCATAGAGTTTCTCGCCGTCACGAAGCCCTGTAAACTTGATTTCTATATCCGACGCACCACTCAGCTTTATCATTCGCTTGGCCAAGTCGGCAATGCGCACAGGCTTACCCATGTCAAACACAAATATCTCTCCACCCTTTCCCATCGTACCAGCCTCGAGCACAAGCTTACAAGCCTCGGGTATGAGCATGAAGAAACGTATGATGTTGGGATGGGTGACTGTGACTGGCCCTCCACTCCTGATTTGCTCCTTGAACAATGGTATTACCGAACCGTTTGACCCGAGCACATTACCAAATCGCGTTGTCACAAACTGGGTTATGCCCTTCACCTTGCCGTCAACGATGGCTTTGTTGAGCGACTGGCAGTAAATCTCGCATATTCGCTTCGAGCATCCCATCACGTTTGTTGGGTTCACAGCCTTGTCGGTACTGATCATCACAAACTTCTTGGTGGCGTATTTCACAGCCAAGTCGGCAATGACACGTGTGCCATACACATTGTTCTGTATGGCCTCGCTGGGGTTGTCCTCCATCATTGGCACATGCTTGTAGGCTGCTGCATGGAATACGTAGTCGGGCTTACATGTCTTGAATATCGTCTCCATGCGCGACTGGTTGGTGATACTTGTCACAATCGTGTCGCACATGATGTCGGGGTGATTGCGTGCCATATAGAGTCTCACGTCGTGCATCGGAGTCTCTGCCTGGTCGACAAGCACGAGGTGCTTCGGCTTGAATGTAGCGACCTGACGTGCCATCTCGCTGCCTATGCTTCCTGCAGCGCCTGTGATTAGTATCACTTTGTCCTCCAGTTGCTTGGCGATAGCCTCCATATCCACTTCTATCTCGTCGCGTGGCAGGAGGTCCTCGATGTCCACTTCCTTCAGTTGCTGATATGTCAGTTTGCTTTTTCCGTCCCAGGTCTGTGCCGATGGCATCATCATGATGCGTATTCCGGCATCCGAAATTCGGTCGACCAGTTCTTGGTTATTACGGAATGACACAGTGCATAGCGGGCTTATGTAGATGACTTTCACACCAGCCTCTACCATGGTGTTCACGAGTTTGTTGTCGGCACTATACACTTTGATTCCCATGAGGAAGTGTCCCACCATCTCGTTGTGGTCGTCAACGAAACCTTTTACGACATATTCCGACTTATCCTCGTTCATGATGCTCTTGGCAAGGCTTATTCCTCCTTCACGTACTCCATAGATGAACACTCGTGTTGCATTTTGAGCTTTATATGCTGATATAAACAGTGTCTTGACAAGTATGCGCACACTCCACATCAGCACAAGGGCTATACATATGAGGAATACGAATGTCTTGATGCGGAAATGTGGGAACACATTCTCTGAAAGGCTCAGGAATAGTGCGTAGTTGAGCACACTGCCCATGACAAGCGCACCGCCCACTCGCGCCAGATCGACAAACGAAGAGTAGCGCAACACTCCCGAATATGTGTGGAATACACGCATACTCAGAATGTAGAGTGGCAGGAAGCATATGAGTTCGAGCAGACATCTCCAGAAGCCGCTCGATTGCAGTGGTGTGCCGCCTTGCGCAAGGTATATACCTACCAAGCCCGAGAATATGATCAGCACGCAGTCGAGGCTTAGTATGCACCAGTATGGTAACGCTTTCTTTGAAAAGTACCAGGCTATTATATTATGAATTATGTTCATGATTGTCTGGTTTTACTTGTTGATTATAATGTTATTAATCTGTGTCTTGTGTATGTTTCGTTCGTGCCAGCCGTGGCAACGGATTGCAGGGGTCAGTCGCGTCGGAATATGTCGCGAGTGTACACCTTGTCCTGAACGTCATCGAGCACCGTATCGTAGCGGTTGGCTATGATGGCGTGGCTCTGTTTCTTAAATTCGTCGAGGTTATTGACCACACGGCTTCCAAAGAAGGTGTCGCCGTCGGCCAGTGTAGGCTCGTAGATGATGACGGTAGCGCCTTTTGCCTTGATGCGCTTCATGATGCCCTGTATGGCACTTTGGCGGAAGTTGTCGGAATTTGACTTCATAGTGAGGCGGAACACTCCGATGACACAGTCGCGCTCACGACTTGAATCCCACGAGCTGTTGGCATCGTAGTATCCTGCCATCTTCAGCACGGCATCGGCTATGTAGTCTTTTCTTGTGCGGTTGCTCTCCACGATGGCTGTCATCATGTTTTGCGGCACATCGGCATAGTTGGCCAGCAGTTGCTTCGTGTCTTTTGGCAGGCAGTAGCCTCCGTAGCCGAAGGATGGGTTGTTGTAGTGGGTGCCGATACGTGGGTCGAGCCCCACACCCTGTATGATTGCCTGTGCATCAAGGCCTTTCACCTCGGCATAGGTATCGAGTTCGTTAAAATAGCTTACGCGCAGGGCAAGGTAGGTATTGGCAAACAGCTTGACAGCCTCGGCCTCCTTCATGCCCATGAACAGGGTGTCGATGTTTTCCTTGATAGCACCCTCTTGCAGCAGTTTGGCAAATGTGTGTGCATGTTTCTCGGCATCGGGGTTGCCTATTGCTGTGATGGCTGCGTTTTCTTCGTCGAATTGTCCGCGACGCTCATCGTCCTCTGCCTTAATGAGTTTGGGGTATCCCACGATGATACGGCTGGGATAGAGGTTGTCGTACAATGCCTTGCTCTCGCGCAGGAACTCAGGCGAGAACAGCAGGTTGAATTTCTTGCCTTTCAGTTCGGGTTTATAGAGGAACTTCAATGCATATTTCACGAACAAACTACGTGTGTACCCCACCGGGATTGTCGACTTTATGACCATCACGGCGTCGGGATTCACGTCGATTACGAGGTCGATGACCTCCTCCACATGGCTTGTATCGAAATAATTCTTCACCGGGTCGTAGTTTGTAGGCGCTGCTATCACCACATAATCAGCATCCTTATACGCACTGCGTCCGTCGAGCGTGGCTCGCAGGTTGAGCTTCTTCTCCGACAGATATTTCTCTATATATTCGTCCTGAATTGGGGAAATATGGTTGTTTATCTTGTTTACCTTCTCAGGGATGACATCAACCGCAACCACTTCGTTGTGTTGCGCAAGTAATGTTGCGATTGAAAGTCCAACGTATCCGGTTCCTGCAACTGCTATCTTCATTATTGGTAAAATTATGAAAAGTTTTTTAATTTAAGTGCAAATATAGGCAATTAAAACAAAATGGCAAACTGAAAATGCAAAAAATCGTTATTGATTGTTGTTATTTCACAATAATTGGTTAATTTTGCACTCGATAAGCGTAGTCAACGGCTAAGATTGTGCAAAAAAGGTCAAGTTGCGTCGCCATATTATATATATAATAAGGTGTAGGCAAAAAGCAAAGACACAAGCATCCGACGACCGCGCCAATTCATGCCCGCTGAGAAGCGAGTAAGGCCCACATAGGAAGTGCAAAAAAAATGACCGCGCACTCGCGGGGCTGAGACTGCGCACTCGCGGGGCCGAGACTGCGCACTCGCAGGGCCGAGACTGCGCACTCGCAGGGCCGAGACCGCGCACTCGCAAAATCACGGCACCAAACACATGTAAAAAATAGAACAAAGCTTTAATACTAACAAAATTAAAACTACTAATTATGAGAGTTGTAATTACAAAAGACTATGAGTCTATGTCGAAATGGGCTGCACACTTCGTAGCCAGCAAAATTTTGGAAGCAAACCCAACACCCGAGCATCCATTCAAGCTGGGATGTCCAACAGGTTCATCACCACTGGGCATGTATCGCGAACTGGCACGCCTCAACAAGAAAGGCATCATTTCGTTCCAAAACGTAATCACATTCAACATGGATGAATACGTGGGACTGCCTGAAACACACCCCGAGAGTTATCACAGCTTTATGTGGAACAACTTTTTCAACCACATCGACATAAAGCCAGAAAACGTACACATACTCAACGGCAACGCTCCCGACCTGCTCGAGGAATGTGCACACTATGAGCAAATGATCGAAGACGCCGGTGGCATTGACCTCTTCATGGGCGGTATCG
>CAMVDC010000041.1 GCA_947166155.1 uncultured Prevotellaceae bacterium | reverse complement strand
CTTGCAATCAGTATGCCGCTAGACGATGTGGTGGGCAACTTCACTGCCCATAGTTGCGACGTGGTGGTTCCCACTACTATGTAATTGCCGCTGAACGAGGCACTTCTTGACGTATAACCATAGGCTTGCGAGCAGTTGCTGAGGTTGCTGTCCACGCGCCCGCCGATGCCGAAGAGGTGGCCGCCGTTGATGCTGAGCGAGTGGCGCTCGTCGATGTCGATTCCCGACTCGGCTCCGCTGCTGCCGAATGCAATGAGCACGCCGCCGTTCATGTAGAAGTTGCCGTTCGTGTCGATGCCGTCGTTGGTCGACGAATATGCATAGGTATGTCCGCCCGATATGGTCATGTTGCCGCTTGCATTGATTGCATCGTCGGCTGCCTTGACGGTCACTATTCCGCCCTCTATCGTTATTTCGCCCTTCGACTCTATGCCCTCGTGACTTGCCGATGTGGCATTGATGCTTCCTGCCTCGATGTTGATGTCGCCTTCGGCCTTGATGGCTTTCGATGCTACGCCACTCGTCGTCGTTTGTTGCTGGCTGCCAGGGTGTCCGCCCATGCCTCCCATTCCACCCATGCCGCTGCTTTGGCTCGAACTGCCGCTGTTGCTCAACGTGATGACTGTGGTGCTTTTGTTTTCGTTGATGTTGATATCACCCTCGGTCTTCAGGCATTTCGAGTCGGAGGCAGTGGTGGTGATATTGAGCGTGCCGCCTTTGATGAGTATCTCGGATGTGTTGTCTTCGTCCTCGATCAGTGGGATGATGTTTTCCGAGTCGTCGGTCTTGTAGCTTACCTCGATGCCATCATCGCCCACACCCGATATGTTGAGCGTGCCGCCGTTCATCTGGAAGTATTGGTTCACGTTCATTCCGTCGCCCACGGCCTTCTTTATGTTGATGGTTCCGGTTGTGGCCTTCAGCTGCACATACTCCTTGCCCCAGAAGGCATGCCCCGTGTTGCCATTGATGTTGAGCACTCCTTCGCCGCTCACCTCGGTGTGTCCCTTCACCATGAAGCATGCTTTCTGCTCACCGCCGCTGCCGTCGGTCAGTGTGTTCTCGGTTTCATCCACCAGGTAGAGTGCAATGCGTTTGCCGTCGCGAATGTTGATTGCAGCACTGTCGGGGTTGGTGAGTGTGAGGCCGTTGAGGCAGAATGTGGCCTTATACTGTCCGTCCATATACAGCGAGCCGTCGCTGCTCTGGCCTTGCAGGATGTAGGTCAGATCTTCATCAACATCGGCTGAGGCCAGGAGTGTTACGTGGCCGTCGCGTATGTCGGCCCACACCTTATTATATATATTATATGCTACTTCAACCGTGGCTGTGTCGTTCCAGCTGACTATGATGGTGTTGTCATCAATCGAGGTCGACGATGTTGCATGTCGCAGCTCACCCGTCCATTCAGTGCGTTGGGTAGTATCGGAGTCGGTGTTTTCGTTGTTGCCTGTGGTTTCTATCTCGTCCTTCGAGCATCCTGTCATCATGGCAATCGATGCTATGATGCATAGGTTTGATGTGATTCGTTACATAGTCCTATTGTTAATGTATGTGTTACGATTATAATTTTATGTGTTCTATAACGTGTGTTTCTGGCATTTTATTGCTAACTTCCATCTTATTTGCCGTCGTATATAGCAAAAAGTAAGTTTTATTATGCTTTGTTAAACATATTTTCGCTATATTTGCAGTCGAAATACAGATACCATCTTTCGCTAAAGTATCTTATATTATTATGTTAAGGAAAATACGCATATCGCTGGCTGCCGTGATGCTGATTGGCATCACGTGGCTGTTTGTCGACTTCACGGGATTGGCCCACACCTGGCTCGGCTGGATGGCAAAGATTCAGTTCCTGCCTGCCGCACTGGCGCTCAATCTTCTGGTGGTTGTGGCGCTGTTGGTCATCACCCTGGTACTCGGACGTGCCTATTGCTCCATCATCTGCCCCCTGGGCGTGATGCAGGACATATTCGGGTGGTTGGGCAAACGACAGAAGAAGAACCGTTACACCTACTCGCCTGCCAAGACATGGTTGAGGTGGGGTGTGCTCCTTGTCTTCGTGGTGCTCATGTTGCTGGGACTCGGAGGCATAGCTTCGATCGTTGCCCCATATAGTGCATACGGACGTATAGCCCAATCGCTGTTGCAACCCCTGTGGGAGTGGGGTAACAACCTGTGCGCATTCGTAGCCGAGCGTGCCGACAGTTATGCATTCTATTCCGCCGACGTGTGGGTACGTTCGCTGCCGGTGCTCATCATCGCCGTTGTTTCCCTCGTGGTGCTGGCCATATTGGCATGGCGCGGTGGACGCACATATTGCAACACCATCTGCCCCGTGGGCACTGTGCTCGGCCTTGTGTCGCGCTTCTCGTTGCTGAAAATACATGTCGATGCCGACAAGTGTAACAAGTGTGGACTTTGTGCCCGCAACTGCAAAGCATCGTGCATCGACTTCAAGAACCATAAGATTGATCACAGCCGCTGTGTGGATTGCATGGATTGCATCGACAAGTGTCACAAACATGCGTTGAGCTATGGCGTGGCGGTGAATCGGAGCAGTCAGAGCACTCGGAGTTCTCAGAGTTCTCAGAGTACTCAGAATTCTCAGAGTTCTCAGAGTTCTCCGCAGCAGTCGCGCCGCGATTTCCTCACTACCACAGCACTGCTCGGTGCCGTTGCTCTCGAGTCGCAAGCCAAGAAGGTGGATGGCGGACTTGCCGAGATTATCGACAAGAAACCCTATGGACGGCTGACACCCATTGTGCCGCCAGGCGCACTCAGCATAAGCAACCTGCACGACCGATGCACCGGCTGTCAGCTCTGTGTGTCGGAATGTCCCAACAACGTGCTGCGACCCTCGACCGACATCATGCACCTCATGCAACCCGAGAGTTCGTTCGAACGCGGATATTGCCGCCCCGAGTGCACACGCTGTTCCGAAGTCTGTCCGGCAGGAGCCATACTGCCAATCACCAGGGAAGAGAAGAGCAGTACACAGGTGGGACATGCCGTATGGCAGAAAGACAACTGCATAGCAGTCAATACCGACGACGGATGTGGACTTTGTGCACGCAAATGTCCCGCTGGAGCCATCGAGATGATATTCACCACCATCGACGGAAAGTCGGTCATTGTGCCGGCAGTCAACGAAGAACTGTGCATCGGATGCGGTGCATGCGAGTATTATTGTCCTTCACGACCAGTACCTGCTATACATGTCGAAGGACACGAAGTACATAAGGAGGTATAGACGATGAACAGACGCGATTTCATAAAACGACTGGGCATAGGTGCAGCCACAATCGGCGCTGCATCGATTGCCGGATGCAATAGCAAGCAATCAAACATCGAGGCAGAAAAGGGCACTATGCCACTGCGACTCAACCAAAACTCGGGCGACAAAGTGTCGGTGCTGGGATTTGGCATGATGCGTCTGCCCATGAAGAAGCAGGATGGCAAGGATGTGTTCGACCAGGAACAGATAAACCGCATGGTCGACCGCGCAATAGAATACGGAGTGAACTACTTCGACACATCACCCGTGTATAGTCAGGGACAGTCGGAGCGTGTGACCGGCATCGCACTCAGCCGACATCCGCGCGAAAGCTACTACGTGGCAACCAAGTTGTCGAACTTCTCGCCCGACACACAAAGCCGAGAGGCATCGATCGAGATGTATCACAACTCGATGAAGGAACTGCAGGTCGACTACATCGACTACATGCTCCTCCACTCCGTAGGCAGCAGCATGGACGACTTCAACCGCCGGTTCATCGACAACGGAGTGCTCGACTACCTCATCGCCGAACGCGAGGCAGGTCGCATACGCAACCTCGGATTCTCGTTCCACGGACAGCAGGAGGTGTTCGACGAGATGATGAACATGCACGACACCGTACACTGGGACTTCGTGCAGATACAGATGAACTACCTCGACTGGAATCACGCCCACGAGATTGAAGAGATGAACGTCAACGCAAACTATCTGTACGACGAACTCGATAAGCGCGAGATACCAGTGGTCATCATGGAGCCGCTGCTTGGAGGACGACTCTCGAAGGTGAACAGCTACGTACACTCTATGCTCAAAGCAAAGGAACCCGAGAGGAGCATCGCATCGTGGGCTTTCCGGTTCTGTGCATCATATCCACGGGTGCTTACAGCCCTTAGTGGCATGACATATATGGAACACCTCGACGACAACCTGCGTACGCTCTGCCCGTTCACACCGCTCACCGACGACGAACTCACATTCCTGCAGGAAGAGGTGGCGGCCGAGATGATGAAGTACCCCACAATCCCATGCACCGCTTGTCAGTACTGTATGCCATGCCCCTACGGACTCGACATCCCTGGCATATTTGCCCACTACAACAAATGTATCAACGACGGGCGCCTGCCCGAACAGGGTGACCCCAACTACAAGGAACTGCGCCGTGCATTCCTCATCGGGTACGACCGTTCAGTGCCACGTCTGCGACAAGCCGACCACTGTGTCGAGTGCTGTATATGCATGGATCACTGTCCGCAAAACATCGAGATACCGACACGCATGCACGAAATCGACGACTTTGTGGAGCAACTGAAACTCAACGCATAAGCGTGGATATATTGGATACAAAGAGAAGTATGAAACTAATTATAAATAGAAAACACAGATAAGAGATATGCAAACTATTATAATCCTGCCATTATTTGGCCTTGGAATGCAAGAGATTATCATCATCGCCCTGATTGTGCTGCTCCTTTTCGGAGGCAAGAAGATTCCTGAACTCATGAAGGGGCTGGGCCGCGGTGTGCGTTCGTTCAAGGACGGTATCAACGGAAAGGACGACGAGCAAGACAAGGCCGGCAACGACGACAAGAAAGACTAAAACAGGGTGGGGGGCACAGCTAACAACACCGAATCCGCAACTTTCTGGGAACACCTCGACGAGTTGCGGAGTGTCATCATACGCATACTCATTGTCGCTATGGTGATAGCTGTTGCTGCATTCTGTTTCAAGGACATTCTCTTTGCCATTGTGCTCGCACCACAAAGTCCCGACTTCATCACCTACGAGTGGTTTGAGCAGATAACACGTTGGTGCGTATCGCTCTTCGTGGCAGATTTCGGCAATGTTGCTGATGCAAGTAACGCAGCAGCAGTTTCAGCAAGTTCTGCCAGTTCTGCAGCCACGGCTCCCGATACTTTTTCCGTGAAACTGATAAACACCGAGCTGGCACAGCAGTTCATCATACACATGAAGGTGGCATTCGCTGCTGGCGTCATACTTTCTTCGCCCTATATACTCTACGAAGTGTTCCGCTTCATATCGCCGGCACTCTATCAGAACGAGCGCCGCTATGCCATTCACCTCGTGGGCGGGGCATACGTCATGTTTCTAACGGGTGCGGCGTTCAGCTATTTCGTCATCTTCCCATTCACATTCCGTTTCCTCGGCACATATCAGGTAGCCGACTTCGTGGAAAACACCATCACCCTCGAGTCCTACATCTCCACCATGATGGCACTCACACTGGCCCTCGGTCTCGTGTTCGAGATGCCGGTCATGAGTTGGCTGCTTGCCAAGATGCACCTCCTGCAGTCGTCCTACATGGTCAGCTATCGCAAACATGTGGTAGTAGCGATACTCATAGCAGCCGCAATCATCACTCCCACATCCGATGCGTTCACGCTCATGATTGTCTCCATACCCATGTGGTTGCTCTACGAGTTGAGTATCGTAATTGTGAGAAATGTGAACGAATGAAATTCAACCTTTTTTCGTTGTGCATTCAGCAGCAAAAATGTATTTATTTCGCCTATTAACGACGTATTATCAAAAAAATACACGCAAAAACATCTTTTTCTGCATGTTTTTCTTGGTCGTAATGATAAAAAGTGTTAACTTTGTCGTGTATACATGTAAATAAATGCCACTATAAGCACATTACGAGATAATAAATATTACAAAAGTAACAGAAACGATATTCTGTCTGCAAACGAACATATAGACAAACATATAAATAGAAGTTATAACAAAGTAAACAAATATTTAACCAATTAAATTGTCATAAACAAATTATGAAAAGATTAATGATTAGTATGCTTGCCCTGTTGTTGACAGGCGGCATTGCAACAGCTCAATCACTTTCTGTTGCAGACGTGGAGGCTCTGCCAGGTGAAACCGTGACAGTTCCTATTGACCTCGTTGGCGGTAAGGATGCCACTTACACTGCTTTCCAGTTCAAAACTGCAACAGCAGCAGTTGGTATTACTACTGTTGATTGTGCTCCATCAGCTGAATGGAAAAAAGCAACAGGAGTTGCTGCCGATATCAACACTGATTCTTACACAAATTTTTCATCATCAGAGGCTATCGTTAGTGGAAATACAAAAGGTCTTGTGACTGTTGACTTTAAAGTTGACGCATCTGTTGCTCTTGGTACTTACGAAGTGACTATCAAGGACGGCTACTTCGGCTACGGTACAATTGATGATAGTAGAAGAGATAATTTGGCTGACGTTACATTCAAGGTGAACGTTGTATCTGCTCACTCAGTTGTTCTCGACGAATTGTCTACAGTTGCTCCTGTAGCCGCTACAGGTGTGAACGTAACAGTGAAGCGTACAATGAAGGCATACGAACTCAGCACAATCGTACTGCCATTCGCTATGACTGGTGCACAGGTTCAGGCTGCTTTCGGTGCTGATGTGGCACTCTACGATTTCGCTGGATATGAAACAGAAGAAGATGTAGATGAAAACATCATTGGTATTTCAATTAAATTTAATACTTTGGATGTTGCAGCTGGTATGGAAGCCAACCACCCATACGTTATAAAGGTGAAGGCTGATGTTACTTCATTCACTGTTGAAGGCGTAGACATTGATCCAGAAGATGATCCAACTGTTGCAGCTATTAAACGTACAAAGAAACAATGGAGTGAACTTGTTGGTACGTATGTAGCCAATACAACACTTGAAGCAACTAATATCTTCCTCAGTGAAAACAAGTTCTGGTATTCTACAGGTCTTACCAAGATGAAAGCGTTCCGTGCTTACTTCGATTTCTATGATGTAATCACAGAAATAGAAGATGCATACGCTCCAATCAAAGTACGCTTTGACTTCGATGCAACAGCTATCGATGCTATTGCAACAGGTAAGGGCGCTGTTGAGGGCACATTCGACATGAACGGTCGCAAGATTGAAGGCGTACAGCGCGGTCTCAACATCGTTGATGGCAAGAAAGTATATGTTAACAAATAATGTATAACCATTTAAACAAAGAATATAATTATGAAGACATATATAGTACCACAGACAACCGAAAGCGTTGTAGAACTGAATCCTGTAATGGTAGGAATTAGTGGCGGTGCAACTGGCGCCGGATACGGAGGTCCAGATACCGAAGGCACAAAAGACCCAGCAGTTAAAGACCGCGAATGGGACGAGATGTAATCAGACTCTTGATAGTATTATCACAGATTATTATATCATCCAAATAATAAAGAAGGGACTCATCGAGCCCCTTCTTTTGTTATGTATATGATATGGTAGAGTCGTACGAACCCTTCCACCAAAGCGATCCTCATCATCCATTGTCCCTCCGCATCCCATAACACCCTCCCAATACAAAACACCCTCCCCATTTTGTCATCTCGACGAAACGCAGTGAAGGAGCAGATCTTAAAAGAGCAGAGCACTTTACAAAACATAAGTCATAACACAACTTACATCCAGTAAAGTGCCCTGCACTTTTAAGATCCTCTCCAACCTCACTCCTCACGTCGTAGGTTGTCGGGATGACAAAACAGGGAGGTTCTACTATATATGAAAAGTACCTGCAAGGGTAGTGGCTTACTCTCCACATCTCATTCATCCCTTCGCGTATATACGTAACCCCCTTCGCGTATATACGTAAACCCCTGCACGTATATACGTAACCCCCTGCACGTATATACGTAAACACCCGCGCGTATATATGTTCATCCACGCGACCGCGCACTCTCATCCCTGCGACCGCGCACTCTCATCCCTGCGACCGCGCACTCTCATCCCCGCGACCGCGCACTCTCGACCCCGCGACCGCGCACTCTCGACCCCGCGACCGCGCACTCTCAGCCTCGCGACCGCGCACTCTCACGCAATATAGTTATGATCGATGATGATGGCAACCTTGAGGTCAGCCGGCAATAAGCCCTTTATCTCCTCAGTAAGTTGCCGTGCTAATAAGGATTCATCGTGTACAGAAATATCGGGAACCACATCAACCGATATGAGTTTCTCGTCGTCGTAGTAGCAGAAACCATGCACCTGAATCACATCCTTGTGTGCCGACAGAGCCTGCATCACCTGCTTCTGTATCGGTGCCATGGGGTTGGTGCCGGTTGCAATGCTATAGATTCCTACGGTAATGACCATGTTGTGTTGCGCATACAACGTCTCGGTAATTCGACGTGTAAGACGATGTATGTCTGTAGCGCTCATCGTGTCGAGCACGTTGATGTGGAGCGAGCCGATCATGAGGTCGTGACCGTAGTTGTGAAGTATGATATCATATACCCCATGAACACCATCGAACGCCATCACTTCCGACTTGATTTGCCCTACAAGTTCTGGCGACAGACGGCTGCCCAGCAACTCGTTGACAGGCGATATCAGCATCTCGAAACCGGCCTTGATAATGACAACCGATATAAGCACGCCAAGTATTCCGTCGAGCGAAACATGCCAAAGCATCATGACTACTGCCGATATGAGTGTCGCCAGTGTCACAATGGCATCAAACAAGGCATCTGCACCCGAAGCAATGAGTGCATCGCTATCCAGGCGCTTACCCTGTCGCTTCACATAGTTGCCCAACACAAGTTTCACCACAATACTTGCCACGATAACCACAAGGGTCGTGGTGCTGTAGTCGGGCTCGGTAGGTTCCAGCACTTTCTTCACCGACTCTATGCACGAAGTGACACCAGCCATCAGCACGATGACAGCAATGATGATGGCACTGAAATACTCCACGCGCCCATATCCGAATGGGTGATTGCGGTCGGCCGGGCGTTGCGACAGCTTGGTGCCTACTATAGTGATGACACTCGACAGCGCATCGCTCAGGTTGTTTACGGCATCCATTACTATGGCAATCGAGCCTGCAACGATACCTACAAAAGCCTTGAACGTAGCCAACAACACGTTGGCCGCTATGCCAATCCAACTGGTACGTATGATTTGTGATGAACGATTCATATTGTGTGTCTATTTATTTCGAAATGCAAAATTACACAATTATTTTCAAACACACATCATGATTCTCGATTATTTAACCTCAACAGAACATATTATTACCATTATAAATATCATTATCAACATCTACTTCATTTAATCTCCGGTGTTTATTACAAAAAAAATGAACGCACATTCACATGTACGTCCACCCAAAAAAACAACAATTATAAAAAAGTTTACTACTTTATCAATGAATATGTTCCTATTGTTCCGTTATGAATATTATTTCTTAGTCTTATATACTGCGATTCTTCTTTTAATGCGCCTTTATGTCTGCGTCTCTTTTTATTGCCATCTCAGTGATGTCATCCCTTTTTTGTTAGCTTTTTGTTCTTCAGTCAGCTGCTTTGTTCTTTAGTCAGCTTCAGCGGTTCCAGTAGGGATTTTGCGTGTTGCGTTGTCCTTGTCCGGGCCAGAACTGACGATTCTGCTGCTGCTGTTGTTGTGGGTTGAACATCTTTAGAACTTCCATATTCCATCTTGAAAGTGCAAAGCGCACTCTGTAGATTTTCTTCCATGACAATACTGTGTGGAATTTCTTGTAGTATGTCTGTTCTATTTTGCGGCTTTCTACTTCGAGCGCTATTACTTTGTTTATGATTTCTTCGTATTCGCGCTCATCTTTATCGCCGAAGCCTTGTGCATAATAGTGCTGAATCTTGCTGTTGATTTCGCGTTGCTTGTTGAGCATTTCATGCATCATGGGGAAGAATTTCTGAGCCTCGGCAGGTGTCAGTCCTGCTTCTTTTGTCACAAACTGTTCCTGCTGTTGGTTGAACAGTTCGGGTGAGAATTGTCGTTGCCTTTGCCATTGTTCCTGCCTTTGTTCGTTCTGTGCACCCTGTCTTTGTCGCTGTTGGTTGTTATTCCACTGCGCAAAGCTTGTGAGTGTTGTACATAGGCATAATAATATGACAATGTTTCGTTTCATCTTCCTGTTGTTGGTTTGTTGTGGCTTGGCTTTGAGAGATTTAGTATGCAGTTCCCGACATATAGTTGTATACGTCGTTGTAGTCTACCATTGCATAGTTGAGTACTTCCTGACGATATGCGTCGTCGTAGGTTGTTTCACTGGTTGATGCTTTCACATTGCTCATCAACTGAGGGCTGTCATTTCTCTGTTGGTCTTTGTTCAATACGTTTACACAGATGACAGCTCCTGCCATGCATGCAGCAGCGATGCTAACCCAGCCTTTCCAGTATGTCTTCTTGGCAGGCGCAATGCTTATCACCTTAGCCTCGTTTTCTGGGATATTGGCCATCACTCGTGAGGTGAGTGAGTCGAAATATCCCTCTGGAACGACAAAGGGTGAGCTTTCTTTGCTACGTTTCAGTATGTCTTTTACTTCTGTGTTCATATTTCTCCTTGTTTTGTTTATAATTATGACTTATGTTGTGGAGAAAGGTTTAATCTCGTTTATTAAAATAATCTTCTATTTTTTTTACAGCCAAATGATATGATGCTTTCAATGCTCCCACGCTTGTTCCCGTTATGCGCGACATGTCTTCGTATTTCATGTCGTCGAAGTATTTCATGTTGAATACCGCTTTCTGTTTGTCGGGTAAGCTGGCTATTGCTGCTTGCAACATGGTTTGAGTCTCGTCTCCGTCGAAATAAGGATCGCTTTCAAGTGTCTCTGCTACCATCGAGCCTACTTCGTCGAGCGACATTTGTTCGCGCTTATGATTGAGGAATGTTATGCTTTCGTTGTATGCTATCTTATACAACCATGTTGATAATTTGGATTCTCCTCTGAAGCTTGTTATATTAGTCCATGCTTTGATAAACGTGTTTTGAAGCACATCATCGGCATCGTCGTGGTCAACAACCAGTCGGCGTATTTGCCAATAGAGCGGCTGCCCATAGTGTCCTACTATTTCCTCAAAGGCTCTGTGCTGGGTCTTGGGGTCTTGCAGGCGTTTCAGTGTGTCTTCTTCGTTAAACTTGCTCATCGCCGCTGTTAATGCATCATGGGTTAATGCTGACGTGTGTATGTATTTACTTGAGGTATACTTTACGTGCAGTGTTGCCCACTTTGATTATGTAGCAGCCTTTTGGCAGGTTGCTGAGGTCTATGGCTTTGTCGTTACCGTCGATTTTCTGTGTTATGACTTTCACTCCAGCCAAATTGTAGACTTCTAACACTTGTTGTGCTGCATTCTTTATGTGCAGTGTTGACTCTGTGACACTGATGCTCACTGCTTGTTGTTCGGTCTCGATGGGCACTACTTTCTGAACATCTTGAGCCATGACAACAGGAGCAATGGATAGCATCATTGCTGTGAGTGTGAGTATTAGTATTTTCTTCGTCATACGTAGTTATGTTTTCAGTTTTCGCTACAAAGTTATAACTTCTTTTTTTATTGTGCAAGTTTTTTTGCTCTTTTTTTTGTTTTTGATATGTTATTGTTGTATATGTGTATTGTTTTTATAAAAATAAGGTGCACTTTTGCGAGTACACCTTATTTTATTTATATAGTTGGGACTATATGGTCCCGATGTCTGTAGGCAATCTGTTTTTATGCTTCTGCAGGAGCTTCTGTAGCTTCAGTTGCTGCAGGTTCTGCAGGTGCTTCAGCTGGTTCGGCTACTGGCTCGGCAGCTGGTTGGGTTTCTGCTGTTGCCTGTGCTTTGCCTGAAATCATCTCTGCTTTGAGGGCTGCAAGTGCATCGATGTCGCCGAGGGTAGTGCTGGCAGCCTTGTTTTGGATGGCTGGAGTCTCTTCCTTCTTTGCTTTTGGTGCTTTCTTAGCGGCTTCCTTCTTAGCTGCTCTTGCCTCAGCGCGCTGGATGTCTTCGTAGATGCGGCTGTGTGAGAGGATGATGCGCTTTGCGTCTTTGTTGAATTCGATTACCTTGAATTCGAGAGTTTCGCCCAGCTGTGCCTGGCTTCCGTCTTCCTTCACGAGGTGCTTTGGTGTAGCAAATCCTTCTACTCCATGCTCAAGGCTGATGACAGCTCCCTTGTCGAGGATTTCGATGATCTTGCCTTCGTGTACAGAATCCTGAGCGAAGATAGTCTCGAAGTTGTCCCATGGGTTGTCTTCGATCTGCTTGTGACCAAGGCTGAGACGACGGTTTTCCTTGTCGATATCGAGCACTTGTACTTCGATTTCTGCACCAATCTGTGTGAACTCTGATGGGTGCTTGATCTTCTTTGTCCAAGAGAGGTCGGAGATGTGGATAAGTCCGTCCACGCCTTCTTCGATTTCAACGAATACGCCGAAGTTGGTGAAGTTGCGAACGCGTGCCATGTGGTTAGAACCAACAGGGTACTTCTCTTCGATTTTCTCCCATGGGTCGGCCTTAAGCTGCTTGATGCCGAGTGACATCTTGCGCTCGTCGCGGTCGAGAGTGAGGATCACTGCTTCTACTTCGTCGCCTACCTTCATGAAGTCTTGTGCGCTGTGGAGGTGTGCGCTCCAGCTCATTTCTGATACGTGGATGAGACCTTCTACTCCAGGAGCTATTTCGATGAATGCTCCGTAGTCGGCCATTACGACAACCTTACCTTTCACTATGTCGCCAACCTTGAGGTTAGGATCGAGTGCATCCCATGGATGTGGAGTGAGCTGCTTCAAGCCGAGAGCGATGCGCTTCTTCTCGTCGTCGAAGTCGAGGATAACGACGTTGATCTTCTGGTCGAGTTCCACAACTTCCTTAGGATCGCTTACGCGGCCCCACGAGAGGTCGGTGATATGTATGAGACCGTCAACACCGCCGAGGTCGATGAATACACCGTAGGATGTGATGTTCTTAACCACACCTTCGAGAATCTGACCCTTCTCGAGCTTGCTGATGATTTCTTTCTTCTGTGCTTCGATTTCTGCTTCGATGAGTGCTTTGTGAGATACGACCACGTTTTTGAAGTCTTGGTTGATCTTGACAATCTTGAATTCCATGGTCTTGCCGACAAATGTGTCGTAGTCGTGGATAGGACGTACATCGATCTGGCTTCCTGGGAGGAATGCTTCAGTTCCGAGTACGTCGACGATCATACCACCCTTAGTGCGGCACTTGATGAATCCCTTGACGATTTCGCCTGATTCGTAAGCTGCAGTTACGCGGTCCCATGAGCGAGACTGGCGTGCACGTTTGTGTGAGAGGTTGAGCTGACCCTTCTTGTCTTCTTGGTTCTCGATGTAGACTTCTACTTTGTCGCCTACAGCAAGTTCTGGATTGTAGCGGAATTCGCTGCGTGGGATGATGCCGTCTGACTTGTAGCCGATGTTGACTACTACCTCGCGTTCGTTCATTGCGGTAACGGTACCGTCGACTACTTCACCCGGGTTGATGTTGTTGAGTGTGCCTTCGTAGGCCTGTGTTTCTGCTGCAATGTTTGCAGGGTTCTTTCCGTGTTCGAATGCTTCCCAGTCGAACTCTTCAAGTGGTTGGATGTTTTTTGTTTCTACCATAATTTTGTTTTGTACTTTGTTTTGGTTTTGACAAATTAGACATTATGTTGTTCGCAGTGCACGCATACACATGGTATGTGTGCGCAAATCGGGTGCAAAGTTACGAAAAAACTTTCTTTCACAGTGTGTTTTTGTGGTAAAAATTGTGATTTATATGTTGTTTTGTGCTTTTACAAGGTGAAAAACGACTGCATTGAGTGCTTTTTTAGGGTGTTGCAGTGTTTAATCACCTGTTTTGGGGTGGTGTATGAAATGGTGTTTCTTGATGCTTTGTCAGTTCACTTGGTTTTGCGGACGTCCTTTGCTGTAGGCTTCGAGGTTGTTAGCAGCAATGTCGATCAGTCGCTTTCTTGCTTCGGTTGTAGCCCATGCAATGTGGGGCGTGATGAAGGTGTTGGGGGCTTTAAGCAAGGGATTGTCGGGGTGGGGCGGTTCGGTCGACAGTACATCTGCCGCAAATGCAGCTATTGTATGATTGTGCAATGCATTTGCCACTGCTTCTTCGTCGATTACGGGTCCGCGGCTTGCGTTGATGATTATGGCTGTGGGCTTCATCGTGCTCAGTCGTTCGGTATTGACCATTTGTCTGGTCGATTCGTTGAGTGGGCAGTGCAGGCTCAGTATGTCGCTTTGGGTGAATAGTGTGTCAAGGTCTACGCTGTGTATTCCTTCGGGTAGCACAGTCTTCGATGTATATGCTATGACGTTCATCTTCATAGCCAGTGCGATTTGTGCCACGGCCATTCCTGTATTGCCCAGTCCCACGATTCCTATGGTTTTGTCGGCCAGTTCGGTGTGATTGAAGTCGTAGTAGCAGAAGTCGGTGCTCTTTGTCCATCGTCCGTCTCGGTTGGCTTGTGCGTAGTGTTCAACCCGATTGGTGATGTTGAGTATGTGGGCCCACACCATTTGTGCCACGCTTTGTGTGCTGTAGGCCGGTATGTTGGTCACTGTTATGTTTTGTCGGGTAGCCACTTCGAGGTCTACTACGTTGTATCCGGTGGCCAGTACCCCTATGTATTCGAGTCGTGGCAGTTGGTTTAGTATCTCGGCGTCGAGTACCACTTTGTTGGTCAGTACGGCTTCGGCATCGTGGCAGCGTGCCACTACGTCGTCGGCGTTGGTTCGTGGATAAACGGTCAGTTGTCCGATGCTCTCGAGTCGTTGCCACGAGAGGTCTCCGGGGTTAACTGTGTGTGCGTCGAGTATTACTATTTTCATGTTGTTATCGGTTGAGTGCGTTCCTCACCCTTGAGAGGGTCTCGGGTGCCATGCGCAGGTATGATGCTATGTATTTCAGTGGGGTTCGTCGCATTACTTCGGGGTCTTGGTCGAGGAATTCGAGGTATCTCTGCTTTGGCGGCAGGTCGAGTAGTGCGTGGTGCCGGTCTTGTTTCTCGATGGTTTGTTCGAGTATGGCACATATCAGTTGGCTCATCTCTGGCGACTGTGTTGCAGCTTGTTTCAATTCGTCGTAGTTGAGTCCGTATGTTATGGTTGGTTCGAGGGTCTGAATGTTGAAGTCGGATGCCTGGTGGCTTATGAGGCTTTGGTGCAGAAAAATGATACCTCCCTCGTGTTCTATTTCCTGAATGGAGTCGTCTTGGTCTTTTATTGGGCGGTATATTCTGATGAGTCCTTTGGCGATAAAGTATAATCGGTTCGACAGTTCGCCTTGGCTTAGTATGAAAGTGCGATGACGAAAGCGGTCGGATTGTAGCATGGCAGCCAGTTCGTTCAGCGTTTCCATGCTGAACTTCAGGTCGAACTTGTTTGTAAGTTCGCGGGCTGCATCTTTGGTTGTGTTTGCAATCGTAATCATTTTTTTTGTATGGTGTGTGTGGTTGTCTTCCTTCTCTGTGTTTTCTTATTGAGGCTTGTGGCGATGTGTCAGTATGTTCTGTCGCCGAATATGCTGCTACCTATTCTCACCAGTGTGCTTCCTTCGCTCATTGCGATTTTGTAATCGTGGCTCATTCCCATCGAGAGTTCGCGGAATGTGGGTTGTGGCATGTGATTTGCATGTATTGTGTCAAACAGTTGCCGCAATGTGTGGAATTCGCTGCGAATCTGTTCTGTGTCGTCGGTGTTGGTTGCCATGCCCATCAGTCCGCAAATGCGGGTGTGGGTCATGGTTTTCCATTCACCTTCGTCGAGTACCTGCAATAGTTCGTCGGGGGTGAAGCCGAATTTCGTTTCCTCCTTGGCTACATGCACTTGCAACAGGCAGTCGATTGTGCGATTGCAACGCATGGCCTGCCGGTCGATTTCGTGTAGCAGTCGCATGCTGTCGACCGAGTGTATGAGTGTGATGAATGGCGCCATATATTTCACCTTGTTGGTTTGCAGGTGTCCTATGAAGTGCCATTCGATGTCGGCGGGCAGGTTTTCGTGTTTCGCACATAGTTCTTGCACGTGACTTTCACCGAAAATCCGTTGTCCGCATTCGTAGGCCTGGCTTATTGCCTCGGCCGGATGGTATTTCGATACTGCTACGAGCCGTGTGTTTGAGCCGTCGAGCTCATTCAGCACTCTCTGCAGGTTTGTCTGTATTGTCGTCATCTGCTGCAAATGGGAATACGTCGAGATAGTTTGTTTGCTGTATTGCAGCTATTTCATAGTCGGCCATGGTGCCTTTCATGCCTTCTTCGAAGCGGTCGAGTGCTCCGCGGAAGCTGGCAGCCTGAACCAGCATGTATGATGCTGTGCGTTTCTCGGTTTGTGTCTTTTCGTCGAGGGTTATGAAGTTGCATTTCACCTTATACCATTTGTCGGCGTTGTCGTCGTCGTTGATGAAGAGTTCGGAAATCTTTGCGGGTGTTATGTTTTTCACCTCGAGTGCTCCGTTGCAGAATGGTGCCACTTCTTTTGTGATGCGTGTCTCGGCATCGGTGAAGTTGAGTGCATCGACGAGGTACGATTCGTTGAACTTCTTGCTCATTCCTCCCTCTACGGCTTTTTCAGCCGATACTTTACATTCAAACCAGTTGTTTCCTATCATAGTCGTTGTGTTGTTATATATATAAATATAATAATGTGTATCTTTGTCTCTTTCGGGTGTAGTAGTTGCCTGTCGGCAACAAAAACTTTGCAAAGTTACAAAAGATTTATGATTTGTGGTGCATGTTTGCCAATAAAAAACAATTGGAAATGCAAAAAAACTTTGTAAATCGTTTGTCGTAACAAAGAAAATACGTAACTTTGCAGCGTCGAAAGCAGTGAATGCAGTCGCTGATGTACTGCGAGATGACATAATAAAACATCAAAACCTGAAATCGGAATGTTACGAGACAAATTGAAATAAAGGCTGGTTCCCATCGACAGGAATCAGTCGCTTTTTTTATTTGCAGCCACAATGCAACACACACAATCATAATCCAAACCACAAAACACGAAGAGAGGAAGCATGAGCAAACTAAGATTCGACGTAGTGCAGGATGCCTTCAAGAAGAAGGCTCTGCCGGTAGCCACTCCATCAAGCCGACCATCGAAATACTTCGGTGAGTTGGTCTTCAATCGTGACAAGATGCGCAAGTATCTCGACTTTTCTACATATAACGAACTCATTGTCTGCATCGACGGCGGACAGCCGCTGAGCCGCGAGGTAGCCGACCGTGTGGCCGAAGGAATGAAGACATGGGCCATGGAGCAGGGTGTGACACACATCACCCACTGGTTTCAACCCCTGACCGAGGGCACGGCCGAGAAGCACGACTCGTTCATGGAGTATGACGGCAAGGGGGGCATGATAGAGAAATTCGACGGACGGTCGCTCTCGCAGCAGGAACCCGATGCCAGCTCGTTCCCTTCAGGTGGAATACGTGCCACGTTCGAGGCACGCGGATACACCGCATGGGATCCCACATCGCCTGTGTTCATACAAGACGATACTCTCTGTATTCCAACAGTTTTCATTTCCTACACTGGCGAAGCGCTCGACTACAAGACCCCGCTGAAGCGGTCGATAAAGGCTGTGAACGAGGCTGCAACCGACATCTGCCGCATGTTCGACCCCAAGGTGCAGAAGGTGTATTCCTACCTGGGCTGGGAACAGGAGTATTTTCTTGTCGATGAAGACCTCTATGCCGCACGTCCCGACCTCATGCTCACCGGCCGCACGCTGATGGGACACGAGTCGTCGAAGAACCAACAGCTCGACGACCACTACTTCGGTGCCATACCGACACGTGTGGCTGCTTTCATGCGCGAAGTGGAAATCGAGGGCTACCGACATGGGATTCCTATCAAGACTCGCCACAACGAGGTGGCACCCAACCAGTTTGAACTGGCTCCGATATATGGCGAGGCAAACCTGTCGAACGACCAGAACCAGATGATAATGAACCTGATGAACAACATTGCTCGCAAACACGGATTCGTACTTTTGCTTCACGAAAAACCATTTGCCGGCATCAACGGTTCGGGCAAACACAACAACTGGAGTCTCGGCACCGACACCGGAGTGCAGCTGCTGGCTCCGGGCAAGGATGCAATGGGCAATCTGCAGTTCATCACATTCTTTGTCAATGTGCTGATGGCTGTTCAGAAACACAACGCACTCCTGAAGGCATCGATAGCAACAGCCACCAATGCCCACCGACTGGGAGCCAACGAAGCACCGCCAGCCATCATCTCTTCATTCCTCGGACATGCCATGACCGGAGTGCTGCGCAAGTTGCTCACAGTGCCGTCCGACACCCCAATCGAGATTTCGGGCAAGCGAAGCAAGTCGGTCGGACTGATTGAAATTCCCGAGATATTCATCGACAACACCGACCGCAACCGCACAAGCCCGTTTGCATTCACCGGCAACCGGTTCGAGTTCCGTGCCGTGGGGTCGAGTGCCAACTGTGCCGAAGCACTCACTACGCTCAACTCCGCTGTCGCCGACCAACTTCGTGAGTTCAAGACCGTCGTGGATAAGGAGATGGCGAATGGCAAGCCGATGAACATAGCCGTCATGGATGTGCTGAAACCAATGATAGCCGATATCATCGATACTGTCTGCTTCGACGGAAACGGATATGCTGAAGAATGGAAAACCGAGGCAGCACGCCGAGGACTCGACATCGAGACATGTGTGCCACGCATGTTCCTCGAATTCACAAAGGCCGAGACCGTCGACATGTTCAAGCGTACCGGCGTTTACACACTCACCGAACTCGAGGCACGCAACGAGGTGAAATGGGAGACCTATACCAAG
>CAMVDC010000040.1 GCA_947166155.1 uncultured Prevotellaceae bacterium | reverse complement strand
AGAAAACAGGAAAAAACACCCAGGCAAGCCTGGGTAGAAAACAAGAGATAACTAAGTCTGTTGTGCGAAGCATGGTTTTCTCCGAGGAGGAACGACGAGGTGTTATTTTGTTTTCTTTCTTTCACCGCGACCTGATGCGCCGAGCATCACTTCCTATAATTCTTGATTAAAGGTAAATTCCCAAATTCTATAATTCTCTAATTCTTGATAATAAATCAGCGACACATAAAAAAATGGTGTATTGCTAACAAATTCATGAATAATTCGTGACAATTCGTGTTTTCATAAAAAGGAATGATTTGTTTTAACATGTAATTATCATGAATTGAACACGAATTCATCTTAATCCACTCCGACCCGATGCGCCAAACATCCATCGATTCCTCAATTTTTCAATCCACCATTTCAACTATATTTCAATTCTTCATTCTTTTTCATCCTCCCTTTTCAACTAAATAACAGCTGTTCCGAAATCGACCTTTTTAGCAAAAACTGACGTCGCGGAGACAAAAAACAGCCTTTTTTGCAAAAAAATGATGAAATAATTCTTTTGAAAAGAAAATATATTGTAACTTTGCAATCGAAAGCTTCCCTTTCTGCCGCAAGAAAGAGAGGGAATCATAAACACAAATGTGTTCACAAAAGCATTGCAACCTCATTAAATAAATAATTATCAAAACAATAAAGCATCAATCAACAAATCGACGAGGCATAAACGCGGGACACTCGCCAGCGAGCCATACTTCCGCCCCAACATGCCAAAAGACTAACTAACCGATTCATATACACACAATTTTTAAAATAACCAATTTATTAATCAAAACAAACAACTTATGACATTCAAAAAATTACTTACAATGGCTGCAGCCATCATGATGGCGGGCAGCATGTGGGCACAGGATGTGGATTATACATCTTACATCACTAATGCCAACCTTGCATCGAAAGATGGATGGACTTTGACGACTTCGGGTGGTGGCTGGAGCAATGTTGAAGGCAGCGAACCATCTTATGTTATCGAAGCATATGCTGGATGGGGAAACCTCGACATGACTTCATACTCCATGACTCAGAACGTGAAACTTCCCTCTGGAAAATATCGTGCTGAGGGTTATGCTTTCTACCGTTATGGCTTAAATGCCACTACTGACCCTTCGATTTCAAATGCTAATTTTGTTGCAGGAGATTTCAGCGCAAAAGTTGTTACACTTGGTGGTGAGACTCTTGATGGAACTTTGACCAACTATCCAAACTCTACTGGTGAAGCATCAGCTGCATTCACCAACGGATACTACAAGAGCGTGATTGAGTTTGCACTTGAATCGGATGCAACTATAGAATTTGGCTACAAAGGCACGCACACTCTTAAACAGTCATGGTTCATTGCCGGTCCAATCAAACTGTATCGTACCGGTGACTTCGATTTCTCTCTCTATGAGACAAAGCTTGCAAATACTGTTGCCGAAGCTACTGCACTATATGGAGAAAAGATGGCTGCATCAATACTTACCGAGCTTCAAGATGTAGTTGCTGCTAACAACAAAAGTTACTCTTCTGTAGCTGACTATAACACAGCTTGCGATAATATCAGTGCCGCTATTGCAAAGGCCCAGAAGAGTATTGCCAGCTACAAGATTATTGCAACTGGAAGCATTCCAAACAACAGCCTCGCTGGTTGGGTATGTGAGAACACCAACACATTCCACATCAACACATGGTCGGGCGAAGGCAACTCTGACGGTTCGAACATGAAGACTCCGTTCATCGAGAACTGGGTAGGCAAAGGTTCATACCTCGGTGCCGGTAAGGTATATTACAAACTCGAAGGTCTGGAGCCAGGCGAAGTGTACTATGTACGTGCCCTCGTTCGTTCTTACAACGAAGCTAACAGCGATGCTCCAAACGGACCTAACTTCTTCATCAACGAAAAGGTGGTCGACATGACAACTGCCGGAACTACATTCACATACAACGGCATGTCGGGTATCTATGCTACAATGGGCGACGTTGCTACAGTAGGTGCTGACGGATTGCTGACACTGGGTGTTGAAATCAAGGCCGACCGCAACTACAACTGGGTTGCATTCAAGGATGTGGTAATTCAGGAACTTGGCGCTGCTTATACAGCAGCTGTTGCCAAGGTTGAAAGTCTGAATGGCAACGTGCCAACAGCTGTTTACACTAAAGCACAGGCTGTCGTAGCTGCCAACTCAGCAGTAACCCTTGAGTCTATCAATGCCATCAACGATGCTTATGATGCAGCCAAGGTGTTTGTAGAGCCATATACCACGAGCAAGAACCTCTTGGCTCAGGCCACAACTCTTGCTACAAGCTATCCTAACCTGGCAAGCAATGCATCAATGATGGCAGCAGCTATTGAGGCTGCTACAGAAGTTGCTACTTTGAACGACTATAACAACAAGATGGCAGCTGCGATATCAATCTTCGATGAATGGCTTAAGACAAAGGCTAATGCAGAAGATGTAGCAGCTGTAGCTAACGACAATGCAACCGCAAACACTACATTCAATGATGCAATTACCGCACAGGAAGCTGTAGTACAGGCTGTGACCGACTTGACAGACGCTGCCAATGTAGCTGCTGCTACAACAGCACTTCAGGCAGCCCTCAAGACTTATGTGAATGATGCCAACCCGACCGGTGGTGAGCAATTCAATGCAAATTTCACTTTCACAATTACCAATCCAAGCTTCGAAACTGGCAACCTCAATGGTTGGACTCAAGTTGGTATGCAAACACAAGGCAATGCTTCGTTTGAAAAAACAGGTAATATCTATGCTGAAGCATGGCAGCCAAATGGAACTAAGAGCATAGAACAGACTCTTACAGGAATGCCTCAGGGTCACTATAGACTTACAGTTAAGATTTTGGCTCGCGACATTACATCAGCAAGAGTATTTGCCGGAACCGAGGAGACAACTGCTATTGTTGGAAATGCTACAAATGAATACGCTGTAGAGTTCATCTGTCTTGGCGACTTTACATTAGGAGCAGAAGGTATTGGTACAGGAGCTGGCAACAGCTGGTTCGCACTCGATAACTTCCAGCTCACATACGTAGAAGGCCTTACTGCTGATGAAATTGCAAATGCAGAACTGGAGAAAGCACTTGCCGATGCAAATGCAGCAGTTGCAGCAAACGCTGTGGGTGATGTTCTCTTCGCAGTGCCAACCGCTACATACTTCACATTGCAAGATGCAATTACTGATGCACAGGCTGTATATTCTGATACAGAATCAACCAATGCACAGAAAGAAGCAGCTGCCTCTACACTCAACGCAGCAATAGCTACATTCAATGCTATAGGTATAAACAAACCTGAAGCAGGCAAGGCTTACTTCCTCAAGCAGAAGACCACAAGTCTCTACATGAACCTGACAGATGCTGTGACAATCACTGCCGAGCCTTACGCTATCCAGTTCATCGCTAATGGCGACGGATGGACAATCGCAAGCGCAGCAAATGCAGCAGTAACTGCCGGTATGGCTGGTGGCAACAGTTGGTCGATGAGCAACAACAAGGATACTGCATGGAAGTTCAACCTGAAGGATGCTGCTGAGAATACTTACACTATCCAAGGTCCTAACGGACTCATCGGTTCTGACAATACAACTGCTGGTTCTTCTTGCTATGGCAATAAGGGTGAGGCCAACAACGGTCTTTGGATTATCGAAGAAGCTGCCACCCTCGCAGTAGCTGCTGCTAACGAATATGCTACATTCGTGGCTCCATTCGACGTTACAATACCTGCAGGCGTGAAGGCTTACACTGTTGACGGCGTAACTGGCGCAGAACTCAACATGACTGAAGTGACAACTACTATCCCTGCCAACACTCCTGTTGTGCTCCAGGCTACAACCGACGTTAACGAGAAATTCTACGGCGTTGCTGCTGCAGCTGAAGCTAAGGAAGGTCTGCTCACTGGTGTTTACACCGACACTCCAGCTCCAGTAGGAACTTACGTGCTCCAGAACCAGGGCGAAGGTGCTAAGTTCTACCTCGTAGAAGCTGGCAAGCAGCCAACAGTCAAGGCTGGTCACGCTTACCTCACTGCTCCAAGCGCAGGTGTTAAGGCATTCGGATTCGATGCAATCGCAACTGCAATCGCTAAGATCGAGGCTGAGAAGGCAGAGAAGGCCGGTATCTACAACCTCCAGGGTCAGCGTGTGAATACACTGCAGCGCGGTATCAACATCGTAAACGGAAAGAAAGTGCTGGTTAAGTAAAGACCCTCTCCCCATCCCTCCCCCTCTATGGGGAGGGAGGCTGCGGGAATAAACAAAAAATATTATTAACAATCCCTCTTGACGCCAGACGGCTCTCCCCATAAAGGGGGAGATGTCCGAAGGACAGAGAGGGTCCGAATAATTGATAAATTATGAAGAAAACATATATTCAGCCAAAGACTGCCGTAGAGCAGGTAGAGATCAATGCAGTATGTGTAACATTGTCAGGCAAGGGAGCCGATCCAACAAAGGACGTTCTGGCACCTGAGCGTGACGAAACACAGGAGTGGGAAGAGTTTTAAACTCAACAGACAATGGACATTTGACAATTAGCCCCACCGGCTGTTTTGTCAAGCCACAATCCCACAATATGTAGGTAATGACAGGGTGTGACTCAAAACGAGGCACACCCTGTCTGAGTTTTGCGATAATTAAACTTGAAGAATTGAAGTAGTAACTTCTGGAGAACCGCCTCCACTATACGTCATTCCGACAGAAGTAGCCTCTGGAGAACCGCCTCCACTATACGTCATTACGACGGAACGAAGTGGAGGAGAGAATCTGTGACAGGCCGAAGGACTGCTAATAATAACTTTCCCAACAATTGATTTATATTAAATTTCATGTTCAATTCACGGTAATTACATGTTAAAACAAATCATTCCTTTTTATGAAAACACGAATTGTCACGAATTATTCATGAATTTGTTAGCAATACACCATTTTTTATGTGTCGCTGATTTATTATCAAGAATTAGAGAATTTGGCTCTAAGGAGTCATGCGAGTTTAGGAGGGCTTACGCATGTGTGTGATTTGTTCTCCTTTTCTCATAATACTCCTTAGAGAGAAATCGGAGAGGATGCTCGGCGCATCAGGTCGCGGGGGGAAAGAAAGAAAACAATAAAAACACCTCGTCGTTCCTCCTCGGAGAAAACCGTGCTTCGCAAAACAGACTTAGTTATCTCTTGTTTTCTACCCAGGCATGCCTGGGTGTTTTTTCTTGTTTTCTTGGTTTTCTTCATTAAATTCTATGATTCTCTAAGGAGTATCACGAGAAAAGGAGGAAGAATGTTGCGTATTGTTTTATTATCAAGAATTAGAGAATTAGAGAATGGATGCTTGGCGCATCAGGTCGGAGTGGATTAAGATGAATTCATGTTCAATTCACGGTAATTACATGTTAAAACTAATAATACTCTTTATATTTGAACACGAATCCCATTTGAATTAATCATAAATAAAATGGAAGTAAAAAGGAAGTTAAAGGGATGTAAAAGGGAAGTAAAAAGGAAGTTTAAAGGGAAGTAAGATGCGCAAAGAATCTATTTTCTTATTCTTCAATTCATATATATTGTTAACAAAAATTGGGCAAAAGGTAAAAATTGTGTGTTGGCTAATGGTGTATGTGCAATTTTATTCGTAACTTTGCATCACTAATTTCACATCGATCATTGACATAGAAGTATAGAAAAGTGGCCCGGTATCGGGCTTCATAACCGTTTTTATAAATCAAACCAAAAAAACGATGAAACGTAACTCAATCTCTCTCGTTGCTGCCTCGATGGCTGCAACATTGTGGACTGCGGTTCTCCATGCCGAGCCCACCGACACAATCAATGGAGGACGAATTAACACAGTAGTGGTGACAGGCACTCGCAGTGCGTCGGATGTACGACATCTACCCCTGACCGTCACCACGGTTGACCGCAACACCCTTACGGCCAACGAACGACAAAACATCCTTCCCACACTCATGGAACAAGTGCCCGGCCTCATGGTCACCTCGCGTGGCGTGATGGGCTATGGTGTGAGCACCGGAGCTGCTGGCGGCATCAATGTGCGCGGCCTCTCGTCGGGCAGCGGACAGGTGATGGTGCTTATCGACGGACACCCGCAATACAACGGTGTGTATGGTCACAGCATTGCCGACAGCTATCAGACACTGATGACCGAACGTGTGGAGGTGATGCGCTCGCCTGCCTCGATGCTCTATGGCTCGAACGCAATGGGCGGAGTGGTGAATATCGTAACAAGGAAGATGAATACCGACGGTTCGCACACCACCATCAACGCAGGTGGTGGCAGCTACGGAACCGTGCAGGTAGAAGCTGCTAACCAAAGTCGGATGGGCCGACTGTCTACTACAGCTGCTGCTCAATACAGCCGCAGCGACAACCACCGTCCAAACATGAAGTTTGAACAATATGGTGGTTACGTAAAACTGAACTACGACCTCTCCGACCACTGGAACGTGTATGGAGACTTAGACCTCACTCACTTCAATGCCAGCAATCCAGGCACAGTAGCCCAGCCTAAACTTGAAAACAAACAATGGATAACGCGCGGTGCAGCAAGCCTCGTGCTCGAAAACCATTTCGACGGCACGAACGGAGCACTGAGCGTGTACGACAACTTTGGCCGACACAAGATCAACGACGGATATGATGTGGGCGGCACTCCACAGACCGACCTCTTCCGCTCGAAGGACGCCGTGGCTGGTGTCTCGTTGTGGCAGACGATAAACCTGTTTGAAGGCAACCACACCACCATCGGTGCCGACTATCAGCACATATATGGCCGTGCATACTACACCGACCGCCAGACAAACGCCATCGTGACCACTCCGCGCCGACTGATGCAGAGCGCTCATGCCCACGAGAACGAGGTGGCAGGATATGTTGACGTGCGCCAGGACATCACCGATTGGCTCACAATCGATGCCGGCATCCGCTACGACCACCACTCCACAGCTGGAGGCGAGTGGGTTCCGCAAGGCGGATTTGTGGTTCGCCCCATGGCAAATGGCGAACTGAAAGGCTCGATAAGCAAAGGATTCCGCAACCCCAACACACGCGAGATGTATCTCTACGGCACTGCCAACCACGAATCGTTGAGGGCAGAGAGCATGGTGAGCTACGAAGTGGCATGGAGTCATCGCATCATGGACGGGCGTCTGCACTACGGCATCAACCTCTTCATCATCGACGGAAAGAATCTGATACAGACGGTTGCCGGCCGAAACATCAACTCGGGCGAATTCAACAACCGCGGTGTGGAACTTGAAGCATCGTATCGCATCAACAGTCACTGGAGTGTGAACACCAACCACAGCTACCTGCACATGCACACACCGCTTGCAGCCGCACCTAAATACAAGGGCTACTTCGGCGGTATGTTCACCAGCGGTGCCTTCAATGCCAACGTAGGTGTGCAGCAAGTATGCGGACTCTATACATCGAACGGTGCCAATGCAGAGAAGGAGACATTCACTCTGCTCAACGCTACGGTGGGTTACCGCGTGAGTCCCCTACTCCGCCTTTGGGTAAAGGGCGACAACCTGTTGGCCCAGAAGTATGAAGTGAATGCCGGCTACCCCATGCCACGAGCAACGGTGATGGGTGGATTCCAGTTGGAGTTCTAAGGAAAAAGAAGAAAGCAGGGTTTTCCCCCTGCTTTTTTTATTTCTATATAGTATGGAGTGAAATGACCGATTTGGGATAAATGTTACCTTACATCATACGTAATCTTCTGAACAATCTGTCCGGGGTCAACTATAGAAAGTTTTATACTGTGGGTGCTTCGGTTGGTTCCAAGCGGGAAGGTGCAGACAAACTCTTTGCGATTCTCGAGCACTTGCAGTTTCCACTCTCGCCCCCATTCCTGGAATATGTTCTCGCAAACGACGGGTTGGCTGTCGTCTACACTTACAGCAAAGCGATTGCTGCTTTCAGCCGATACAGGCCACAGAGGTACGACCGATATGCATATCCTGACTGTATCAGCGCCAACGAATATCGCAGATGCCGGCAGGTCAATGCTGATAGTTCCCTTAACGTCAGGGTCGAGTGGTTGTCCCATTTGAAGTGCAATCCAGTCGGTTCCGATGCCTCGAAGCATACGGAATGGTTGCTCCACATGAAGAGATGCGAGGTCTATCTTGTGGCTCAGTTCGGGATGTCGCTGACTGTCGGGCAAACGATGAGCGGTGGTAGGATGGTCGCTGAATGCTGGCATATTCTGATAGAGAGCCGTATAGCCAGGGGGTACTTCCGAAATCATTTGGTTCCACTTTCCGTCGAACAGTGAGTGATAGGTGTCGATGAGTCGTTGTATCTCCCTGTTGGCATCCATCGACTGCTGCGCATACGACATCAGTCCTGTCTCGTGATTTGCCTGCGCGTATAGGAACTTGCGGTTCATCTGATAGGCAGAATGGAGCGAATAGCCCAGCATCTCGAAGAGTGCGGGACGCAGTTCCGGCGGCAGTTCGCCCTCGATTGCATCGTATGCAAAACAGATGTCTTGATATTCCACGAGTCGCTTCTGTGCGGTGCCCGTATGGAACGAGAAGTCGGAATCGTAGAGTCGGGAATACTGAGGCGAATCCCACTCCATCTCATATCCCATGAACTCGGGTTTGCGGTCCCATGCCAGGCGGTAGTAGTGGTCGAGTATGTACTGGAAGTCGGCCTCGTATTTCTTGCCAAACAGCTGTGAAAGCCACTGTGCCTGATATGTGTTGGCATTTTCGTAGTTGAAGGCATCGAGGTTGAAGGCCATGTCCATAAACATTTGTGTCTCGACTTCCATGGGTTTTATATCGCCTACATTGAGCAGCCAATAGCGGTCGGCTCCTGCGGTATAGGCCTTCAGCAGTTCTTCGTACATGAGCACGGGCGGTGTGGTAGACAGCCACAGATAGTCGTGGGGCACTCCACAGTAGCTGAGGTGGTAGTACACACCGCTGCCCCCACTGCGCTGTCGCTCGCTGTTGTTGCTCACACGTTTCATATAGCCGAAGTTGTCGTCGGGCCATACGATAGTGATATCGTCGGGCACGCGAAGTCCTGCATCATATATGTCGAGTGTTTCCTTGTATGGCACGAATATCTGTGGCAACGATTCAGCTTTCTTGTGCTTGTGTCGTTCGAGAATGTTGCGCTGCTGGTCGAATACTTTTTCAAGTGTACGTGCGCGGTCTTGCGGGTCGGTGCTGCCACGCATCGCCTCGTCGTGTAGTCCACGCATTCCCATGGTGTAGATGTTGTCGAAAGTGGCGGTCGTGCGTATTCGGTCGTCGAGTTTCTTCAGTATGGTGGCACTATTGGTTTCGTAGTTCCATTCGCCGTCGCGCTCTTTATCCCACTCCCATGTAGATGCGTTGTTGAAGAGCAGTGGCTCGCAGTGGCTGGTGGTTATCATGATTCCCCACTTGTCGGCCACAGTCTGACTTTCGGGGTGGCTGTAGAATGCCCCTGTGCACGAGTGCATGGCAGGTGCCATCATGTTGCCTTTCAGCCGCAGGATGAGTTCGCAGATGCGGTCGTAGGTCTTCGGACCTATATCTCCGAGTTCGGTCTCGTAGGTCTGTGTGGCCCATGTCTTGAGTCCCCAATCCTCGTCATTGATGAAGATGCCGCGGTACTTCACTGTTGGCGACTGGCTTATATAGTTTTCGTTGTAATCGAATACTCGCTTATTAGTCTTGTCGGCAGGCACATCGGCAAACCAGTACCATGGACTCACACCTATTGCTTCGCTCACATGAAACACGCCATAAGCCACACCGCGCGCATCGGAACCCGTGATGCAGAGCGTGCGTCCATCATCGCGTGTATCGATGGCAAAACGTTCCCATGTGTTTTGCAGGTCGCGATGAAGGCGGGTGTGACGCACCGTACCGATCACGACATTTGCCCCACTACCCTTCTTCGTAGCCACATGTGGCCGTATGCCCGAGACACGTTCGATATCGTCGGCCATGACTTGAGCCATGTGTGCCACCAGCGGTGCGTCGTTCTTGTCGTATACGATTGTGGAGTGAGTAAAATCGATGGCACTGATGCTGCTGATGACTGAACAGAGGATGAAGGATGTGAGCAGTCGTTTCATATACTTAAGGTTTTTGAGGTCTTTAGGCTTCAGAGAGGGTGTCGACAACGATTTTGCATAGTTGCTCGAGGTTTGTGGCATCGATGTCGTCGAAGGTGTTGAGGTCGGTGCTGTCGATATCGAGCACTCCTATCACATCGCCCATGTGGTTGAACATAGGTACAACAATCTCGGAACGCGAGAGGCTGCTGCATGCAATGTGGCCGGGGAACTGCTCTACATCGGGCACCACTTGTGTCTTGCTTTCCTTCCATGCAGTGCCGCATACGCCACGACCATAGGGAATCTTGAAGCAGGCGGTGGTGCCTTGGAAGGGACCGAGATGGAGGTAGCCCGGTTCTTCGCTTACGAGGTAGAAGCCTATCCAGAAGAATGGGAATGCTTCGCGTATGGCTGCGGTTGTGTTGGCAAGGATGCTTATGTGGTCGTGTTCGCCTGAGATGAGGGTTTTGAGGTCGGCGAGGAGTTGGGTGTAGGTTTCTTGTTTGGTCATATTATAGCTTGACGGCAAGGCCGAACCTTGCCGCACTAACGCTTGATGATAATTATATGATTGATAACAGGAATCGCTGTACTTATATTATCATTTACAGCTTATCGAGTACTATCTTTATCAGGTCGCCGATCTGGTTTTTGTAGCCTGTGTTGGCATCGTGGGCAATGCGGTTTGCAATGACCATGCACACGGTGAGTGCTCGATGCCCGAGGTGACGGCTGAGGCCAGCAAGTGCAGCGCTTTCCATCTCGAAGTTGGTGATGCGGTAGCCATGCCAGTCGAAAGAGCATATCTTGTCGTTGCGCTCGGGGTCGGCAAGCGGTATGCGCAGTCGGCGCCCTTGCGGTCCGTAGAATCCTCCGCACGATATGGTGACTCCACGAATCATTCCAAGACTTTCATCGCATATCTGGTCGAGGAGCGTGGGGTTGTTGTCGACTACGTAGGGCGATGGTAGGTTGTGGTAATCCCATTTGAGGTGTTCGGCAAATGCGCGCTCAAACTCGAGGTCGCATATTGCATCGCGGTTGCCGTAGTAGTTGATCAATCCTTCGAAACCGATTGACTTCTCGCTGCATACGAATGTGCCTACCGGTGTGTTGGCTTGCAGTCCGCCACATGTACCTATGCGCACGAGGTCGAGGGAAGTGAGTTGTGGTCGGTCTTCGCGTGTCGTGAAGTCGATGTTCTTGAGTGCATCAAGTTCGTTGACCACGATATCGATGTTGTCGCACCCGATTCCGTGTGAGATAGCGGTGATGCGTTTGCCGTGATATGTTCCGGTGATGGTGTGGAACTCACGACTCGACACCTCGCACTCGCGTGTGTCGAAAAACGACGCGATGGTGTTCACTCGGTCGGGGTCGCCACACATGACAACCTTATCGGCCAGTTGGTCGGGACGGAGGTGCAGGTGGAAGCACGTGCCGTCGGGGTTGATGATGAGTTCGGATGGTGGATAGTACATTTTAATATATAATTAATAATTAATAATTAATAATGAATAATGAATAGCGGGTGCTAATTTTAATGAATAATGAATAGCGGGTGCTAATTTTAATGAATAATGAATAGCGGGTGGTTACCCATCCGGATGGTCAGTTCTTCATTCTTTCATTTCGTTATTGTTTCATTTCGTCGATGTTTCATTTCGTCGATGATGCAGTGAGGTATTCGTGCATCGATGCTGCGGCATGGCGTCCGTCGCCCATAGCGAGGATGACGGTTGCTCCTCCGCGCACGATGTCGCCACCAGCAAAGATGGTTGGTATGTTCGACTGCATGTTGTCGCCTACAGCAATGGTGTTCTTGCGTCCGAGTTCGAGTCCTGCCACCGACTTGGGTACCAGTGGGTTGGGCGATACGCCTACTGCCACTATAGCCAGGTCGATATCTATCTGCTCAATGGCTCCCTCGATAGGTACGGGGCTGCGACGTCCTGATGCATCGGGCTCGCCCAGCTCCATCTTTTGCAGGCATACGGCGGTTACGTGTCCTTTCTCGTCGGCAAGGTATTCGATTGGGTTGTGGAGTGTCATAAACTCGATGCCCTCTTCCTTGGCGTGCTTCACTTCCTCGAGTCGTGCCGGCATTTCGGCTTCGCTACGACGGTAGGCAATGAACACTCGGTCGGCTCCCAGTCGTTTGGCTGTGCGGCATGAGTCCATGGCGGTGTTTCCGCCACCCACTACCATCACGTTGTGGGCCTTGCATATCGGTGTGTCGGATGCTGGGTTGGATGCATCCATGAGGTTGATGCGTGTGAGGTATTCGTTCGACGACATGATGCCAGTGCTGTTTTCGCCTGGTATGCCCATGAAGTTTGGCAGACCAGCGCCCGATGCCACGAAGATTCCCTTGAATCCCTCGGCCTCCAGTTCGGCTATCGTGATAGTCTTGCCCACGATGCAGTCTTTCACAAAGTGTACGCCAATCTTCTCGAGGTTGTTGATTTCCACGTCGACTATTGCGTTTGGCAGACGGAACTCAGGTATTCCGTATTTGAGTACACCGCCTATTTCGTGTAGTGCCTCGAATACCGTCACGTCGTATCCCAGTTTTGCCATATCGCCTGCGAAGCTTAGTCCGGCAGGACCTGATCCAACGACAGCTACTTTCGTACCGTTCGGTGCCTGACACTCGGGCAGCGACATCTGTCCGCTTTGGCGTTCGTAGTCGGCTGCGAAGCGCTCGAGGTTGCCTATAGCCACTGCTTTGTGGCCCATCTTGGTGTGTATGCATCGGCTTTCGCACTGCTTTTCTTGTGGACAAACGCGTCCGCACACAGCCGGCAGGCTTGATGTCTGCTTCAGCACACGTGCTGCGTCGAGATAGTGTCCGCGCTCGATGTTTTTCACAAACGATGGTATGTTGATGCCAACGGGACAGCCCTCCATACATGTAGGCTTGGGGCAGTCGAGACAGCGGCTGGCCTCGGTGAGTGCCTGCTGTTCGGTAAGTCCGGTGTTCACCTCCTCGGTGCGTGTGGTGGCACGATAAACGGGGTCGAGCTCGTTCATCGGCTGACGCTCGATGGCTGTGCGGTCCTTCGGTTTCATCTTGGCTTGCAGTTCTTTACGCCATGGTGCGTTGCGGTCGAGAAGTGATGAAATGGGGCTGGATGGGCTAGATGGGCTAGATGAGCTAGATGGGCTAGATGGGCTAGATGAACTATCAGGAGAGGATGCTGGAGATATGCTCTGTTCCAACTTCTTCATCTCCTCCAGTTCTTCGGCCTTGAATGCGCCCATACGCTTAAACATCTCGTCGAAATCCACTTGGTGGCCGTCGAATTCAGGTCCGTCGACACACACGAAGCGTGTCTTGCCTCCTACCGTCACGCGGCATGCTCCACACATGCCTGTACCATCGACCATGATGGTGTTGAGCGACACGTCGGTCGGTATCTCGTATTTCTTGGTAAGCAGACAGCAGAACTTCATCATGATGGCAGGGCCTATAGCGAAGCATTTGTCGACCTTCTCGCGCAGTATCACCTGTTCGATGCCGGCAGTCACGAGGCCCTTCTGGCCATAACTGCCATCGTCGGTCATGATGATGACTTCATCCGAGTGGCGACGCACTTCGTCCTCGAGTATGATGAGTTCCTTCGTACGTCCTGCCAGCACCGAAATAACACGGTTGCCTGCCTCCTTCAATGCCTTGATAATGGGTAGCATAGGAGCCACACCGACACCTCCGCCAGCACATACCACGGTGCCGAAGCGCTCGATGTGAGTGGCCTGCCCGAGCGGACCCACCACGTCGGTGATGTAGTCGCCCACGCCCAGGCTGCACAGCTTGGTGGTGCTGTAGCCCACGGTTTGTACCACGAGTGTGATTGTACCCTTTTCGACATTGCTGTCGGCTATAGTAAGCGGAATGCGTTCACCCTCGCTGCCGGTGCGCACAATTACGAAATGGCCAGCGCGGCGGGCACGTGCGATGAGTGGTGCTTCGACCTCGAGGCGGAACACCTTCTCACTAAACTGAGTCTTGCTTACAATCTTGTTCATCTTTACAAATAGTTTTGTCTCGTTAATGTTTATTGTGTGATTAAGCTGCAAAGGTACAAAAAAATGTCGTATGTAGTGAAGGATTTGGAATCTTTCTGATAGTTGGAAGGTAAAAAAGGTGTTCAAAACGTCAAATTCACAGTGGAAATGAACAATGAATACACCCCCACCCGCCACCACACCTTTATATATATACGCGCGCGGGCGCGAGAGCAAACAACGAAGCTTGCGGGAGAAAGAAATCACGAGAATAGAAGGATAAACTCGCAAGAATAGAAGAAAAACCTTGCGAGTGCGTAGTAAATTGCCTGCGAGTACACAAGAAAAACCTCGCGAGTGCGGAGTAATTTGCCTGCGAGTGCACAAGAAAAACCTCGCGAGTGCGGAGTAATTCTTTAATTTGCGACGTAGTTTTATTAATTTTCCGTGGAAAATTAATGAATTTGCGACGCAAATTTAATAATTTGCGTCGCAAATTAAAGAATTCTTCCGCACGCGCAGCAAAACTTCCATATACGCGCAGCAAAAGTTCTATATATGCGCAGCAAAACTTGTTAAGTAAATTACAACAGAAAAGACCGAGCATAATGGCATACAATGACAATGCAAGAGGATAAATGGAGGGTGAGAAATGAAGGAAATGAGCATGTAAGTGAAAATAATGTGCGGTAGTGAGGGTGAGTTTCAAAAAGTTTTCATAACTTTGTGGAGTAAACCTAAAAACTAAACGATATGGACATAAAGACTGTGGGCATCGCATCCGACCACGCTGCGTTCCCCCTCAAACAATTTGTGAAGCGTTACCTCGAAGAGAAAGGACTGGCCTACAAAGACTATGGAACCTACAGCGAGGAGAGTTGCAACTATGCCACCTACGGCCACCTGCTGGCTCGCGGCATCGAGAACGGCGAAGTATATCCAGGCATAGCCATGTGTGGCAGCGGCGAAGGAATATCGATGACCCTCAACAAGCACCAATCGATACGTGCAGGACTGGTGTGGCGCCCCGAGATAGCTCACCTCATCCGCGAGCACAACAACGCCAACGTAATCGTGTTTCCAGGCCGATTCATCGACGAAGAGACATGCCGCCAGTGCCTCGACGAATTCTTCAACACCGAATTTGCCGGCGGACGCCATCAGGCACGAATCGATGACATACCGGTGAAGTAGGAAGGCCGGACCCTCTCCCCTGCCCCTCCCAAGGGAAACCTCCCCTAACCCCTCCCAAGGAGGGGGAATACCATCCGGGGAGAAGACCCCCTCCCCCTGCGGGTACTCCCCCTTTCAGGTGGGAGAGTCCATCCGGATGGAAATAACCAAATAATTAAATAGTACATAAATCGTAATTCGTAAATTGACAAATAGTAAATAGAATTAAATCGTAAAATAGTAAATGCATAAATAACTATAAATGGTAATTGGTAAATGGTTAAATAGTAAATGAGACTATGAATATACTACAAAGCCTGATGGAACTGATGGACGCATCGCCTGTCAACTTCCTTGCAGCCAGCTATGTGGAACAACAGCTGCATGCAGCCGGATTCAACGAACTGAAGGCTGAAGAGCCATTCCCCGAAATGAAAGCCGGCGACCAATACTACGTGACAAAAAACGGGAGCGCAGTGTTTGCATTCAGAGTGGGACGACGACCCGCAGCCGAAGCTGGATTCAAACTCATCTGTGCTCACAGCGACTCGCCCGGATTCCGTGTGAAGCCGCATGCTGCCATGCGATGTGAAGGCAACATGGTGAAACTCAATACCGAAGTTTACGGAGGACCGATACTCTACACATGGTTCGACCGCCCACTCAGCCTTGCAGGACGAGTGATGCTCAGGAGCGACAACCCGCTTCAGCCCATCATGCTACGCATACGCATCAGCCGTCCGTTGCTCGTCATTCCTCATCTGGCCATACACTTCAACCGCAGTGTCAACGAAGGCAACCCCCTCAGCAAGCAGAAAGACATGCTGCCTGTGTTGGGAATCATAAACAAAGAACTGGAGGCTGACGGCATGCTGCTCGAGGTCATCGCACAAGAAGCGGGATGCAAGGTGGAGGACATCATCGACTTCGACCTCTCGCTCTACGACACCACACCAGCCACAATCACAGGATTGAATCATGAATTTGTGAACAGCGGACGCCTCGACGACCTCGCAATGGTACACGCAGGACTCTATGCCATGCTCAACTCCACCACCAGCGATATGACACAAGTGCTTGCCATCTTCGACAACGAAGAGACAGGAAGCGGCACCAAGCAGGGAGCTGCATCGCCAGTGCTGAAAAACATACTCACACGTATCTGCATCAAGCAAAGCGGCACCGAAGAAGCAATGATACAAGCCATCGAGCGATCGTTCATGATAAGTGCCGACATGGCTCATGCCCTGCATCCCAACTACCCCGAGAAGCACGACCCCACGAACCACCCCGTGATGGGAGGCGGTCCGGTGATCAAGATCAATGCCAACCAGAAGTATGTGACCGATGCCGACAGTGCAGCCGTCTTTGCTGAGATATGCCGCAAAGCCGAAGTGCCCGTTCAATACTTCGTGAACCACAGCGACTCGGCAGGCGGCAGCACACTGGGCAACATACTGACAGCACAGATGCCGATGCGAGGCGTAGATATGGGTAACCCCATGTGGGCCATGCACAGTGTACGCGAAACTATCTGCGTGACCGACCAAGAATATGTGTGCAAAGCTTTCAAAGCATTCTATGGAATAAAGTAATACACAAAATCGCCATTCAACACAAAAATCGGTCATTAGACAATCAAGTGCTAATGACCGATTTTGTGTAACAACGTATCAGTGTTGAACGAAATAAAGGGTGAATGCAAAGCGAGCATTCAAGAATGCCTTAACGTGCTATAAACTGCCAAACCACTGCTTCACCTGCTCAACGGCAGAGTCGGGGATGTAATGAACACCGACACATAGTATAGATATGACAATCATAGCAAAACACAGCAGCAACTTGAACAAAGTGCCCAGCAATAACGAGAGGAAAGAGTAGCCCGCCACCTTGAACGAGTGCTTGGCCTTGTTGGTTTCCATCATCTCGCCCACAAATGCACCGAGAAACGGACCTATGATGACACCCAATGGCGGTGCAAACAACAATCCGGCAATCAGTCCTATGTTCGTCCCCCACTTGGCTTTCTTGCTGCCACCAGCCTTGTTGACAAGCAATGTGGGTGCTACATAATCGAGCACAGCACCTATCAGTACCAATATACCCATCACAACAGTGAGGGTTATCATGAGGGTTGATGGACATACTATGCAACAGCACACCATACCAGCAAAGGTGAGCGGAGCGCCAGGCAATACGGGAAGAACGGCACCAATGAGTCCTACAACCTGAAGTATGGCACCAATGATGAGCAATGTGATATCGAGTGTTGACATATCGTTCGTGGGATTATAAATTACAGTTTGGTTCTTACTGGATTGATAACAAGCGGTTTGCAGAGTTGTGACCTATGATTCCACCTACATCGGCTTATGGTTCTGATTCCTGAGGTTCATCATCCGATTCTTTCGTTTCAGTATCAGAATCCTTGGTTTCAGTATCAGAATCCAAAGGACTGGCATCGACCTGCTTCATATATGCCGACACAAGACGGTTTTGCTTAAACTCGAGAGGTGCCTGACCATAGATTTCATCTATCTGAGGTGTGGTGGTAGGGAATCCATACCACGCCTGAGCCTCGTAGCACAGCCGCAGAAACCACGTGATGCCCAGCGGATTGTCGAAATTATCGATGACAAACTTCGTTTCCAATCGGTCGACTTCATCGTGCAGACGCAACTCGGCCGCTCCCAACTCCTGAGCAATCTCATCTTGCGAGAAACCATCAAGATACATCAGGCTCTCACGATTTGGCAGGTCGTCAAACAGCAACTGCAGCGAATCGCGCTTGGTGAGGAAACGATAAAGACGGTCGTTGAGCGGTGTACCCTCAATCTTCACCACATTGTTGGCAATACTAACTGTCACCTTTCCGGGCTCGAGTATCATGGGGAAGTTGTCGGTACCCATATTGAGAATCACCATCATCGACGAGTCGAGGGCTCCGGTCATATCAAACTTGCCATGCAGAATCTCACACGAATCGATGGCACGGAAGTTGGCATCAGTCGTACTGGGTTCAAACTGCTTGATGTAGGCCACCGTACCGTCAGCTATATATTGCGCCGTGGTGCCCTCAACGACGTATTTTTCAGAACACGACGTGACGGTCAGCACCAATGCAGCAGTTGCGGATAGTATCTTATAGTTCATAATCAAAACTTACTTTATTCATAATCTAAATGCCACCAAAGCGTATTGCCAAACTGCCGATGCAGACGGTTGGCACGAACCAGCGAGTCGGGCTCCGCGGCCTTTATCTCACAATACGACTTATAGTTGGCAAGCATGAGAGTATCGGCAAAATTATTAAGCACATTACGCCCCATTGCCTTGGCTTGTAGCAACAGAGCTTCGCGGTAAGCTCGTGGAAGGCGCATGACATGGCTGGCATCATCAGTAGCATAATATCGGGGCAGAAGTCGGAAGAATGCTCGCATATCGCCTTGCAACAACTTGCTACACAACACATAATCGGGCAACAAGCGGTTGGATCGTGTTGACTTGTTACTGCGCAAAAGGTCGAGATACTGGTCGACCTCAGTGACCGACTCGTTTGCCAAACCGCCAAGTGCCTGCTGAATGTGTCGCGACGTAAATCGGGTTAGATCGGAAGAGCGTC
>CAMVDC010000039.1 GCA_947166155.1 uncultured Prevotellaceae bacterium | reverse complement strand
CCTCGTCGTCGGAAAAGCATTGCGGATTCTCGACCAGCAAGCCGTCGCGGAACGGGGTGATGGCCACGCCGCGCTCCTCGACGCCCGACGGTGACAGGTGCAACTCATCGGCAGACGGTAGGTTGTTGAGAGGAATGGCGCAGTAGCGATGTGTATAATAGCTGTCGCTGACAAAGAGTTCGTTGCCCGCAATATGTATGCCGCAGGCCACCATCTCGCCGTCGCCCGAACCACGGGGTATGTAGTCGGCCAGGCGGCGCAGGGGCAGTCCACGGTCGTAGAGTGAAATGATGGGTTCGCCATACGTTTGATCACTGCGGTTGACGATGACGATGCTGTCATGATAGACCAGCATCTGATGAGCACCGGGCATGAAGTCGAAGCAGTGCTCCGTGCTGTCGATGACCAGCACCGCGGCACTGTCTAATACCGTTTGGTCAATGACCATAGTTCTGATGCCGTCGGGCGATGGCTGGCCAGCACATGACATGACGGCAAGCGCGATGATGGCTGTGATGCTTGTCAATATGTTCTTCATTGTTTCCTTTTCTGTTGCTTGTTAACTTATATCTTGCTACTTTGCTTCAAGTGGTTGATACACATGCGCTTTTGTCAGCAGGGGATGACCGTCGGCAAACGCGAGCTGCTGACCACCAAACTCGAACACTTCCATGTGGCGGATGCTGCCGCCCAGAGAGAGGATACGGCCATTGAGGTCGGGCACGTGGTAGAAGGGATTCTTGGGATATTGGCGGTTGCCATACACGTCGTTGCGGTGCTTCAGCAACTTGGCATATGCCATGCGCTGCACGTCGGGGTTCTTCTCCGGGGCGGTGATGGGCGTATGCTCCTGTCTCAGTTCTGTGAGACAGAACGTATGCGCCTCGCTCTCAGCCTTGACTATCAATCCCGGCAGACCGCGCAACCGCCACGGCCCTGCAGACGACGGGATTTCCTCGGTATAGCACACTGTCCACGCCACACCACGGAACTTGCAAGTGGCCGTCTGGCAATAGTAGCCGCTTACGGTCAGTGTATCATCGGTGAGCGTCCACGCGATTTCTGGTGTCGGCTCAGTGCCCTCGAACTCATGGGGGAAAATCCAGTCGCGCACAGTGGTCTGCCCGTTGGGGTAGCCCGTCCACACCGTCGGCATGTGCAAGTACGCCTCCTGATGTGCTGTTATGATGTCATCTTCCTCTTCCATGTCCTTTTCTTTGTAGGCAGAGAGCGGCATCGACTTCGTCACCGTCCGTCCCACCTGCACCACGACCTGCATCCTGTCCGTGACGGGCGTTCCCTCGTCGTTCTGCGTTCTGCACTCGTAGTCATACACGGCCACGAACTGCGCCGTGTCGATTGCCTCGGTTTGTGCCACGACCTTGCTCGCAAGCATCATGGCAATGATAATGGTCGTCAGTTTCATCTTTTCTTGTTGATTTAGAGGTATAGCAATGGCTGTACACGTCCGTTTTCGGACATGCAGCAGTGATATTTACAAGGGGAGTTAAAGGGAAACCCCTCTCTTATCTCCCCGAAGGGGAGAGGATACCATCCGGATGGATAAAGCACCTCCCCTTGGGGGCAATTGCGGAATCGGAGCAATTGGGGAGCAGAGCGACGGTGGGAGCGGGGGAGAGGTTAAAGGGACGTTATTGCAGCCGATACTTAATGTTGAGACTGAACCTTGCCCTCACATTGCGGCCCTGCTGTCGTGCAGGTTTCCATGGTGGCATACCTGCCACGAGCTGTTCGGCCGATTCACACAGCTGGAGCAATGCTTGTTCCTGATGCGGCTGATTGGTGGAGTGGACGACTGCCACGATATCGGTGAGCGAACCGTCGCGCTCGACCACGAACCTCACATCCACATCGGCTTCTACGTTTTGCTTTATGGCATCGGGCGGATACACGAGATGCTGGTTGATGTATTCGTTCAGGGGTTGACCACCTCCGACAAACCGGGGCATCTCTTCTGCAATGACGAACACTTCATAAGCCTCATCATCGTCGGCGCGCATTGCTGTGTCGGCCGCCCATTCCTCGGTATTTACGATAACGACCCCACCCAGTCCTTTATCGCCATATAATGTGGTGGCCACCGACCCCAGCAACACCTGCACGTCGTGTATGCTGTCTTCGGGCAAGTCGCGGTAGCGATAGCCGGTAGACTCGACACCGTCGATGATGAAGAGCGGTTCGATTACGGGCGATGCTGCAACCACCAGCGCCACCATTGCAAGTGGCAGCAGAATCAGCAGCTTGCTGCGCATCCAGGGACTTGAGTCGTGACGTCGCATCATGGCTATGCGTTTCGAGATACTGCTGCGGTTGAAGTTGTTGGCAAACGGACATGATGTGCCGGCAAGTGCCTTGCGCACAAGCAGTTGCTGATATGTCTGCAACTCTACGCCCTGACTCAGCACATGGTTGTCGGCCTCGTATTCATGCACATCGCGCAGGCTTGAACCGAGCATATACACCAGCGGGTTCCACCATTGCACCGCCTCTACCACCATGAGCAGCAGGATGTCGAACGAGTGGTGGCAGCCGATGTGTGCACGTTCGTGGAGCAACATCTCGCGTGGGTTATTATTATAGTCGTATTGGCTGATGACGATGCTGCGCATCCAACTCAGCGGCGGCTCGTTGCCTTCGTGGCAATAGATTGTGATACCGTCTGCCTCGCGCTGACGCCACAGCGAGCCCGAGCGGATGATGCGACGTATCTGCATCACTTGCCACAATCGGAATGCCACGACGAGAGCCAGACCTGCGACGTAAACGAAGGAAATCCATTCCATGAGGCCCCAACTGCGGGCAGTGCCCGATGCGGTGATTATCGCCTCGGCACGATATACCATGATCTGAGTGTTGGCTATAACCTCAGATGCACGGTCGGTGACTTCGGGCACATGAGTCTTGCACAGCGGGAAGATGAGTGCCACGCCGAGGATGCCGAGCAGCGTCATGCGGTTCATGCGGAAGAACCGCTCCCGCCGCAGCATCAGCGTATAAGGCAAATAGAGCAATGTGAGCACTAAAGCCGATTTCAGGGTGTATATTAGCATTTGTTCCATACTTCCATCTCATTTATCAGTTCTTGCATTTCCTCTATCGTAAGGTTTTCCTCGCGCAGGAAGAAGTTGAACATCTTCTTGATGCTGTCGTCGAACAGGTTGTGTTTCACTTCCTGCATTGCCTGCCGTGTGTATTCGGCACGTGTCAGCTTAGCCACATACATGTGGGTCTTCCCCTCGCCGTTGCGCTTGAAATAATCTACGAGCCCCTTCTCCTGCAACACCTTCAGGCAGGTAGCCACGGTGGTGTATGCCGGCTTCGGGTCGGGCCATCGGTCGATGATGTCCCACGTGCTGGCCGCATGGTTTATGTCCCACATAATCGACATGAGCTGAAACTCATTCCTTGTCAGTGTCTGTACTTTCATAATAGTCGAGTTCCCAGACCCTCTCCCCCAGCCCTCCCCCTTTATGGGGAGGGAGGTCGCGGGATAACCATCCGGACGGCTCTCCCCCTCTCCCCTGGGGGAGTGCGAGGGGGAGAAGAACCGATTTGTCCCCCCTCAGTCCCCCGCAGGGGGATGACGGGGAGATGTCCGAAGGACAGAGAGGGTCCGCATTATTTGTTTTCGCTTGCAAAGGAACAGCAAAAATGGCAAACACGCAAACATGACGTTCCACTTTCTTTGCCTCGCCACCCGTATTTAACTTTTATTTATAGAAATGCAACACTTTTTAAGTATTGCCACAACATCATGTCAGCCGCCATGGGCCGATGTGAGCAGTGACTTACATCGCGATACATATATAAACACATGCTGATACCTGCAGCGAAACAAAACAGTCCGTGCGGTGTGAACTGTCAGTCCGAGCGGTGAAAACTGTCAGTCCGAGCGGTGAAAACTGTCAGTCCGAACGGTGAAAACTGTCAGTCCGAACGGCTCGGACTGTTTTTCGAACTGCATAGGATCTCATTGCTGTACGGTAATACCATTTGCCACTGCCGGATGGACTGTCCCGCCTGAAAGGGGGACGAGCGAAGCGGAGGGGGTATCTGTGCTGAATAGCTCTATTACCGTCCGGAGAAGACACCCCCTCCCCCGTTGGGTACTCCCCCTTTCAGGTGGGAGAGTCCATCCGGCGATTAATCCTCCCCGCGACATGATGTGCCGGATGGACTGTCCCGCCTGAAAGGGGGACGAGCGAAGCGGAGGGGGTGTCTGTGCTGGATAGCTCTATTACCGTTCGGAGAGGAGACCCCCTCCCCCGTTGGGTACTCCCCCTTTCAGGTGGGAGAGTCCATCCGGCGCATCAACCGCAACATGATACCCTCCCAAACTCGCATGACTCCTTAGAGACTAACCCTTTTGCACCACTTCCATTGCATCGCAACACACCCAAATTGTGCACCACAAACCACATTTACACACATCATATCCAAAAAAACGGGGCGGCATGATGTGTATGTCGTGAATAATTCTTACCTTTGTAGCCTAATATGCAGGTAGCAATAGTAAAATACAACGCAGGGAATATCCGCTCGGTGCTCAATGCACTGCACCGATGCGGGGTTGAAGCCGTGTTGACCGACGACGTGGAGACACTGATGTCGGCCGACAAAGTGATATTTCCAGGTCAGGGCGAGGCACGCACCACGATGACATATCTGCGCCAACACCGCCTCGACGAAGTGATTCTGGGACTACGCCAGCCAGTGCTGGGAATATGTATCGGCATGCAACTGCTGTGCCGTCACAGCGAGGAGGAGGACACCGACTGCCTCGGAGTGTTCGACGTGGATGTGGTGAAGTTCCGTCCCACCCGACATGAAGACAAAGTGCCGCAGATGGGCTGGAACACCATAGGCGACTTGAAGTCCGACTTGTTCAAAGGACTGAGCAAGGAGGAGTTCGTGTATTTCGTACATAGCTTCTACGCACCGCTGTGCGACGACACCATAGCCACAACCAATTACGTGCAGCCCTACAGCTCGGCCCTGCATCGCGACAACTTCTACGCCACACAGTTCCATCCCGAAAAGAGCGGCGCGGTGGGCGAACGGATAATAAGAAACTTCCTCGAAATGTAGCGTGAATCATGAGTCCGGTATTTAAGCGAGAGAGTGGATACACTTTCAAAATCTTCTCGAACGAGGAAGAGCGGATGCATATACATGTGTTCCGTGCAGAATACGAAGCGAAGTATTGGCTGGAGCCGACTATTGAATTAGCAGAGAACTACGGATTTCCGATGCACGAACTTAAAAGAATTAAGGACATTGTAGAGCAATATGGAGACTATTTTAAAGACCAATACAACAGACACATCGGCAAGCGTGTTAATGATTAATGCGCAAGGAATAATGCTGAATGTGCAAGGATGTGATTATTTCATATCATATAATCGCATTCCATGGATGCAAGATGCCCCTATCAGAGACGTGCTCAACGTAAGGATGTGTGGCAAACATGCAATAGAATGGCCAAATCTTGATGTTGACCTCGAAGTGGAAAGCCTGCGTCATCCAGAGCGATATCCGTTGGTAATAAGACGTAACCAATTAGATTACAAAGTATAATACAATACGATATAGATGATTGAGATAATTCCAGCCATAGACCTCATCGACGGCAAGTGCGTGCGACTGACCCAGGGCGATTATGATGAGAAGAAGGTGTATGCCGATAACCCAGTAGATGTGGCACGAGAGTTTGAGGCGCAAGGAGTGCGACGCCTGCACCTGGTCGATCTCGACGGTGCACGCTCGAAGCATGTGGTAAACCTGCCTGTGGTGGAGGCTATCGCACGCGAGACGAACCTCATCATCGACTTCGGAGGCGGAATAAAGAGCGACGACGACATAAAGAAAGTGTTTGATGCCGGTGCACTGATAGTGACCGTAGGCAGTGTGGCAGTGACCCAACCCACCCTGCTCACGAAATGGCTCAACGAATACGGAGCCGACCACATCATCCTGGGAGCCGACGTGAAGAACGAACGCATCAGCATCAACGGCTGGAAGGAAGAAGGCGACGAAAGCCTGCTGCCGTTCATTGAGAGATACATGGCATACGGTATAAAGAACGTGCTCTGCACCGACATATCGAAAGACGGAATGCTTGCAGGCCCTGCCATCGACCTCTACAAGAAAATACTCAACCACTACCCCACCCTCAACCTCATAGCCAGCGGCGGTGTGGGACAGATGGCCGACATCGAGCAACTCGACGCAATAGGAGTGCGCCAAGTGGTGGTAGGCAAGGCAATATATGAAGGGAGAGTAAAATTGAAGATTGAAGATTAATCCATCCGGATGTGAAGCATCCGCTATTCATTATTCATTATTCATTAAAAATAAAAGAATGTTAGCAAAGCGAATCATACCATGCCTCGACATCAAGGACGGGCAGACGGTGAAGGGAGTGAACTTCGTCAACCTGCAACAGGCTGGCGACCCCATAGCCCTGGGTAAGGCATACAGTGAGCAAGGTGCCGACGAACTGGTGTACCTCGACATCACTGCCAGCCACGAAGGGCGCAAGACCTTCACCCAGCTGGTGAGCCGCATTGCTGAAGAAATAAACATACCATTCACCGTGGGTGGAGGCATCAACGAACTGGCCGACGTAGATTGCCTGCTGAGTGCAGGAGCCGACAAGGTGAGCATCAACTCGGCAGCACTGCGACGCCCCGAACTCATCGACGAGATTGCCCGACACTTCGGCAGTCAGGTGTGTGTAGTGGCCATCGATGCCAAAGAGACCGACGGACAGTGGCGCTGCTACCTCAACGGCGGACGAGTGGAGACAGAGCGCGACCTCTTCGACTGGGCGCTCGAAGCCAACCGACGCGGTGCCGGCGAGATACTCTTCACCAGCATGAACCACGACGGAGTGAAGCAAGGATTTGCCAACACGGCACTCTCGCGCCTGGCCGACGAACTGACGATACCAGTCATAGCATCGGGCGGTGCCGGAAGCATGGAACACTTCCGCGACGCATTCACACAGGGACATGCCGACGCAGCGCTGGCCGCCAGCGTGTTCCACTTTGGCGAGATAGGCATACGCGAACTAAAAGAATACCTGAAACAACAGAACATAACAGTAAGACTATGACAATAGACTTCGACAAGATGGATGGCTTGGTGCCAGCCATCATACAAGACGACAAGACCCTGCGAGTGCTGATGCTGGGCTTCATGAACAAAGAAGCCTACGAAAAGACAGTAGAGACAGGCAAGGTGACATTCTGGAGCCGCACCAAAGGGCGCCTGTGGACCAAAGGCGAGACAAGCGGCAACTACCTCAACGTGGTGAGCATAAAGAACGACTGCGACAACGACACACTGCTCATCAAGGTGAACCCCGTAGGCCCCGTGTGCCACACCGGTGCCGACACATGCTGGGACGAGGATAACGACAACCCCATCATGTTCCTCACCGAACTGCAACGATTCATCGAACGCCGCCACCAGGAGATGCCCGAAGGGTCGTACACCACCAGCCTGTTCCGCGACGGACTGAGCCGCATGACACAGAAAGTGGGCGAAGAAGCTGTGGAACTGGTAATCGAATCGATGAAAGGCGACAACGAACGCCTCATCTACGAAGCCAGCGACATGATGTACCACCTCATCGTGCTGCTCACATCGAAGGGACTGAGCATCGAAGACATAGCTCGCGAACTCATAGAGCGCCACGACCCACAGTGGCACAAACACTGACAGATTGACAATCAACACTCAACGTTCAACAATCAACAATCAACATTTTAGACCATGCTCATAGAATACAAAAACGTAGAAGTATATCAGGAGACACAGGAAGTGTTGAGAGACGTGACCTTCTCGGTAGATGAAGGCGAATTTGTCTACATCATTGGCAAAGTGGGCTCGGGCAAGAGTTCACTGCTCAAGACCCTCTACGGCGAACTGCCCATACACAGCGGAGAAGCCCATGTGATGGAATATGATATGGCAAGCCTGCGACGCAAGCACCTGCCAGAACTACGCAGAAAGCTGGGCATCATCTTCCAGGACTTCCAACTGCTGACCGACCGCACCGTCGACGCCAACCTGCGATTTGTGCTGAAAGCAACCGGATGGAAGAACAAGGTGGAGATCGACGACCGCATAAAAGAGGTACTGACACTCGTGGGCATGGAAACCAAAGGCTATAAACTGCCAAGCGAACTCTCGGGCGGAGAACAACAACGCATTGCCATAGCACGTGCCATACTCAACAACCCGAAACTGATACTGGCCGACGAGCCAACCGGCAACCTCGACGCAGAAACCAGCCGGCTAATCACCGAACTGCTGCGCAAGATAGTGAAAGAACAAGGAGTGACGGTACTGATGATTACCCACAACCTGCATCTGGTGGAACGCTATCCCGAGCGCACATTTGAGTGTAAAGACAAGGCACTGGTGGAAATAAAGCATGCCAACAAGAAATTGCTCGAACTGCAAGCCGAAATCGACGACGAAGAAGAGCCTCACAGCATGAACGCTGACACCGAGATGGAGATAATCGAAGATATAGAAGAAACTGCAGACATCTACCCTTCAGCCACCGAGGCAGAGGATGACATGGCAGCAGAAACCGGCAGCGACAAGCGTAAGCAAGCCTACAACGAGGCAGACTTCGAAATACTCGAAGACATAGAATAAACAAAAACATAGAATACAACAACAAAACAATAACAAGACACACACAGACAAGACAATGAAGGTACTGAAGTTTGGAGGCACATCCGTAGGAACACCTCAAAGGATGAAAGACGTGGTGAAACTCATCACCGATGGCGAACAGAAGATTGTAGTGCTCTCAGCAATGTCGGGCACAACAAACATGCTATATGAAATATCCGACTACCTGCACAAGAAAAACCCTGTGGGAGCCAACGAGATTATCAACCAGTTGGAAGAAAAATACTTCCAACACGTTGACGACCTCTACACAAGCGAAGAATACAAGCATAAGGCCACAGAGTTTCTGCAACAGGAGTTCGACTACATACGTTCGTTCACCAAAGGCATCTTCACAATGTTTGAAGAGAAAATCATTGTAGGACAAGGAGAAATACTCAGTACCAACATGGTGGCTCTCTACATGCAGGAGCAAGGCATCAACTCGGCATTGCTGCCAGCACTTGAGTTCATGCGTACCGACAAAAACGGTGAGCCCGACCTTGAGTACATACGCGAGAAACTGAAACTCATCATGTCGGAAGAGGAAGAACACGAAATATACATCACCCAAGGTTTCATCTGCCGCAATGCATACGGCGAGGTGGAGAACCTGCAACGCGGTGGATCGGACTATTCGGCATCACTCATAGGTGCTGCTATCGGTGCAAGTGAGATTCAGATATGGACCGACATCGACGGTATGCACAACAACGACCCACGAATCGTCGACAAGACATCGCCAGTGGGTCAGCTCAGCTTTGAAGAAGCATCAGAACTTGCATATTTCGGTGCCAAGATTCTGCACCCCACATGCATTCAGCCAGCCAAGTTTGCAGGCATACCAGTGAGGTTGCTCAACACAATGGACCCCTCAGCACCAGGCACCATCATAAGCAACAAGACACAGCGTGGAACCATAAAAGCCGTGGCAGCCAAGGACAACATCACTGCCATCAACATCACATCGAGCCGCATGTTGCTTGCATACGGTTTCCTCAGAAAGGTGTTCGAGATATTCGAATCCTACAAGACAAGCATCGACATGGTGACCACAAGCGAAGTGGGAGTATCGGTATCAATCGACAACACAACCAACCTGAGTCAGATACTCAACGAACTGAAGAAGTTGGGTACCGTGACTGTTGATGTCGACATGTGTATCATCTGTGTCGTAGGCGACCTCGACTGGCACAACATAGGCTTCGAGTCGCTTGCCACCGAGACGATGAAGGAAGTGCCCGTTCGCATGATAAGCTACGGAGGAAGCAACCACAACATATCGTTCCTCGTGGCTGCTGCCGACAAGAAGAAAGCACTGCAATCGCTGAGCAACCACCTGTTCAACAAATAAAGACGCGAAAACGACACGCGAACACACAACACACACGAAATAAAAATACCATCACACACAACACGACATAACAACGACATGACAATAAAACCACAAGCATCACAACTCGGACGCTTTGCCACACCTTATTATTATTATAATGAGGAGTTGTTGCAACAGACCATCGACAGCCTGAAGCAAGAAATGAGCAAAGACAGCCGATACGTGATGCACTACGCCATAAAGGCCAACGCCAACCCCGTGGTGCTGCGACATATTCAGCAAGCAGGATTTGGTATCGACTGCGTCAGCGGTGGAGAAATAGAGTTGGCATGCCAAGCTGGATTCGACCCCAAACTCATTGTGTTTGCAGGAGTTGGTAAAGCCGACTGGGAGATAGAGACAGGACTGAAATACGAAATCGGATGCTTCAATGTGGAGAGCGTGCCCGAACTTGAGGTGATAAACCAACTGGCACAACAAGCACATACAACTGCTAATGTCTGCCTGCGCATAAACCCTAATGTTGGAGCACACACACATGCCAATATCGTGACAGGACTCTCGGACAATAAGTTTGGTATCGACATGGCACACATGATGCATGTCATCGGCCTGACACAAAAGATGGAGCATACGCAACTGATAGGTCTGCACTTCCATATCGGCAGCCAGATTGTAGAGATGGAAGACTTCATCGCCCTGTGTAATCGAATTAATGAACTGCAAGATGACCTCGACCATCAAGGCATAAAACTGAAAATAATAAATGTAGGAGGCGGACTCGGTATCGACTACGACAACCCCGACACAAATCCCCTACCCGACTTCAAGTCGTTCTTCGCAGTATACAGGCAAAACCTGAAGTTGCGCGACGGTCAGGAACTGCACTTCGAATTGGGACGTGCCATCGTGGCACAATGTGGTAGCCTCATCACACGAGTGTTGTACGTAAAAGACAACACGAACAAGAAGTTCGTTATTATCGACGGCAGTATGACCGAACTGATACGTCCCGCACTCTATGGAGCACACCATAAGATAAAGAACCTGAGCAGCAGCAAAGCCGCTGAGACTTATGATGTAGTGGGACCTGTATGCGAATCAAGCGACGTATTTGCCACCGACATCAGTTTGCCACAAACCCAACGCGGCGACATCATAGCTATACTCTCGGCCGGAGCATACGGCGAAACAATGGCATCGGGCTACAATCAACGGCCCTTGCCAAAAAGCTATACCGACAACGACATAATGGCAGAATAAACAATACGGCAACCACATGGCACACAATTTGCACTCTACGAAGAAAAGAAACTACAAACTGAAAGATAAAATGAAGGAACAAAGAGACATAAAGATTGAAGATTCGGAAGAGCTCGAAAAGCAGAATGCAGAACAAAATGCAGAACAGGCAGAGAGCCCCGAAACCGACGAAACACCGAAAGACGAAAAGAAAGACGAGAAGAGCGAACTGGAACTTGCCAACGAAAAGATTGCCGAACTGAACGACAAATACCTGCGACAAGTTGCTGAGTTCGACAACTATCGCCGCCGAGTGATGAAAGAGAAAGCCGAACTCATACTCAACGGAGGCGAAAAGGTACTGACAGCACTGCTGCCCGTGATTGACGACCTCGAGCGAGCACAGCAACAGATAGACCAAGCAACAGAACTCGACGCCGTGAAGCAAGGCGTTGACCTCATCATCGACAAATTCATGAAGTATCTGAAGTCGCAAGGCGTAGAGCCAATCGATACCAAAGACAAGGACTTCGATGTGAACTATCATGAAGCTGTGACAATGATACCAAGCCAAAGCGACGAGCAAAAAGGCAAAGTGGTCGATTGCATAAACAAAGGCTACATGCTCAACGACAAAGTAATAAGATTTGCAAAAGTGGTGGTGGCCAACTAAACCTACGATATGGCGAAAAGAGATTACTATGAGGTGCTTGGTGTCGACAAGTCAGCAAGCGCCGAAGAAATAAAGGTTGCATACAAGAAGATGGCTATCAAGTATCACCCCGACCGCAACCCGGGTGATGCAGAAGCCGAAGCAAAATTTAAGGAAGCAGCCGAAGCATACGACATACTTCGCGACCCCGACAAACGGCAACGCTACGACATGTACGGACATGAAGGAGTGAGCGGTGCCAGCGGATTCGGCGGTCAAGGCATGGACCTGAACGACATCTTCTCGATGTTTGGCGACATCATAAACGGAGGGTTTGGTGGCGGATTCGGCGGATTCAGCGGATTCGGCGGATTTGGAGGTTCACGCGGCGGAGGCAAACCCACATATAAAGGACAAGACCAGCGACTGAAGGTAGAGCTGAATCTCGATGAGATAGTAAACGGTACGACCAAGAAATTCAAACTACGCAAGCACGTAACTTGCGACCACTGTCATGGTAGCGGAGCCGAAGACGGCAAGGTTACCACATGCCCCACATGCAAAGGAAACGGATACGTGATAAAGACCCAGCAGAGTTTTCTGGGAATGATGCGCACTCAGAGCGTCTGCCCTGAATGTCACGGCGAAGGAACCGTGATTAAAAACAAATGCCAGCACTGCCAAGGCGAAGGCATCGTGATGGGTGAAGACATCGTGGAAGTGAAATTCCCTGCAGGACTTGCTAACGACATGGTGCTGAACGTGCCAGGTAAAGGTGGTGCAGGAAAGCACAATGGAGTGAACGGAGATCTTCAGATTATCATAAAAGAGAAAGCCGACGACCAGTTGGTGCGCGATGGCAACAACCTCATCTACAATCTCGTGCTCCCAATTCCTACTGCTATACTTGGAGGAAATGTGGAAGTACCGACAGTGGAAGGCAAGGCAAAGATTGCCATCTCGCCAGGAACTCAGCCCGGAACTACGCTCAGACTTCGTGGCAAGGGCATACCCGAGGTGCAAGGATACAACAAGGGAGTGCGCGGCGACGAAATCATAAACGTCAATATCTATGTGCCAGAAACCCTCAACAAAGAAGAGAAAGAGATGGTGCAGAAGATGGCAGCGAGCGATAACTTCGTACCGACCGACAGCATTAAAGAGAAGATATGCAGGAAGTTTAAGTCATTCTTTGAATGATTACTTCCTGCTTTATATATATCCCGCAATCAATGTAGATACCATCAAAGTTAAAGGAATAAGCATCCACAGTTTTTTAAACCTACAATCCATTTCCACAACCCACAATGAGCCGAGACTACAACGAATATACAAGCTATCTTTTCAAGCAGGTTCCGATGTTTCAGAATGTCGGTTCGTCAGCATATAAGGAAGGATTAGAAAATACGATGCTGCTTGACGAGCACTTCGGCCACCCACACAAGTCCTTTCGCACTATTCATATAGCAGGAACAAATGGTAAGGGGTCGTGCTCACACGCCATCGCATCGGTGTTGCAGGAATCATGCTATCGTGTAGGGCTTTATACTTCACCACATCTTGTTGACTTCAGAGAACGTATCAGGGTGAACGGCAAGATGATACCCGAAGACTATGTGATGGATTTCGTAGACAACGAGCGCGAATTCTTCGAGCCGCTCTGCCCCACATTCTTCGAGTTGACAACCGCCATGGCTTTCAAGTATTTTGCTGAAGAGAAAGTCGATGTGGCCGTAGTCGAAGTGGGCCTTGGCGGCAGACTCGACTGTACCAACATCATCACCCCCGACCTTTCGATTATCACCAATATAAGTTTCGACCACACCCAGTTACTGGGCGACACACTTGCCCAGATTGCAGGTGAGAAAGCAGGCATCATCAAGCCAGGGGTGCCTGTGGTCATTGGCGAGACGACCGACGAGACGCGTCCTGTGTTTTTGGCAACAGCCGAAACACAAGGCGCGCCTATCTTTTTTGCAGAGCAATTCAAGCCTGCACATCATTACGACTTTGAATTGAAAGGCAGCTATCAGGTCAAGAACCTGCAAACCATACTTTGTGCCATATCTCACCTCAAGGAAACATATACTATCAGCGATGATGCCGTGCGTGATGGTTTGCTTCGCGTAACGGAAAATACAGGCCTCAGAGGTCGATGGCAGACACTTCAGACCCACCCACGGGTGATATGCGATACTGGTCACAACGTAGGCGGCATCAGCTATGTTGCCTCTCAGTTGAAGGAACAACAGTGTGACACATTGCGTATTGTCTTTGGTATGGTTGGCGACAAAGATGTGAACAGTGTGCTTCAACTCATGCCGCGTGATGCCACCTATTATTTCTGTCAGGCTTCGGTGCGGCGATCCATGCCGAGCAACGATTTGGCAGATTTGGCACAGCGGCACGGACTTCACGGTTCGACCTTCGACACTGTTGCCGCGGCCTACATTTCGGCACTCGAATCGGCAAACCCCGACGACCTTGTTTTTGTAGGCGGAAGTAGCTACGTAGTTGCCGATTTACTATGTTTCTTAGAAAAAAAGCATCAAATATCAACAATCGTTGCGAAATAATTTGCACGTTCAAAAAAAAATCCTTTTATTTGCACATAAATCTATTATTAACAAAAAACCTATACGCATTATGAGCGAAATCATAGAGAAAAATCTGTCGGGCTTGAAGCGCGAAGACTATCAAGCCACAGTTCAAGGCAAACAGACCGATCTGTACACATTGCGTAACAAACAAGGTTACGAAGTTTCTATCACAAATTACGGTGGTGCCATGGTAGCCATCATGGTTCCCGACCGCGACGGCAAGGTTGCCAACGTGATTATGGGTCACGACAACATCAAGGATGTCATCAACAAGCCCGAGCCATTCCTCAGCACACTCATCGGCCGCTATGGCAACCGCATCTGCAAGGGCCGCTTCACCCTCGACGGCAAAGAGTACACTTTAGCCATCAACAATGGCGAGAACCATCTGCACGGAGGCCCTACAGGCTATCACGCACGTGTTTGGGACGCAGAGCAAGTAGACTGCCAGACATTGAAGTTGCACCTCATTTCAGAAGACATGGAGGAAGGTTTCCCTGGACGTCTCGACATCACTGTCACATTCACTTTCGACGACGACAACGCACTCATCATCGACTACGAAGCAACCACCGACAAGAAAACAGTCATCAACCTTACCAATCACGGATATTTTGCTTTGGCAGGTATTGCAAACCCAACTCCTGTTATCGACGACCTCATCTGCCAAATCAATGCCGACCACTATATTCCAATCGACCCAGGAGCAATTCCACTCGGAACAATAGACTCTGTCGAAGGCACTCCGTTCGACTTCCGCAAGCCGAAGCCTGTAGGCCGTGACATTGATGCCGACCATGTTCAGATAAAGAACGGTGCCGGCTACGACCACTGCTATGTGCTCAACAAGAAGGAAGTGGGCGAACTCAGCTTTGCCGCCAAGATAGTGGAACCACACACCGGCCGCACCATGGAGGTATGGACCACCGAGCCAGGTGTGCAATGCTACACCGACAACTGGGGCACAGGTCAGCCAGGTACACACGGAGCCACCTATCCACGCCGCAGTGCCATCTGCTTCGAGGCACAACACTTCCCCGACAGCCCCAACCGCCCATATTTCCCATCGGTGGTGCTCTGTCCTGGAGAGAAATACACACAAAAGACTATATATAAGTTTGGAGTGGAGCGATAAACAATCCACCAGCCAACAGCAAACAATAAATATTAACAAAAAAATAGCAAACGATTATGAAACTAACTATCGACGACGTACGCAGCCGTTTCATCAAGCACTTCGACGGCACCACAGGAACAATTTATGCAGCACCTGGACGTATCAACCTTATCGGTGAGCACACCGACTACAACGGAGGATTCGTATTTCCAGGTGCAGTACAGCAAGGTATGATTGCTGAAATCAAGCCCAACGGAACACGCAACATCCGCGCTTACTCCATCGACTTGAAAGACTATTATGAATTCTCCCTCGACGATGAGAAGGGTCCACGCGCCACTCACTTCCGCTACATCTTTGGTGTGGCAAAGGAAATGATGAAACTGGGTGTGCCTGTAGAAGGTTTCGACACAGCCTTTGCAGGCGACGTACCTCTCGGCTCGGGCATGTCGTCGAGCGCAGCACTCGAAAGCTGCTATGCCTTTGCACTCAACGACATGTTCGGCGGTGGCAAAATCGACAAGATGACCCTCGCCAAGGTAGGTCAGGCCACCGAGCACAACTACATCGGAGTGAAGTGTGGCATCATGGATCAGTTCGCATCGGTATTTGGCAAGAAAGGCAACCTCATGCGTCTCGACTGCCGCTCGGGCGAGTACGAGTATTTCCCCTGGAATCCAAAGGGTTACAAGCTGGTGCTCATCAACTCATGCGTTAAGCACGAACTCGTGGGCAGTCCTTACAACGACCGCCGTCAGAGCTGCGAAAACGTGGTTGCTGCCATCAAGGCATTCAAGCCGGAAGCAGAGACACTGCGCGACTGCACATGGGAAGACCTGGAGGCAGTGAAGGACAAGGTGAGCGAGGTTGACTACCGTCGTGCAAAATACGTTCTTGGCGAGGTTGACCGCGTGCTTGCAGTGTGTGATGCCCTCAACAACGGCGACTACGAGACTGTAGGCGAAAAGATGTATGAAACCCACGAAGGACTGTCGAAAGACTACGAAGTGAGCTGCGAAGAACTCGACTTCCTCGTTGATCTTGCTCAAGACTGCGGTGTGGCCGGTTCGCGCATCATGGGCGGCGGCTTCGGCGGATGCACCATCAACCTAGTAAGTACACAGCTCTACCCCACTTTCATCGAAGAGACCAAGAAGCAGTACAAGGAGCGTTTCGGCAAGGACTGCAAGGTGATCGATGTAGTGATTGGCGACGGAGCTCGCAAGCTGAGCGACTGATACAGTCGTAGTAATCACAGATTTCTAGGCACATTCGCATTCTTTACATTGGCTTCGAGCCATGATATCCTGCGGTGGAGTTACATCCTGGATAGAGAAGATATGCGAATGTGCCTATTGTTTTAGGACAAACACGTTCATAATACAGAAAACTATTCTATTCATCAGAAAGAAAGCCAGTCTTTTCATCATAAAGAAAACTATTCTATTCATTATGCGGAAACAAGCACTCATTCTCCTAACCATTATTTCAACCAGTTTGTATGCCGACAGCACACACTACGAATGGGGTTCGCTGCCGGTTGGCGGCGGTGGTTTCGTGTCGGGCATTATCACGACCGAGACCGACGACACGTTGATTTATGCACGTACCGACGTTGGTGGAGCCTACCGATGGATAGGCAGTACACAGACATGGAAGCCTATAACCGACTGGATAAGTGAGTCGCAATGTGGCTTGATGGGTATAGAGAGTATGGCCATCGACCCTCAGCATCCCAACAAGCTTTATATATATGCAGGCACCAGCTATTTCAGCAGTGGTATGAGTGCCATACTCGTGTCCGACGACTATGGCGACACTTTCAGCATACAGGCCACTGTTACCAGTCAGTTCCCAGCTCATGGCAACGACGGCGGGCGACAGAGCGGCGAGCGTCTTGTTGTGAGTCCGGTGGATGGTGATGTGTTGTTTTGCGGTTCGCGCACCCGCGGTGTGTGGCGAAGCACGAATGGAGGCAAGACCTGGCGACGTGTAGGCACGACGGCATTCCCCGATAATCGTAAGGTGGCATTCGTGCAGTTCCTGCCGACGCAGTCGGGCGATGAGCAGCCATCCATACTTGTGGGACTGTTATACAAGAACGGAACCAACCTGTACAGGTCGGACGACGGTGGCGACACATGGACAGCAGTTGATGATGCGCGTACCGATTATATGCCTCACCGGTGTACCGTAGGCACTGACGTGGCATACATCACATACACCGATGCAGAAGGCCCGGGCACAAATGGCAAAGGTGGGATTATGAAGTTGGACCTGCAGAGTGGCGAATGGACCGACGTATCGCCCACAGGCGAGTCGTATGGCGAAGTACAGATATCGCCGTCGAATGCCCAATGGTTGGTTGCGTGCTCCATGTCGCTATGGCAATATCAGCCGTGGCGTACAGGTGCCACCACATGGGGCGACCAAATATATGTGTCGAGGAACGGCGGAAAGACCTGGACCAACATAATGACAAAAGCACGGTTTAGCGAACCTACGGTCACATGGCTCAAAGCATCGGCACAGCTACATTGGTGCGGGTCGGTTAAGATAGACCGTTCCACATCGGGCCGCACGTTTTTCGTGTCGGGCAATGGCATCTTCATCACAGAAAACGTGTTTGCCTCTACCCCATCGTTCAAAATGGCGGTCAACGGGCTTGAAGAGACCGTGCCGCAGAGTATCGTGAGTGTGGCCGGTGCGCCGTTGCTCACCACCATAGGCGACTACGACGGCTTCATGTACGACACACCCACAAGCCGTTCCACACGCTATACACCATCGATGGGAACAACGGCTTGCATCACGGTGGCAGGAGAAGATGTCGGGCGTATGGTCCGAGTGGGCAGCAGAATTTATCAGACGAAAAACGGAGGACGTAGCTGGAGCGAAGTGACCGGTCCGCTTGCCGATGTGTCATATTCACATTGCGCACTCAGCGCATCGGGCAACATGCTCATCGTTTCGCCCAACGGGCATTCGCCTTATTTCACCACCGACGACGGCAACATCTGGACTCAAATCACGACCATACCATCGGGCACACGCATTTACCCCGACTACCACACCGACGGTCGCTTCTATGCCCTGCACTCCGGACGTCTGTATGTATATACCTACGACCCCGATACACGGCAGTTTGCTGCACGTTACACTGCTATGAGCAATGGCGTCAGCCGACTGGCCGTGGTGAGCGACCGCACGGGCGAGGTGTTGGTGGCACGCGGCACATTGGGTATCAGTAGGGTGACAACAGGAGCCGACGGAACACTTAAGTCACAAGTCATACGAGTGTCGAGTGCAACATGCGCCGGCCGAGGGGGCCTACCCTGCCATCTTCATCTGGGGACGCCCGTCGGGCACCATGCCTGTAGGGATATACCGCAGCGATGATGAAGGGAAAAGCTGGGTGAGGGTGAACGACGACATGCACCAATTCGGAGGTCCGGGCAACGCACAGACCATCTGCGGCGACATGAACGTATATGGACGCGTGTATATGTCAACCGTAGGACGAGGCACAATATATGGTGAGATGGTGGCCGACGTGGCCGATG
>CAMVDC010000038.1 GCA_947166155.1 uncultured Prevotellaceae bacterium | reverse complement strand
AACTCAAAAACTCAAGCAAATGAACGCAAAGATAGAAAGAAGTTGGAATCGTATTAGAGAGTGTCATAACACTGCAAAGTGTCGCAGAGCCCTGCGGATGCCTCTCTTCGTACTCCTGCAAATGCACAGCATTTCTTAAGACGTAGCACGAATTACTTCATTACTTTGCGTTCAACTAAGAACTTAAAAACTCAAAAACTCAATATGAACAGACGAATTGTTTTGGCCATTGTAGTCCTGATGGTAGCAGTGGCATCACATGCCCAGCGTAAGATAAACTTCAACCAAGGGTGGACCATCGGCTCATCGGCCGAACTTGTCACACTGCCACGCGCATGGAACGAAGACTATGCATTCCGCGTGTCGATCGAGCAGTTGCCCGATTCCGTGGTGTGGTATCGCAAAGACTTCACCCTGCCCGACCTTAAGGGGAAGAAAGTATTTATCGAGTTCGAAGGTGTGCGTCAGGCAGCCGACGTGTATGTCAACGGCCAGCTCGTGGGCATAAGCGAGAACGGAGTCATGGCATTCGGTTTCGACCTCACACCCTTTGTCCATAAAGGGAAGAACAAGATAGAGGTGAAGACCGACAACGACTGGGACGATCGCGAACGGTCGTCGAACAGCAAATACCAGTGGAACGACCGCAACTTCAACGTCAACTATGGCGGCATTTCGAAAAACGTGTGGCTTCACATCACGGGCGAGGTGTATCAGACCCTCCCGCTCTATTCCAACCTGCAAACCACCGGAACCTACGTCTATCTGCTCCATGCCGACATATCGGCCCATACAGCCACTATAGGTGTTGAGACCGAGGTGCGCAACGAGAGTGGCAAGCCGCAGGACATACGCCTCAGGGCACAGGCCGAAGACACATCGGCCGAGTCGGCATCCGCCACCCTGCAGCCAGGCGAGACACGTGTGCTGAAAACACAATTCAACCTCTCGGGCGTGCGTTGGTGGTCGGTGGGCGAGGGCAACCTCTACGACATCACTACCGCCATCATCGACTCGCGCGGCAAGACCCTCGACCAGGTAGTGACCCGCACCGGCTTCCGCACCACACGCTTCGGTCAGGGCATGGTGTGGCTCAACGACCGTGTGATACAGGTGAAAGGCTATGCACAGCGCACCAGCAACGAGTGGCCGGCCGTGGGAATCAGCGTTCCCGCCTGGCTCAGCGACTATTCCAACCGCCTCATGGTCGAGAGCGGAGCCAATACCGTGCGCTGGATGCACATCACACCGTGGAAGCAAGACATAGAGTCGTGCGACCGCGTGGGACTCATGCAGGCCATGCCGGCAGGCGACAGCGAGAAAGATGTGGAGGGCGACCGCTGGCGACAGCGCACCGAGGTGATGCGCGATGCCATCATCTACAACCGCAACAATCCCTCAATCATATTCTACGAGGGTGGCAACGAGTCAATCAGTCGCGAGCATGTGATGGAACTGAAAGCCATACGCGACCAGTACGACCCCCATGGCGGACGTGCTGTAGGCTCGCGCGAGATGCTCGACATCAACGAGTCGGAATACGGAGGCGAGATGCTATATATCAACAAGAGTGCCAAACACCCTATGTGGGCCATGGAGTACTGCCGCGACGAAGGTCTGCGCAAGAACTGGGACTCCTATTCCTATCCCTACCATCCCGAGGGCGAGGGACCGCTCCATAATGGTCAGCCGGCAAATGCCTACAATCACAATCAGGATGAATTCGTGGTGGAGCTCGTGCGTCGCTGGTACGACTACTGGCGCGAACGTCCCGGCACAGGCACACGTGTCAGCAGCGGTGGTGTGAAAATCATCTTCAGCGACACCAACACCCATCATCGCGGAGTCGAGAACTATCGTCGCAGCGGTGTGACCGACCCTATGCGCATACCCAAAGATGCATTCTATGCCCACCAAGTCATGTGGCACGGATGGGTCGATCAACCCAACGACACCGAGGGCTCGCCCCTCAACGCCCAGCTGGCCGACTGCAACCAGACATATATCGTGGGGCACTGGAACTACGACGCTACGGTCAGTAAGCCTGTCTATGTAGTATCAAATGCAAACGATGTTGAGCTATTCATCAACGGCCGCAGCCTCGGACACGGCAAGAACGACTACCGCTTCCTCTACACATTCCGCAACGTGAAATGGGAGGCAGGCACCCTCACCGCCGTGGGTTACGACCGCCACGGCCGCGAACTCTCGCGCCACAGCATCAGCACAGCAGGTGAGCCCGCTGCATTGCGCCTCACCACCATCGAAAACCCAGCGGGATGGCAAGCCGACGGAGCCGACCTCATGCTCGTCGAGTTTGAGGTTGTCGATAAAGACGGACGTCGCTGTCCGCTCGACAACCGCCCCGTCAGCTTCACCCTCGACGGACCCGCCGAGTGGCGTGGAGGCATTGCACAGGGGCCCGACAACTACATCCTCAGCCAGACACTGCCCGTAGAGTGTGGAGTCAACCGCGTGTTGCTCCGCAGCACCACCAAGGCAGGAGCCGTGACACTCAAGGCCGAGGCAGAGGGGCTGGCACCACAGGTTCTCAACCTCAAGACTCACAAACCGACACTTTCAGCTCCACAACCCGTTGCAGTGGCCAACAAGCAACTCGGTCAACCCACCTTTGTGCAGACACACACCGGCATCGCTATCGCATCAGCTACGGCCGACACTAACAGCGAAAACGTGGTCATGAGCTACGACGACAACGAACTCAGCGAGTGGCGCGGCGGCACATCCGTCACCTACACCCTCGCCCAGTCGGCGCCCGTGAGTGACATCTGCCTCAAACTCTCAGGATGGCGCAGCACCAACTACGCCCTCGAGGTGGTGGCCCACACAGCCGGGGGCGACATCATCGTGTGGCGCGGCATCACACCCACCTCCTTAGGTTATGTGCATCTCCCTCTTTCCAAGGCCGTGAATGCCCAGAAGTTCACACTGCGCTCCATCGACCGCAACACGGCGCGCCTCTCGGCACCCAACTTCGACGACCCCGAAGCCGCCCGCTTCCAGAACATCACCGAGGTGGCAGGCGGACCGGCCAACGAGCTCGACGCCACAGCCTCCACCCCCGCCACGCGCCTTCAGGCACTGCGAATCGTGGAAATCGAATTCTTGAAGCCCGTCAATCCATAACACAAAACCCCGCGAGTGCGCACTGATTTACTCGCGAGTGCGCACTGATTTACTCGCGAGTGCGCACTAATTTTGCTGCGAGTGCGGACTAATTTGCCTGCGAGTGCGGAGTAATTCTTTAATTTGCGACGTAGTTTTATTAATTTTCCGTGGAAAAACAATAAAATTGCGTCGCAAATTTAATAATTTACGTCGCAAATTAAAGAATTACTCCGCACTCGCGGCAAAACTTCCCAGCACTTTCAGCAAAACTTCCCAGTGCTTTCAGCAAAACTTCCCAGTGCTTTCAGCAAAACTTCCCAGCATTCGCGGCAAAACTTCCCAGTGCTTTCAGCAAAACTTCCCAGGTCTTTCAGCAAAATTTCTCATTGCTCGCAGCTATTCTTCCCTGTGCTTTCGGCAAAGATGGGAGTGGTGGTGATATGCGTCGACGATTGCAAAGTCTGTGTGACAAACGGCGGCACGGCCGCTACAAATAGTGGTCGGGGAGGGGAAAAGGTGTGCCCCTGGCGCGTGTATATAAATAAAAAGGTGTAAATTTGCATGCTGTTTTTAAGGATATCAATTAATTCATTAATCATATAACAAGAAACATGGCAACATTAGATTTGACTAAGTATGGCATCACCGGTAGTAAGGTGATTGCTCACAACCCATCGTATGAAGAGCTCTACAAGGCTGAGGTTGACCCAAAGCTCGAAGGCTATGAGAAGGGTAAGGAGACTGAACTGGGAGCAGTGAACGTGATGACCGGTATCTTCACCGGACGTTCACCTAAGGACAAGTATATCGTCGACGATGCTCAGAGCCACGACAAGGTGTGGTGGACTACTGAGGGTTACAAGAACGACAACCACCCCATGAGCGAGGATGTATGGGCTAAGGTGAAGGACATCGCCATCAAGGAGCTCTCGAACAAGGAACTCTACGTGGTTGACGCATTCTGCGGTGCCAACGAGGCTACCCGTCTGGCTGTTCGCTTCATCGTGGAGGTTGCATGGCAGGCTCACTTCGTTGAGAACATGTTCATCAAGCCAACAGCTGAGGAACTGGCTAACTTCGAGCCGAACTTCGTGATCTACAACGCATCAAAGGCTAAGGTAGATGACTACAAGGCACTGGGTCTGAACTCAGAGACTTGTGTGGCATTCAACACCACAAGCCGCGAGCAGGTAATCATCAACACATGGTATGGTGGTGAGATGAAGAAGGGTATGTTCTCAATGCAGAACTACTACCTGCCACTCCAGGGCATCGCATCAATGCACTGCTCTGCTAACACCGACATGGAAGGCAAGAACACTGCCATCTTCTTCGGACTTTCAGGTACAGGTAAGACGACCCTCTCTACCGACCCTAAGCGTCTGCTTATCGGTGACGACGAGCACGGATGGGACGACGAAGGTGTGTTCAACCTCGAAGGCGGATGCTACGCCAAGGTTATCAACCTCGACAAGGAGAGCGAGCCAGACATCTACAACGCAATCCGTCGCGATGCACTGCTCGAGAACGTGACCGTAGCCGATGACGGCAAGATTGACTTTGCTGACAAGAGCGTGACAGAGAACACACGTGTAAGCTACCCTATCGACCACATCGAGAAGATTGCACAGAAAGTGAACGGCAAGAGCGCAGGCCCAGATGCACAGAACGTCATCTTCCTCTCTGCCGACGCATTCGGAGTGCTGCCTCCAGTGTCTATCCTCACTCCTGAGCAGACTAAGTACTACTTCCTCTCTGGCTTCACAGCTAAGCTTGCAGGCACAGAGCGCGGTATCACCGAACCAACACCTACATTCTCGGCTTGCTTCGGCCAGGCATTCCTCGAGCTGCACCCAACTAAGTATGCAGAGGAACTGGTGAAGAAGATGGAGAAGAGCGGTGCCAAGGCATACCTCGTCAACACAGGATGGAACGGAACCGGCAAGCGCATCTCAATCAAGGATACACGTGGTATCATCGACGCAATCCTTGGCGGTGCTATTCTGAAGGCTCCTACAAAGAAGATTCCTTACTTCAACTTCGAAGTTCCAACAGAGCTCGACGGCGTGGCATGGGGCATCCTCGATCCTCGCGACACTTATCAGAACCGCAACGAGTGGGAAGAGAAGGCTAAAGACCTCGCTGGCCGCTTCATCAAGAACTTCAAGAAGTATGAAGGCAACGAAGCCGGCAAGGCTCTCGTAGCAGCAGGACCAAAGCTTTAAATAATATGTAATAAATAATTTATAATAGGCCATCCGGCAGAGCGTGCGATATGCAACATGCCGGATGGCCTTTTTTAATATATAATAGAGAATTTATAATATATAATAAGCCATCCGGCATGTGACGCGTTGCACGTCCATCCGGATGGCTTATTATATATTATCGATTATATATTATATATTATTTATAATACTCTGCCGGATGGCTATAGCTCCTCCCCTTGGGGGAGGCGGGGGAGAGGTTTTTTTTCCGCTGTCGCAGTGAAGAATACGTCGCCACTCGAGTTGAGGGCTGTCTCGACCGAGTCTTGTATCACCCCGATGATGAACCCTACGGCTACTGCCTGCATCGACACATCGGGAGAGATGCCGAAGAACGAACAACCTAACGGGATGAGCAGAAGCGAACCGCCTGCAACACCCGACGCTCCACATGCTCCCAACGCAGCAATGGAACATAGTATCAGTGCCGACAGGAAGTTGACCTCGATACCTATGGTGTGAGCCACTGCAAGGGTCATGACGGTGATGGTGATAGCGGCACCGTTCATGTTGATCGTTGCACCCAACGGGATGCTTACCGAATAGAAGTCTTCATCGAGCCCGAGCTTGCGACATAAATTCATGTTGATAGGGATATTGGCAGCCGACGAACGGGTGAAGAACGCATTCAATCCACTCTCGCGCAGACACATCCACAGGAGCGGATATGGATTCCTATGAGTGAAGAGAAACGAAAGCAAGGGGTTGACAACAAGTGCTGAGAAAAGCATACATCCCACAAGCAGCAGGATGAGCTGTCCGTAATCGGCAAAGATGTTGAGTCCGCCTTCCGACACCGACTCGAACACCAACCCGAGAATACCGAACGGCGCCAACTGGATTACCCACCCCACTATGGCCGACACCACATTGGCCAGGTCGTTCACCACATCGATGGTGGCAGGACGTGCAAAGCGTTTCAGCGCAAGACCTGCCAGCACTGCCCACAGCAGGATGCCTATATAGTTGGCATTCGATATCGAGAGCATCGGGTTCGACATCATGCCCACAAGCATGTTCGAGAAGATATCGGTCAGGTGGGTAGGTGCATTATCGGTCGCAGCATCCTTCAGCGTCATGACTACAGGAAACAGCATACTGCCCACCACGGCCACGAAAGCCGCAAGAAGCGTGGAGAGCATGTAGAGCAGGATTACGGTACGGAACCTCGGGCCAAGTCCGCCCTTCGCCCTCGCTATACTTGCAGCCACCAGCACCGCCACCAATATAGGCGCTATGGCCTTCAATCCACTTATGAACACCTTACCAAGTATGCTGATACCCGTAAGCCCCGGTGCAAAAAGCCCGAGCAACGTACCGATAACGATACCGATGAATATGCGCAGCAACAGGCTCTTGCTGCTCCACCAACTGAATATATTTGATACTTTCATCATCTTATTATTTACCATTTGGCCCCCTCCCTGCTCCCCCAAGGGGGAGTGATTAGACTTTCGGAAGGCTCCTTTCCTTCCGGCGTGTGTCTCCATTCACATGGCAAAGTTAGCAATAAATTGTGAATTACCTCCTATATTTTCGTTGAAAGTACTCATTATAATAATATATAATAGAGAATTTATAATATTATAATAGCCATCCGGCATGTGACGCGTTGCACGTCCGTCCGGATGGCCTATTATATATTATCGATTATATATTATTCACGCCGGATGGCCTATTATATATTATCGATTATATATTATATATTCATTACCCTCTTCATCTCGAGGTTCTCATATCCCTCGGGACAATGGGTTGAGAGATACACGGTATCGTGTTGTTTCACAAATTCGCGCACACGGTCGAGTGTCTGTCGCGCAGCTGCCTGGTCTTCAAACACAATCGAGAGTTTGTTGGCCTTGAGGGCTGCATCGCAGTAAGTCACGTCGCCGTGAAACATATAGAACAAACCGTCCGATTCTGCAACCACGATGCTGTTACCATGAGTATGTCCTTTTGCCTCGATGAGATAGATGCCGTCAGCAATCTTCTCTGCTGCAGGGAAGTTGTGGTATGCACCGTCTTTATATGTCACACGCACGATGTTGTCGCCTGCGAGTTTCATCGCGTCGGCATCTTCGGGCGATATATACACCTTGGCATTAGGGAAATACTCGATGGCACCCGTGTGGTCGGGATGCTTGTGGGTGATGAGGATTTTCGTCACCTGCTCGGGCTTGTAGCCAAGAGCAAGAAACGCATCGAGATAGTCGGCCACCTTCTCGCCCATATATAGCGGTGTGCCCAGTTTCTTGGCCGGAGCCGGTGTGCCGCTCTTGAAACCTGTATCTACGAGAATGACCTCCTCGCCAGTGTCGATGAGGAAGTTCTGAAGACTGCTGCGATAAATTATCTGTTCGTCGAATACACTCTTGCCTTCTTCGCCTCCGAAGGCAAACGACTGGTTCATGAAACCATTGTCGTACATTTTGATTGCTTTTATTTCCATAAACTCTTTTTTTAATGAATAATGTATAATGAATAATGAATAGTGGATGCTACCCTGCCGAATGGACTATCGCAATTGCTAAATCGTAGCAATTGGAATGCGAAGCGGAGTGTGTTTCCTTTCTATCCGGATGGAATTCCCTCCCCATAAAGGGGGAGGGCTGGGGAGAGGGTCTGTTCCCCTCCTTGGTTGGGGCTAGGGGAGGTTACCCCTATCCCATCACTACATCGAGCACCATCATCAGCACAAAGCCTATAGCAAATCCTATCGTACTTAAGTTGCTATGCTTGCCTTCCGATGCTTCGGGAATGAGTTCTTCCACAACTACATAAAACATAGCCCCGGCTGCAAAAGCAAGCAGGTAAGGCAGTGCTGGGGTCATGAGCGATGCCAGCAACACAACAGCCAATCCGCCCACGGGTTCCACGGCTCCACTCAGGCTTCCGATAAGGAAGGATCGCCACCTTGAGTTGCCTGCTGCTCGCATCGGCATCGAGATGATGGCTCCTTCAGGTATGTTCTGTATAGCAATACCGATCGAGACTGCCAATGCACTGGCAAGCGACAGGTTGGCCACCCCACCCTCTGCACCGGCAAACACCACACCCACCGCCATACCTTCGGGCAGGTTGTGTATGGTCACAGCCAGTGCCAGCATGGTGGTGCGCGAGAGGTGTGAACGAATACCCTCGGGCGTGTTGCTTCCCAAATGCAGGTGCGGAGTCAACTCGTCGAGCAGGAGCAGGAACCCCATACCGAGCAAGAAACCCACCGCGGCAGGCAATACAGCCCACGCACCCTTGCTTTCCTCCATCTCCATTGCAGGTATGAGCAGCGACCACACCGAGGCGGCCACCATCACTCCCGACGCAAAGCCCAGCAGTGTTTTTTGCAAACGAAGCGGCATTTCGTCCTTCATGAGAAAGACGAAAGCCGCTCCGATCATGGTTCCCAACAATGGGATAAGTAATCCTATAATTAGTGTAGTCATCCGTTATTTCGGCTCCCACTTACAGCGTACAGGCGATACGATTGCGCCTTCCTTCTTCAGTTCAGCGAAAGCCTTGTCAACTTCCTTGCGGTCAGCACCCAGCGCTTTTGTCACATCGCCGGCCGACACAGGCTTGCCTGCCTCGCGCATTGCTTGCAATACTTGTTCTTTCATAGTTTTTCCGAGTTATTTGTTTAGAACTGAACTGTTTCCACGAGTTCCATCATCTTGAAGAAGTCGGCCTTAGCGTCCTTCAGGTAGTACATCACGCCGTTCTCGCCGTTTTCACCAAGTGCTGGTTTCAGCACCGGCATCTTATCAACGAGAGCCTTGCCTACTTCCGGGCGGTTGTCTTCAACCAATGTACACTCTATACGTAGTGTCTGACCCTTGAAGGCACATATCTCTGCCTTAGGGTTGGCTGCTATCTGCCGTGTGGCATTAGTCTTTCCAAATGCCATGATGTAGATTTTGTCCTCGAAGTAGAGCATTGCTCCGTAGGGACGTACACGTGGCTGGTTGCCTTCGACTGTTGCGAGGTAGAATGTACCGGCCTTCTCCAGGAAATCGAATACTTTCTTTGCTGCTTCCATAATTGTTAAATATATTCAGTTAGTATGAGAATCGTCTATGCACTATCACATCATTGCAGTGAGGAAGTTCTCGTAGCCCAGCTTATCGATATAGTTCAGATACTGAGCCTCCCAAGCCATGTGGTCCTTCTCGTCGTCGATCCACTTCTCGATGAGTTTCTTTGTAGGATAGTCATCATTGAATGCCTCGGCCAGCTCGCTCAGAGTCTTGATGGCATCGGGTGTGAAGTCGGTCTCAATCTGTTGCTTAGGGTCGTCGTAGAATGGGAATTCTTGTGTCTTCATAGCCTCCTGAAGGTCGGCAGGCTTACAACCAAGTTCCACCAGACGCTGCAACACTTCCTCAGCCTCTTCCCACTCTTCCTCAGCCTCTTCCTTCCACTTGTCGGCCAATTTGTTCCAGCCCTGCAGACGGCAGTATGCCGAGAATGCGAAATGTTGCTTACTGTTGCCAAACCATACAGCGCCGAGTTCGGCAAACTGTTTCAATGCTTCGTCTTTAGTCATAATAGTATATGTTTTAATGTTAGTGATATGTTTTCGAGTTGCAAAGTTACGATAATTTCTTTATATATATACAATCCCAAATGCACAATTATTCGTCTGAGACGAACATCGCACCATTATTTAAGCCATCAAACTACATATATAATAAAAAACGAGCGCGCTAATTAAAGTAGTTAAAGACAAATACTAATTCGGAATAGTCATGAGGCATGAGTAGGTATTGCGAATAATTTCTTTCTTGTGAGTTTTTGCGAAATTATCCGTCATCCGTCATTTTTCAAGGATAACCAATTGTATATTTGCATGTTAGGAGCTGATGGATAGGCTTTTTTATCCGTCAGTATCCGTCATCCGTCAGCATCCGTCATAATCCATCAGTCAGCACGAAAAGGCTGGTAATAAGAATGTTATGCTAAAAACGCTGACGGATAGATTTACATCCGTCAGCGTTTTTTGGCTTTTATTCATCTGATAATCTGCATACTAAGTAAAATTATGATGGAATGACGGATAAAAGGGGGTCGTAAAAATATATATGGGAGATTATTAGGCAGGCGAAGGCCGTATTAATGAATAATGAATAATTAATTAATGAATAGCGGGTGCTTGGGGTTGCGCGCCATGACTCTCGGGCCTGCGCGCCATGACTCTCGGGCCTGCGAGTGTGGGCTCTCGGGCCTGCGAGTGCTGTCTCTCTGGCGCAAACATATATACGTAAAGGCCCGAACCTATATTGATAAAAGCGCGAATGTATATACGCACGGACATCTGTGAAGGGAGAAGCAGTGGGGCACATTTTGACTATAATGCAGCTTCTTTTCGCCATATATTTGCAGAAAACGGGGTGGAGATGTGGATGGTGTGGGGATTTCTTTGTATATTTGCAGCGAATCAACTGACTGTTGAAGGAGAAAAGACTGACGATGTATAAGTTGCGCGAATATCTGGAGACGGTGGTTAGTATGCCTGCCAAGGCGGTGCCGAACGACGAGCTGTTCTGCACCGGCACCGACATGGAGATGACTTTCCTCACCAACCGTATGCAGGACTCGCTGGCTGCATATACATATACCCTGGTGAGGCGCGGATGGCTCAGCCTTGTTTACAACGGACAGGAACTGACGCTCGGGCCCGATGACCTGTATATCTATTCACCGGGCTTTCAGGTGACGGTGCTCGGTGGGTCGGAGGACTACAGCGCCATCTGCCTCATGGCCGACGAATATATGACCCTGGAGTCGCCCACACTATGGAACATCATCCGCACGGCATACTATCCTGTGGCCGAACTGGGCGAACCGGTGGTACACCTCAACCCTGTGCAGGCCGACCATCTGGCAAGTCGTATGCAGGAGGTGATGCAATACTTGAAGTCCGACCACCGATTCCTGAACGACAGCCTGCGCACGCTATATACCTTGTTCGTGCTCGACCTGCGCAACATGATGGAACAGAGTATAGGCCACCACCACTACAGCGAACGTACCACCAGCCTGTTCATCGGTTTCATACATCTGCTGACACACAACTTCATCGAGCATCACGACATCGCGTTCTATGCCGACAGCCTTCACATCACCACCACCCACCTCTCGCGCATAGTGCGACAGATATCGGGGCGTACCGTGGTGGATTACATCAACCAGATGTTGCTGATGGAGTCGCTCTGGCTCCTGAAAACCACCGACATGCCTTTGGCCACAATAGCCGAACGCCTCCACTTTGCCGACCAGTCGAGTTTCGGCAAGTTCTTCCGCAGGATGAGGGGCGTGGCACCGAAGGTGGAGAGGGGAATGGCTCACAAAAACCTCCCCTAACCCCTCACTCTCCCTTGGGGGAGCGCGAGGGGGAAATCCGAACTTGTCCCCCCTTAATCCCCCGCAGGGGGATGAAGGAGGGGAATTCCGCCCGGATGGAAATAACCAAATAATTAAATAGTACATAAATAGTAAATAGTAAATCGTCAAATCGTAAATAACAATTAATCGTTAAATCGTAAATAACAATAAATCGTAAAATCGTAAATATATTAGTACTATGAAAAGACTGACAACATTGCTGCTGATGGCAGCTGTCACACTGCTGTGTGTGGCAAAAAAGAGTGATTGGGTGCGCATCAAGAACGGCGACTTGTGGTACGACACGGCTGGAAACGTGGTGCAGGCACATGGAGCAGGATTCCTGCAAGTGGGCGACACGTGGTACATGATAGGCGAAGACCGCAGCCGCTCGTGGAACCCCGACGTCAACATGTATTCGTCGAAAGACTTGAAGACCTGGAAGTTTGAGGGCAAGATAATCGAAAACGGAGTGACACACGAGGAGCTGGGACGCAGCCGGTTTATCGAACGTCCGAAACTCATGTACTGCAAGAATACGGGCAAATTCGTGGTGTGGTGCCACTGGGAGGGCCGCAACTACGGCGCAAGCGAGGCTGGTGTGTTTGTGGCCGACAAGGTGACAGGACCTTACCGCTTCCATGCCGGCGAGCGTCCGCTTGGCATCAAGAGCCGCGACTGCAACGTGTTTGTCGACGATGATGGCACGGCATGGTTCATATCCACCATCGAGGAGAACCAGCACCTGGGTTTCTTCCGTCTGGCCGACGATTACCTCAGTGCCGTGGAGTGTACACAGCTGTTCAAACGTCAGGCACGCGAAGCTCCTGCCATCGTAAAGGTGGACGGGACATACTATATGCTTTCGTCGGCTTGTACCGGATGGGAGCCCAACCAGTGCAAACTCTCGTGGTCGAAGAGCATGACCGACGGATGGAGCCGGCTGGAGAATATCGGCGACAAGATAGCCTACGACACCCAGGCAGCATCGATCCTCACCATCAAGGGCACCAAGAAGACCACCTACCTCTATGTGGGCGACCGCTGGATGGACCCCGACCTGCCACGCTCGAAGACCATCATCTTCCCCATCTCCTTCAGCGACGGACAGTGCGACTTCACCTACCGCGACGAGTTCGAGATAAACTTCAAGACCGGAGAGTGGAGAGAAGTGAAGTGAATATATAATAAATAATATAAAATCTAAAATATATAATAGGCCATCCGGACTGAAGCACATAGAGTGCTCTACCGAATGGCCTATTATATTTTATATTTATAAAGTTACTTCACGCTCCACTCGTAGAGTCCACACGATTTGTCGGCGGGTTGTACGAGTTCGAGCTTGACGGCTGTGGTCTTCACGGGGTCGAAGCTGACGGTGCATGCCACTCCCTTGTCGGTTGGGTAGCCCGATGGATTCTTCACCTCTACCCAGTTGCCAGAAGCATCTTTGTAGTAGAGTTTCCAAGAATCGGGCACCTGGCAACCCTGCCAAGGCTGGTCGTCGTACCAATAGACGGTCGATGTGCTGATTTCGGCTGCTTCCTTAAACTCGTAGGTGAGCCACTCGGTTGAGTTGGTCTTAGGCCACCAGTGGGTGTAAGGTATGCTGCGGTCGTTTCCGTCGGCTGGGATAAGGCGGTCGTTGATAGCAGATATTGACGGCAGACGTCGCTGCGATGCATCTACCTTAGCTTGTGAAGCCAGTGTTGGAGGCATGGCAGGACTTGTGGCACTGAGGTCGATTGGAAGCCATACGGCCATGTTTCCGTTGCCACGGTGTGCCCATGCATAGTATGGGATGAGTGTGAGGCGCTCGTCGTTGGTGGTGAGTCGTCCGCTTTCGTCGAACTTCAGTGTTTGTGCACCGGTCACGAGTGTTTGTATGTCGGTGCCTTCGATGGTCACGTGTCCGATGGTGCACACAGGTTGCTGGTTGAGCAGTACGCTGAGCACGTCGCATGTGTTGTCGGGCCATTCAGCACAGTAAACCAGCGGTCCGCGCTCGATGGCAGCACGTCCCTTGTCGGCTGCTACCTTTCCGTTAGCACGCACGAGGCGGGCATCCATGTCGAAGTGTACGGTCACCTTGTCGCCTGCCTTCCATTTGCGGTCGATTACGAAGTATCCGTCCTTGAGCTCGCTCTCTACAGCTTGTCCGTTCACCTGAATGCTATATTTCAGGCTCTTGCCGTCAGCATAGTGATAGAGGTCGCTTGGAACCACTTGTCCGCGCACCCATCCTGGGATGCGGATGTTGAGTGCAAACTGTCCGGGTGTCTTCTTCACGGTCATCGTGATGTCGCCATCCCATGGGTAGTTGGTTTCCTGCACAAAGGTGAGAGCCTTGCCGCCTACCTTCAACGTTGCTTCGTTGCTTGCGAAGAGGTTTACGTAGAAGGCATTACCCTTGACTGCGTAGATGTATTGAGGGAATGATGGGATGAAACGAGCTGCATTTGACGGACAGCAAGCACATCCAAACCATGCCTGACGCTGGTGCTGACCCATCGACTGCAGCGGGTTGGGATAGAAGAATTTACCGCCGTCGATTGAGATGCCCGAGAGTACGCCGTTGTAGAGTGTGCGCTCGAGTGCATCGTAGTATTTGCTTTCGCCATGGAGGAGGAAGAGTCGGTAGTTGAGGTAAACCTGTGCGATTGCAGCACAAGTCTCGCAGTATGCCGACATGTTGGGCAGTTCGTAGTTTTCGCCGAATGCTTCGCCCGACGATGTAGCACCTACACCACCGGTGAGATAGTACTTCTTGCCCACGATGTTTTCCCAGATGCGGTCGATGGCGTGGATGTAGGCAGTATCACCTGTGAGGGCTGCCACATCGGCCATACCTGCATACATATATCCGGCACGTACGGCATGACCCACGGCTTCATCCTGCTCGAGCACTGGCTTGTGGCTCTGTGCGTATTCGTCGATTTTGTGGAGGTATCCGTCGGCATCGCGCATACCACCACGTCCGCGTGTCCACGATGGGTCGCGCTGTCCGCGTTGGTCGAGGAAGTACTTGGCTTGCTCCAGATATTTCTTGTCGCCTGTGGCTGTATAGAGCTTGGCCAGTCCCATCTCGGCAATCTGATGTCCGGGCACTACCTTGGCTTGTCCGGGCTTGTTACCCACTTCACGGCACACACAGTCGGCATACTTGATTGCGATGTTGAGCAGGGTCTTTTTGCCTGTTGCGTTGTAGTGTGCCACAGCAGCTTCGCAGAGGTGACCGAGGTTGTAGAACTCGTGCGAGAGGTCTTCTACCAGTTCCCATCGCTTCGTGCCAGCCCAGTTGTGTGGCTGTTGTGGGTTCTGTGTACGTGCGGTGTAGAGGTATCCATCGGGTTCCTGTGCCGATGCGATGATTGCGATCACGCTGTCGCAGTACTTGTCGATGTTCGTACCGTTGATTTTAGCGTTGGGGTGAGTCTGCATCAGGTATGCAGCACCTTCGAGTGTCTTGTAGGGGTCGGTGTCGTCGAACGAATAGCCCATCGTCACACGGAAGGTCTTGCTGGGGTCCTTGATGTGTTGCGCTGCCTGTTCGAAGTTGAGGTAACGCTGTTCGGATTCGCACTTGCTGAATGCGAGCGGAATTGTTACGTCGCGGCTTGCCTGCAGGCGCTGTCCCCAGAAGGTGTTGGGAGTGACCTTCACGGCGGTAAACGGCACCGGAGTGATTGGGTAGCCCGACTTGTCGCTCTGTGCATTCACACTACTTACGGCCATCATGGTCATAAGTGAGATGGTGATTAGTTTTTTCATAATGTAATTAATAATGGTTGATTAGTATTGGTTATTTTTGAATGGTTTTGTTCACTCTAATGTGCCTCGAGCCAGTTCGCGCCCCACCCGCTGTCGGCAATGAGTGGCACGCTCATCTTGAAGGCTCCTTGCATCTCGTCGATTACCAGCCGGCTGAGCTGTTCGCGCTCGTCGGGGGGGACGCTGAAGTTGAGTTCGTCGTGCACTTGCAGTATCATCTTCGACTTCAGGCCCTCGGCCTCGATGCGTTCCCCTATGCGCACCATCGCAATCTTGATGATGTCGGCAGCCGTGCCTTGTATGGGGGCGTTGATGGCATTGCGTTCTGCATATCCACGCACCACGGCGTTGCTCGAGTTGATGTCGGGCAGGTAGCAGCGACGGCCGAAGAGAGTCTCGGTATATCCACGTTCGCGTGCTGTCGCTATTGATTTCTCCATGTATGCCTTCACGGCGGGATATGTTGCGAAATACTCGTCGATGAGTTCTTTTGCCTCGCCGCGGCTCACCTGCAGTCGCTCGGCGAGTCCGAAGGTCGTGATGCCGTAAATGATGCCGAAGTTGGCGGTTTTGGCCTTGCGTCGCTCGTCGCTGCTGATTTCTTCGATTGGCTTCTTGAATATCTTGGCAGCCGTGGCGGCATGTATGTCGTGACCGGTGTTGAAAGCCTCGATCATGTGTTGGTCGCCGCTGAGGTGTGCCATGATGCGCAGCTCAATCTGCGAATAGTCGGCCGAGAAGAAGAGGCACCCCTCGTCGGGGATGAATGCCTTGCGCACTTCCTTGCCGTTTTCGTCGCGTATGGGTATGTTCTGCAGGTTGGGGTTCGACGAACTGAGTCGTCCCGTTGCGGTAACAGCCTGGTTATACGATGTGTGTATATGTCCCGTCGTGGGGTTTATGAGTTCGGGCAGGGAGTCGATATACGTTGACAGCAGTTTCTTGTAGCCGCGGTATTCCAGTATCAGTTCCACCACCTCGTGCCGTCCCTTCAGGCTTTGCAACACCTCTTCGCTCGTCACGTATTGTCCTGTTTTCGTGCGCTTTGCCTTGTCGGCTATCTTGAGGCGTTCGAACAGCACTTCGCCCACCTGTCGGGGCGACGATATGTTGAACTCCGTGCCTGCAGCCTGATATATCTTCTGTTCGATGTCGTCCATGCGCTGGGTGAACTCGCGCGATGTCTCAGCCAGCGACTGCGTGTCGATTCGGGCGCCGTTCATCTCCATCTGTGCCAACACGCCTACGAGTGGCATCTCGATAGTGTTGAAGAGCGTTTCAAGTCCTTCAGCACGTAGTTCGGGAGCAAGGCGGTTCATCAGCCGCAGGGTGATATCGGCATCCTCGGCTGCATAGTCGCAGACATCGGAGGGCGACACATCGCGCATTGAGCGCTGACCCTTCCCTTTCGGACCTATGAGTTCTTCGATATGGATGGTCTGATACCCCAAATACACTTCTGCCAGATAGTCCATGCCGTGACGCATCTCGGGATGTAGCAGGTAGTGGGCTATCATCGTGTCGAACATCTGCCCCTTCACTCTCACCCCATACCTGGCCAGCACCATGATGTCGTATTTCATGTTCTGACCTACCTTCAGCGTCGTTGCATTTTCGTATAGGGGTCGCACGATGTCGACAATCCGTTGTGCCTCAGTGCGGTCGGCAGGTACGGGTATGTAAACCGCTTCGCCTTCGCGCACCGCAAAGCTCAGTCCCACGAGTTCGGCCATCATTGCCTCGGTGCTGGTGGTTTCGGTGTCGAAACAGATGACGGGTTCGTTTCCTACCTCGTCGACATAGTTTCGTATCGTGTCGGCCGACTGCAGCAGTCGGTAAGTATGCGGAGTATTGGCAATGCTGCTCAATGTTGTTGTGGCAAAGAGGTCGCCTATATCGTTGGCAGGGGAGCCCGCCTCTGTCCTTCGGGCATCTCCCCTATTACCGGAAGATACATTTGGCTCTGGGGCTGTGGCAAAGAGGTCGAGTTGTCCTACAGCAGGCTGACGGGTGGTTCCAAGTTTACTTCTGAACTCCAGTTCCTCGTATATCGGTCGCAGCAGTTCCATGTCGGGCTCCTTACGGCTCAGGGCCTCGAGGTCGAGGTCGATAGGCACATCGGTATTGATCGTGACAAGCCATTTCGACAGGCGTATCTGCTCCTCGCCCTCAGCCACCTTCTTGGCCAGCGCCCCCTTCAACTCATCCTTACGGGCAATGAGTTCGTCGATGCCTCCAAACTCCTGGATAAGTTTCACGGCAGTCTTTTCGCCCACACCCGGGCAGCCCGGCACATTGTCCGACGCATCGCCCATAAGGCCCAGCAAGTCGATCACCTGCAGCGGCGACTGTATGCCATACTTGGCACACACCTCGTCCACACCCATCACCTCCAGTTCGCTCGATGCATGTCGCGGACGCAACATCTTTACGTTCGCCTTCACCAACTGACCGTAGTCCTTGTCGGGAGTCATCATCAAGGTCAGCATGTCGTCGAGTCTCGATGCCTTGGTAGCCAGCGTCCCGATCACGTCGTCGGCCTCATAGCCCGCCACCTCGAGCACCGGGATGCGGTAACCCTCGAGAATCCGCTTTATGTAAGGCACCGCCAGGTGTATGTCCTCGGGCGTGGCCTCGCGCTGCGCCTTATACTGCGGGTAGCGCTCATGTCGGAACGTGCCTCCCTTGGGGTCGAACGCCACACCGATATAGTCGGGTTGCTGCTTGCGCAACACCTCGTCGAGGGTGTTCACAAAGCCATATATGGCCGACGTATTCATGCCACGACTCGTGATGCGCGGCATCCGGATCATGGCATAATAAGCACGGAAAATCAGTGCGTATGCGTCGAGGAGTATCAGTTTCTTCATAATGTATTTAGAAGCCCAACTTAATTACGATTTGACGATTTATTGTTATTTACGATTTGACGATTTACTATTTACGATTTATGTACTATTTAATTATTTGGTTATTTCCATCTGGATGGAATTCCCCTCCTTGGGAGGGGCTAGGGGAGGTTATTCCCATCCGGATGGACTCTCCCACCTGAAAGGGGGAGTACCCGCAGGGGGAGGGGGTCTTCTCCCCGGATGGCATCCTCTCCCCTTAGGGGAGATAAGAGAGAGGTACATCCCCTCCCCATAAAGGGGGAGGGCTGGGGAGAGGGTCTCCCCCCCCTTTGGAGGAGAGGAAGCACGCGCAAAGTTACGAAAAAAAAGAAATACCACAAACATAAAGCCCCATAAATTTCTCTTTTTTATGTCAAGAATTAGAGAATTAGAGAATTATTGCTGTCCGATAAAACTTTTTGGGCACACTCGGATAGAAGTTGCAGTACCTCACAAGTTTGCTCAACCCTTCCACATATTGTAGAACCTCGCCATTTTGTAGAACCTCCACCATGTTGTAGAACTTACACGTTTTATAGAACCTCCCCATTTTGTCATGTCGAGCGCAGCGAGCACATCTTGAAGTTGCAAGGCAACTTACATTATGTAAAGTGCCCTGCACTTTTAAGATACCTTCAGTATCATTCAGTTTCTTTCCCCCTCGCACCCCCCCTAGGGGGAGCCTCCACTTCGTTCCGTCGGGATGACAATATGGGTAGGCTTCTGCTAATGGGTGTGGCTCGTTCTCCTTTTCTCTTTCTACTCCTTAGAGAAAATAGGAGATGATGCTCGGCGCATCATGTCGCTGTAGGTATTTATTATCAAGA
>CAMVDC010000037.1 GCA_947166155.1 uncultured Prevotellaceae bacterium | reverse complement strand
GGACTGACAGTTTTCACCGCACGGACTGACAGTTTACACCGCACGGACTAAATGGTTTCCTTATCCGTGCCAGCCGATTCCAACGCTTATGTAACGCTATATACGTGTGTCAAAACATATATGAAAGGAGCAAAAACAAAGGTCGCAATGCATAAAGTTACGATAATGTTTGGTGTTCACCATGATTTTTGGTAATTTTGTGACCAAATAAACCATCGATGGAAGAAACTCGTAAAGTAAGAATCATTTTCACAAGCGATGTACATGGCAACTATTTTCCTTTCGATTTCCGACATACGCGCTGGGGCAAAGGCAGCTTGCAGCGAGTGTATGCCTTCGTGGCACAAGAGTGTCAGCGGAAACCCGGCAGCACCATCCTGATTGATGGTGGCGACATGCTGCAAGGCGAGCCTACATCGTATTATTTCAACTTCATAAGCAAAAGCCGGCATCACCGTGTGGCCGACTTCTGCAACTTCATCGGCTATGATGTAGCCGTTATCGGCAACCACGACCTCGAGACGGGGCATGAGGTGTTCGACCGCTATGTGGCCGATTGCAACTTCCCCGTGTTGGGAGCAAATGCCGTAAGCACCAAAACCGGAAAACCATACTTCCAGCCCTACACCATGCTCTATCGCAGCGGAGTGAAGATAGCAGTCATAGGTTTCATCACTCCGGCCATACCTCACTGGATACCACCTACCGTGTGGCACGACATGAGGTTTGAGGAAATAACCGAGAGCGCACGGCGGTGGGTGAAGTATGTGAAGGACGAAGAGGCCCCCGACTTCATCATCGGCCTGCTACACTCGGGGCTCACCGAGGGCATCTCAACCGACGAATACAAGGAGAACGCCACACTCGACACCGCACGCAATGTAGAGGGTTTCGACCTCATACTATATGGCCACGACCACGCAAGCAACATAGAGCGAGTGACCAACCCTGTCGGCAAGACCGTGGAATGCATCAACCCCGGCAGCTATGCTCACAATGTGGCAGAGGTGAACATCGAGTTCACACTCGACGAGGATAAGCACGTGGTAGGCCACAAGCTTGAAAGCAAGATACACTACATAGGCACCGTGCGCAACCAGCACAGCCAGACATTCCGCCACCACTTCTTCCGCGACTATCAGGAGGTGAGCAAATATGCAGCCGAACACCTGGGACACATCCATGGCGACCTGCGCATCGTCGACGCATATTTCGGCTCGTCGGCATACATCGACCTCATCCAGCGCCTGCAACTCAAGGTGAGCGGAGCCGACATATCGTTTGCAGCACCACTCTTTTTCAACGCACTGATAAAAGCTGGCGACGTGAAGATAAGCGACCTCTTCAACATCTACCGATTCGAAGACAAACTATACATACTTCAACTCACAGGCAAAGAGATAAAGCAATATCTCGAAATGAGCTACGGCGGATGGATCAACCAAATGACAAGCGAAGACGACCAACTGCTGCAGACATGCCCCATGAAGAACAACCCCGAACGCTTAGGCTTCAAAAACTTCATATTCAACTTCGACTCAGCTGCCGGCATCAAGTATGAAGTAGATGTGCGACGCCCCGAAGGCGAACGAATAAACATCATAAGCATGGCCGACGGAAAACCATTCGACATAGAGCGAAGCTACACATGCGCCATGACTGCCTACCGCGCAAACGGTGGAGGCGAACTGCTGACCAAGGGGGCAGGCATACCGAAAGAGGAACTGGAGCAACGCATAATGCTCATCACCCAGCACGACATCCGATACTACCTCATGGAATACGTGCGCGAGGAGCAAAACATATACCCCCAACCCATGAACCACTGGAAGTTCATACCCGAACCATGGATAGCAAAAGCCAAGGAGAGAGAGATGACACAACTCTTCCAGCATGCCGACGAAGAAGCTGAAGACGAAGCAAACGACCGATGACCGACCTACTCACCATAACCGGACCAACCGCCTGCGGAAAGACCACACTGGCTGCGCAACTGGCATACCAACTCGACGGCGAAATCATCAGCGCCGACAGCCGCCAGGTGTATCGACGCATGGATATAGGCACAGGCAAGGATCTCGACGACTATGAGGTGAACGGACAACACATACCCTACCACCTCATCAACATCGCCGAACCAGGCACGAAATACAACGTCTACCGATATCAACACGACTTCCACGAGGCATACAGCGACATAAAACACCGCGGCAAACTGCCGATACTGTGTGGAGGCACAGGGCTTTACATCGAGAGCGTGCTGAAAAACTACGAGTTCGACGGGCGAATCTGTCCGCGAGTCAACAGCGTGGTGGTGGGACTCATGGTCGATCGCGACACAAGGCGCCAGCGCATCAGCCGCCGGCTCGACGCCCGACTCGACGAAGGAATGGTCGACGAAGTGCAGGCATTACTCGACGAGGGAGTGAGCAGCGATGCACTCATTCGCTACGGCCTCGAATATAAATACGTGACACTCTACCTGCTACACCAACTGACCTACGACGAGATGCACGACCTGCTCGAAATTGCCATTCATCAGTTTGCCAAACGACAGATGACATGGTTTCGCGGCATGGAAAAACGAGGCACACCAATACACTGGCTCGACACCTCACAACCACTTGCACAGCAACTCGAAGAAGTGAAACAACTAATACGATAATGGGAGTTTTCCCCAACAAAATAGAGAAAATCCCTTTGCGCGAACCTGCAAATAACACTAACTTTGCAGCGCAAAAACCAATAAAACGCATACGACTATGAGAAAAACATGGATTTACATAGTAAGCGCAGCAATGCTTACGACTACATTACTCACCAGTTGCGACTTCACATCGTCGCGCAACTACATGGGAACCATGGCCGGCGCCGAGATAGGCGGAGTCATCGGTGAGGCACTCGGATGGATGTCGACCGACCGCCACGACGGTCCCGGCAGAGCCATGCTTGGCAGCGTGATAGGCACAGTGGCCGGAGCAGCTATAGGAAATGTGCTGACCAAAGACAAAGAAGAACGCGCAGTAGCAACGGCACGACGCGACGACAGCCGGCGCGACGACATATACATGGAAGGCGGTCAGGCAAACGAGAGATACCAGACGGGCGGAGGATACCAGACAGGCGGAGGATACCAAATGGACAATGACCGCAACAACCGCAATGACCGCAACAACCGCAACTATTCAAACCTGAGCATAGCCGGTGTGACCTATCAGGACGAAGATGGCGACGGACGCTTCTCGCGCAACGAAACGGTAAACCTCATCTACGAAGTGACCAACCACTCGAGCGCAACGGCCAACGTGGAACTGAAGGTAGAAGCCATGAACGACTCGAAGAACTTCGCACTCTCGCCAGCCAACACGGTGAAGATAGGTCCGCGCGAAACAATACGCTACAAAGCAAAAGCATTTTGCAAGAGCCGCACATCGGCCTCTTCGGTGACTTTCCGCCTCTTGGCCAACAGCGCCACAGCAGGAAATACATCGGCTGAATTGCAAATCAGAATGAGCAAATAGTTGATAGCAGATACTTTTCGGCTCGTCGGCATACGGTTTTTCCCTTATCACACTTGCCGATTCATAAATAAACCCTAACTTTGTCGTCGGAAAATGTCGTCCGGCGACATTTTTTTGTGGTAATAAGATTAAAACCAATCACACATAAAACAAAAACACTCAACAATGAAGAAGTACAATTTCAATGCCGGTCCTTCAATCCTTCCACGCGAAGTGATCGAAGCCACGGCAGCAGCATGCCTCGACTTTGGCGGTTCGGGGCTATCACTCATGGAAATCAGTCACCGTGCAAAAGACTTTCAGCCCGTTGTTGACGAGGCTGTAGCACTGTTCAAAGAACTGCTCAACATCCCCGAAGGATATTCTGTATTGTTCCTCGGAGGCGGTGCAAGTCTGGAGTTCTGCATGGTTCCATATAACTTCCTCGAGAAAAAAGCAGCATACCTCAATACCGGAGTATGGGCAACAAAGGCTGAGAAAGAAGCAAAACTGTTTGGAGAAGTGGTTGAAGTGGCTTCATCGGCCGACAAGAACTTCACATACATACCACGTAACTTCCAGATTCCAACCGATGCTGACTACCTCCACATCACGACAAACAACACAATATACGGTACAGAGCTGCGCGAAGATATCGACTCTCCTATACCACTCATAGCCGACATGTCGTCCGACATCTTCTCACGCCCAATCGATGTAAGCAAATACACACTCATCTACGGAGGTGCACAGAAGAACCTCTCAATGGCTGGTGTCACATTCGTCATTGTAAAAGACGATGCACTGGGCAAGGTGAGCCGACAGATTCCAACCATGCTCAACTATCAGACACACGTGAAGAAAGGCTCTATGTTCAACACACCACCTGTAGTACCAATCTACTGCGCACTGATGAACCTGCGATACATCAAGGCTCACGGCGGAGTGAAGGCAATGCAGGAACTGGCCGAAAAGCGTGCCGAGATACTCTACAACGAAATCGACCGCAACCGTCTGTTCGTCGGAACTGCCGAGAAAGACTCTCGTTCGCTCATGAACATCACCTTCGTGCTGAAGGATGAATACAAGGAACTGGAGAAGGAATTCCTCGACTTTGCTACATCGAAAGGCATGGTAGGCGTGAAAGGCCACCGCGATGTAGGCGGATTCCGCGCTTCATGCTACAATGCAATGTCGGTCGAAGGCGTAGAAGCACTCGTGGCTTGCATGCAGGAATTTGAAAAGATGAAGATTAAAGATTAGCACCTGCTATTCATTATTCATTATTAATTATTAATTATTCATTAATAACATGAAAGTTCTTATTGCAACAGAAAAACCATTTGCAGCACCGGCCGTGAATGGTATTCGCGAAATAATAGAAGGAGCAGGATTCCAGCTTGCACTGCTCGAGAAATATACAGAAAAGGCTCAACTGCTGGCAGCTGTGGCCGATGCTGATGCTGTAATCATACGCTCAGACAAAATCGACTCCGAAGTAATCGACGCTGCAAAACAACTGAAGATCGTGGTACGCGCAGGTGCCGGCTACGACAACGTTGACCTCGAAGCCGCTACAGCACACAACGTTGTGGTGATGAACACACCGGGACAGAATGCCAACGCAGTGGCAGAACTCGTGCTCGGCCTCCTTGTATATACCGTTCGCAACTTCTACAACGGCAAGTCGGGTACCGAACTCATGGGAAAACACCTCGGCATCCTTGCATTCGGCAACGTGGGTCGCAACGTGGCACGCATTGCCAAGGGGTTCGGCATGGAAGTATCGGCCTACGATGCATATTGCCCTGCTGAGGCAATCGAAGCAGCAGGCGTACACGCAGCCAAGAATCAGGACGAATTGTTTGAGACATGCGACATCGTATCGCTCCACATCCCTGCTACGGCCGAAACTCGTCAAAGCATCAACCGCGCTCTCGTAGGCAAGATGAAGAAAGGCGGAATACTCATCAACACAGCACGTAAGGAAGTCATCAACGAGCCGGAACTGCTCGCCCTCATGGCCGAACGTACCGACCTGAAGTACATCACCGACATCATGCCCGATGCCGATGCTGAGTTCGCCAAGTTTGAAGGCCGCTACTTCTCAACCCCCAAGAAGATGGGTGCACAGACGGCCGAGGCAAACACCAATGCCGGACTTGCTGCTGCAAACCAAATCGTGGGATTCATCAAGGAAGGCATCACAAAGTTCCAGGTAAACAAATAAGGTGCCTATAATATACAATGGTGTATATAAATACCATGTGTCTACAATATATACATAGTGTTTAAAATACATACTTGATGTATATAATATATATTAAGGTGTCCTGAGCAAGACAAACAACAGCTCATGACACCTTTTCTTTTACACACAGTGCAAAAAGTAAGCGTTTCGTTCGGCTATCTCGCATAAAAGCACTAACTTTGCATTCGAATAAAATAACAATATCATGGCAATAGTAAAACCATTCAAGGGCATACGCCCTCCAAGAGAATATGTAGAAATGGTTGAGAGCCGTCCCTACGACGTGCTCGACTCCGATGAAGCCCGCGCAGAAGCTGAGGGCAACGAGATGTCGCTCTACCACATCATCAAACCCGAAATTAACTTCCCTGAGGGAACAAGCGAATACGACCCAAGGGTGTATGAAGAAGCTGCACGCCAATTCAAGAAATTCCAAGACAACGGATGGCTTGTGCAAGACGAGAAAGAACAATACTACATCTATGCCCAGACATCGTGTCTGCCAGCCAACGGCAACAAAGAGAAGACACAATACGGCATTGTGGTAGGTGCATACAGCGGCGACTATCAGACTGGAGTGATAAAGAAACACGAACTGACACGCGCTGACAAGGAGGAAGACCGCATGAAGCACGTGCGTGTCAATAATGCCAACATCGAGCCGGTATTCTTTGCATATCCCGACAATACTACCCTACTCCAACTCATCGACCGATATGCACAGGCTGAACCTGAATACGACTTTGTGGCACCTATCGACGGATTCCGTCATCGACTGTGGTGTGTGACCGACGACAAAGACATCAAGACCATCACCGACGAGTTTGGAAAAATGCCCACACTCTACATAGCCGACGGCCATCATCGCAGCGCAGCAGCCGCACTTGTGGGAGCTGAGCGTGCAAAGCAGAACCCCAACCACCGCGGCGACGAGGAATACAACTACTTCATGGCCGTGTGCTTCCCTGCAAGCCAACTCACCATACTCGACTACAACCGCGTGGTGCGCGACCTGAATGGTATGACATCCAGCCAATTCCTCGACGCATTGGCCAAGAACTTCGACATTCAAGACAAAGGCACCGATGAATATCGTCCGCAACAGCTGCACGAGTTCTCGCTCTACCTCGACCAACACTGGTACAGCCTCAAGGCCAAACCAGGTACATACAATGACTCCGACCCTATAGAAGTGCTCGATGTAAGCATATCTTCAAAGCTGATACTCGACCAGGTGCTCGGCATCAAAGATCTGCGTCGCGACAACCGCATCGACTTCGTAGGTGGCCTGCGAGGTCTTGGCGAGTTGAAGCGCCGCGTCGATTCGGGCGAAATGCGCATGGCACTGGCCCTCTATCCTGTCACAATGCAGCAAATCATGAACATAGCCGACTCGGGCAAGATAATGCCACCCAAGGCAACATGGTTTGAACCGAAACTGCGCTCTGGACTCGTGATACATAAACTTGACTAACACCCACCGAAGTGGACAACCTCACTACCGACACTTATCGTACAATCACATCGCCATCCGAAGGAACTTACTCGCAACTGAGGAGCAAGTTCCTTGCCTTTGCATTCCATGTGGAGACCGAGGAGGATGTGAAACAGCATGTAACCGATATTCAGAAGAAATACTACGACGCCCGCCATGCTTGCTATGCATACATGATTGGTTCCGACCGCAGCCGCTTTCGCGCAAACGACAACGGCGAACCATCGGGCACTGCTGGTAAACCGATACTCGGACAAATCAATTCATACGAACTGACAAACATACTAATCATTGTGGTGAGATACTTCGGAGGCATCAAACTCGGCACGAGCGGACTGATACAAGCTTACCGACAAGCAGCAATCGAAGCAATCGAAGCGGCCGAGATTGTCGAGAAAACCATCGACGACGACATCAGCATCCACTTTCAGTTCCCCATGATGAACACGGTGATGAGGGTGGTGAAAGATATAGGACCGCAAATCGTTGGTCAGGAATACGACGGCATGGGATGCATGATGACATTAAGAATCCGACGAAGCCTGATGCCTTCATTACATTCAGCATTCGAGAATATCCATGGCATAGAAATAAAAGAATCGGAAGGTTGAGGAAGCCTTCCGATTCTTTTCGTTTAGTAGTTCTCCTTCTTCAGTTCGAAGTAAGATTGTGGATGGTCGCACACAGGACATTTCTCGGGTGCCTGTGGCCCTATGTGTATGTGTCCGCAGTTCCTGCACTGCCATACAGCATCGCCATCTCTTGAGAAGACTACTTTCTTCTCGATGTTGTCGAGCAACTTACGGTACTTCTCTTCATGACTTTTCTCGATTGCTGCCACACCTTCAAACAGTCGTGCGATGTCCTCGAAACCTTCTTCGCGAGCTTCGCGGGCCATGCGCGGATACATGTCGGTCCATTCGTCGTTCTCGCCACCAGCGGCATCGCCGAGGTTATCGGGGGTCGATGCTATGCCATGAATGAGTTTAAACCAAATCTTGGCATGCTCCTTTTCCTGCTCTGCAGTTTCGAGAAAGAGTTCTGCCATCTGTTCATATCCGTCTTTCTTGGCCTTTGATGCATAATAGGTGTATTTGTTGCGAGCCATCGACTCGCCTGCGAATGCCTCCCATAGGTTGGCTTCGGTCTTTGTTCCTTTGAGTTTATTTTCCATAGTCGATTTACTGTTTATAATGTTTCACAAATGGTTTAGGTTGTCGGTTGAACACTATCATTGCAATGATTGATTGTATCGAGCCTCGTATAAGAAAATGTAAAGGAGTTAAAAGCTTAACTCCTTTACTTCGTTTTGATTCTGCTAAGACCATTAAGCCTGTTGTGTGGTTGATGTACTATTGGTACAATCGGCTTATTGGTGGTTCTCGTACTTCTTATACTTTGCCTCGTTGGTCTTGTCGTTGAGTGCGTGATAGCAGTGGTAGAGGTAGTATCCCCACAGCGATGGGTCGTCGGGTTCAACCTCTTCGGCTTTCTTGTAGGCTGGCAATGCGAGTTCAAGATATTCCTTACATTTCTTCACATCGTTCTTGTTCTCCATTGCTATCTGATAGTATGATGTACCGAGTGAGCACCATGCACGTCCGTAGGTTGGGTCGACTTCGGTGAGTTTCTTGAAGAGTTCGACCGACTGCACGTAGTCGCGTTTGTTGAAGATGATGAGTGCCTTGGTTTCAGCAGGGAATATCTCGTTAGGGAACTTCTCTATCATGAGGTCGCACATCTTCAATGCTTCTTCTTCACGTCCGCTGTTCACATATTCCTGAATGAGGAGCTTGGGGTATTGCTGATCCTCGGGGAAGTGCTCGAATGCATATTTGCAGTACTTTTCCCATGAGGCTATATCGCCGTGGTGCTTGTAGGTGTTCATAAGTTCTACGCATGAATATGCTCCGTACTGTGGGTCGCTGATTGTCTTCTCATAGTATCCCAGGTACTTTACGGTGTCTTCCCATGTCTGTGCAAGTTTCTTCAGTCCCATACCGTAGTAGAGGTATGCGGCGTTGAGCATAGTGTCAGTCTCTGCCAAGTTGAGGTCCTTGAACAGTGGTGCATCGAGCGATGCGAGGTAGACATCGAGGAATCCGAGTCCTTCCTTTGTGTGTGAGTTGATGATTGAAGAGCCTCCGAGCAGCATTGATTGGCGCAGTGGCATTGCCGACTTCTGTGCTTCTTTGTGTGCTTTTTGCAGTTCTTCGTCCTTCAGTGGTGTTTTGCCTTTCTCGTTTGGTGTGTTGATAAGGCGGTCGTAGGTGGTGTAGTAATCATACATTTCCTTCACACCGTTGAAGTATGCCAGTGTGTCGAGCTTTCCGGATTGTTGTCCGGCTTGATACATCTGCACCAACTGTACATTCCTTATGTTTGCTGCCACTTTGTAGGTCTCGTGGAAGTTCACTGTCTTCTCGTTCTTCATGGCGTCTTGTATCGACCTCCATGCGTCGGCGAGTTTACGTTGGTCTATTTTCAGTGGTTGAGCACATGCCTCCTTGTATTTCATGTCGGCATCTGTCACCAAGTACTTTTGGGCGAACATTGCTCCGCAAGTCATGAGCAGTGTTCCAAGGAATAACGCTCTTTTCATAGTCTCTTACGTTTTTTTGTTTTTATGATTGTTAGTTATATTCTTGGTTTAACAGGGAATGTCCTATTCCTCTGTAGGGTTTTCCCCGCTTTCGGTTGTTAAGTCGTCGCGGTAGGTCATGTTTGTCTGTCCGTCGGCATCAGGTCGTATCTCGAGTTCCTCGTCTTCCACCTCTTCGTGTTCCACCTTGCATACGCTGGCTATCACGTCGTTGCGTTTCTTGAGGTTGATGAGGCTCACGCCCTGGGTGTTGCGTCCTTGCACTTTGACGGTCTTGAGCGGCAGGCGTATGGTGATTCCGCTCTTGTTGATGATCATGAGGTCGTCGTCGTCGGTCACGCTCTTGATGGCGATGAGTTTTCCTGTCTTTTCGGTGATGTTGAGTGTCTTCACTCCCTTACCGTTGCGGTTGGTGATGCGGTAGTCGTAGATTGAGCTGCGCTTGCCGAATCCCTTTTCGCTCACTACGAGCACGGTCGGGATGTTCGGGTCGTTCATCATGTCTTCCTCGCTCATGTCTTCGGGTTTGTGCATCACTATCATGCCTACGATTTCATCTTGTCCGTCATCGTCGAGTTTGAGTGCACGCACGCCGGCAGCTCCACGTCCCATCACGCGCACTGTGTTCTCGATGAATCGGATGGCGCGTCCGTTGCGGTTGGCTATGAGTATCTCGTCGGTACCGGTGGTGAGGAGTACTTCCTTCACGGTGTCGCCCTCGTTGAGGTTGATGGCTATGATACCGTTGGTGCGTGGACGTGAGTAGTTGGCAAATGCCGTCTTCTTGATGAGTCCGTGCTTGGTGCAGAACACGAGGTTGTGGCTCTCTACAAACTCTGGGTCGTTGATGTTCTTGATGCAGACGAATGCTGTTGCCTTGTCGTCGGAGTCGATGTTGAGCATGTTCTGGATGGCGCGTCCCTTGAAGGTCTTATTGCCTTCGGGTATGTCGTACACCTTCATCCAGTAGCAGCGTCCCTTCTGTGTGAAGAACATCATGGTGTTGTGTCCGGTGGCTGGATAGATGTGTTCGATGAAGTCGGCCTCGCGTGCGCTTCCGCCCTTGCTTCCCACTCCGCCTCGTGCCTGTGTGCGGAATTCGGTGAGTGGTGTGCGCTTGATGTAGCCGAGGTGTGATATGGTCACCACGCATGCATCGTCGGCATAGAAGTCTTCGGGGTTGAAGTTCTGGCTGCCGCGTGGGTCGATTATGGTTTTACGCTCGTCGCCATACTTCTCTTTCACCTCGATGAGTTCGTCCTTCATCACCTTTTTGCATAATTCCGGGTCGTCGAGTATTTGCTGGAGGTATGCTATGAGTCGTTCCAGTTCGTCATATTCGGCGTGCAGACGCTCTTGCTGCAGGCCTGTGAGTTGGCTGAGGCGCATATCGACCACATACTTGGCTTGCGGTTCGTCGAATCCGAAGCGCTCCATGAGTCGGGTTTGTGCGTCCTGTGGGTTTTTCGACGACTTGATGATCTGCACCACTTCGTCGATGTTGTCGCTTGCTATGATGAGTGCTTCGAGCAGGTGTGCACGTTCTTCGGCTTTCTTCTTGTCGAACTTGGTGCGACGTATGGTCACATCGTGGCGGTGGTCAACGAATTCCTTGATGCAGTCCTTCAGTGTCAGGGTCTTCGGGCGTTTGCGCACGATGGCAATGCAGTTCACGCTGAAGCTGCTTTGCAGCTCGGTCATCTTGTAGAGCTTGTTGAGCACCACGTTTGAGTTGGCTTCACGCTTCAGGTCGATCACTATGCGCATTCCCTCGCGGTCGCTCTCGTCGTTGATGTTGCTTATGCCTTCGAGCTTCTTTTCGGTCACGAGGTCGGCTATGCGCTTGATGAGTTCCGACTTGTTTACGTTGTAAGGTATCTCGTTTACGATGATTTTCTCGTGCTGTCCGTCGGTCTCGAATTCTGTCTTCGAGCGTATGATGATACGTCCGCGTCCGGTTTCGTAGGCTTCCTTGATACCGTCGACTCCGCATATGATGCCTCCGGTTGGGAAGTCAGGACCCTTGATATAGTGCATCAGTCCCTCGACGTCGATGTCGGGGTTGTCGATGTATGCCACGCATCCATCGATCACCTCGCCCAGGTTGTGGGTCGGTATGTTGGTAGCCATACCTACGGCAATACCTGTGGCTCCGTTGACGAGCAGGTTTGGTATGCGTGTTGAGAGCACTGTAGGCTCAGTGTCAGAGTCGTCGTATGTGGGTTGGAAGTCGACTGTGTCCTTATACAGGTCGTCCATCATGGCTTCACCCAGCTTGGTGAGGCGTGCTTCGGTATAACGCATAGCAGCAGCGCCATCGCCGTCGACCGAGCCGAAGTTGCCCTGTCCGTCGACCAGCGTGTAGCGCATGGCCCAAGGCTGAGCCAGACGCACCAGCGCTCCGTAGACCGACGAGTCGCCATGTGGGTGGTATTTACCGAGCACATCACCCACGATACGTGCGCTCTTCTTAGTTGGCTTGTCAGCTGTTATACCTTGTTCCATCATGTCGAACAGTATGCGACGGTGCACAGGCTTGAAACCGTCGCGCACGTCGGGCAAGGCTCTCGACACGATGACCGACATGGAGTAGTCGATATACGACGACTTCATCGTCTCGTTGATGTCAACCTTAATAATTCTGTCTTGATCCATTTTGTCTTTTCTATTTTATTCTTCTTGATTTGTGAGTTTTTGTTTTAACATACAAAGTTAAGCATTTTTCGCGACATATATATAATAAATAAGGTGTAAAATCATGATAAGCCTCAATTTTGCCGCCAAAAATCCCCGATTTTCACTTTGCGGATGATAATCGAGGGGGTGTCGGGCGGTGATGCATCGCGTCGTAGCAGCCGTTTTTACTGCATAAGTGGGATTGTACACGCGCGTTAAACTGTCAGTCCATGCGGTTCGGACTGTCAGTCCACGCGGCTCGGACTGTCAGTCCACGCGGCTCGGACTGTCAGTCCATGCGGCTCGGACTGTTTGAAAACTCATAGGAAACAAAAGATGTGGGCGCCTGTTTCTATCAACAGACGCCCACCGAAAAAACAATTGATAAAAGTGAGAAAATGTAAATTGTCTTGGTTTCATTCATGTTCTTACACACATTTCTCGTGCCAACCGCTATCAGAACGGTGCCGGTTCGTCGGCCGGACCGATTGAGTTGAGCGGGTCATCGGGCGGCAGCGGTGCCGAATTGCGCTTCGACGGAAGCACCACTTCGTCGCCCTCGCCTGGCAGGGGTACGGCCTCTTCTGTGTTGGCAAACTTGGCATAATCGCCTATAAACTTCAGTCGCACATCGCCGGTCTTACCGTTACGGTGCTTGGCAATGATGATTTCAGCCACATTCTTCAGCGATCGGCCATAGGTGTCTTGAGTCAGACCGTAGTATTCGGGGCGGTGAATCATGCACACCATGTCGGCATCCTGCTCTATGGCTCCCGACTCGCGCAGGTCGCTCAGCTGCGGGCGGTGGGTGTCTTTGTGCTGATCGTCGGCTCCGGCTATTCGGTTTTCAATACCACGGTTCAGCTGCGAGAGGGCTATGATCGGTATGTTCAGCTCCTTGGCAAGTCCCTTGAGCGAACGCGATATGGTCGACACCTCTTCCTGACGGTTGTTGTAAACCATGCCCGACGCGTTCATCAGCTGAAGGTAGTCGATGAGTATGAGCTTCACGTGATGCTCACGCACCAATCGGCGTGCCTTGGTGCGGAGTTCGAAGACCGAGAGTTGAGGCGTGTCGTCGATATACAGCGGCGCTCCATACATCGCGTTGATCTTTTCGTCGAGCTGCTTCCACTCGTAGGGAGCAAGCTGTCCGCTACGTATGGTCTCACCCTTTATCTCACACACATTGACGATGAGACGATTGACCAACTGCACGTTCGACATTTCGAGCGAAAACATGGCCACCGGAATGCGGTTGTCGATTGCTATGTTGCGAGCCATGGAGAGCACAAATGCGGTCTTACCCATAGCCGGACGTGCTGCGATGATGATGAGGTCGGAGTTCTGCCAGCCATTGGTAATAGCGTCGAGACGGTCGAATCCGGTGCTGATGCCCGACAGGCCGTCGGGATTTCCTGCTGCCTCCTCTATCTTCTTGTAGGCCTCGTTGAGCACGGGGTCAATCTGCGTGAAGTCCTTCTTTATATTGTTTTTCGACAATTCAAACAGCTGGCCCTCTGCTTGCTGCATCAGTTCGTCGGTATCCTGTCCACTATCAAACGCCTGTTCAAGCAAACGGCTCGAGTAGGTGATGATATCGCGAGCCAGGGCTTTCTGTGCTATTATCTTGGCATGATACTCGATATGGGCCGACGACATCACGCGCTGGCTGAGCTCTGCAATATAGAACGGGCCACCCACTTCCTCGAGTTCGCCCGTACGTTTCAGGTGTTCGGTGACTGTGAGGATATCTACCGGCTGGTTTTCCAAGGCAAGCGAACGTATTGCCTCGAATATCGTGCGGTGTTTCGTATCGTAGAACGACTCGGGTCGCAATATGTCGGCCACACGCTGAAATGCTTCTTGCTCAACCAGACAAGCACCAAGCACTGCCTCCTCAAAGTCAGTTGCTTGTGGTTGCTGGCGGCCAAGGTCGGTCACTATCACGACTTCCTCGCCCTTCTTCTTCTTTGATGCTGGTCGTTTGGTTGCTGGCATTTTCTCGTCTTATGAATTGTTTTTAGGCTACTCGAAGCTACGCATTCATCGTCGCTTGGCAGCATTTCGGCTGCAAAGTTACGACATTTTCATCTTTCACCACTTCCTGATGAGTCAATACATATTGACACTCATGTTGAAACCTGTGTTGAAAACGTTGAAAACACACAAAGAAAAAGTCCTCAACCATCATGTGGTCAAGGACTTAATAGCATTAAGAATGTTTTTACACTACTTCACTGTCACTTTTGCTGCAAGCGACTTACACTTGTCGCGCAACTCATCGGTCGAGGCGCCCAGCTTGTCGTAACATACCACGACTCCCATGCGGCGTCCAACATGTGCAACGGGTTTACCGAAAATGCGCAGGTAGGTGTTGGTTGCAGCACATACGTCGGCCATTCCGTCGTACTGTGGATTGTCGCTTTCAACAGGCGAAAGTATCACAGCACTTGCACCTGTGCGCTCCTGAGTGATGCCAGGGATAGGCAATCCGAGCACCGCACGGCAGTGCAGTTCAAACTCGCTGAGGTTTTGAGTTCCGGCCAGTGTCACCATTCCTGTATCGTGCGGACGTGGCGAGAGTTCCGAGAAGTAAACACCGTCGGTCTTCGAAAGGAAGAATTCCACACCCCAGATACCGGCACCCGTGAGGGCTGCTGTCACCTTGGCTGCCATCTCCTGAGCTGTCTTCAGTTGCTCGGGATCGACCACTGCCGGCTGGTAGCTTTCACGATAGTCGCCACCCTTCTGCACGTGTCCGATAGGCGGACAGAAGAGCGTTGGTCCATCCTTCTGAGTCACTGTGAGCAGAGTTATTTCCGAGTCGAACTTGATAAACTGCTCCACGATGACCTCCTTGATGTCGCCACGAGCTCCCTTGGCAGCAAAATCCCATGCTGATTGCAGTTCGTCGGGGCTATCCACCTTGCTCTGTCCGTGACCCGACGACGACATGAGGGGCTTCACGATGAACGGATATCCGATCACGTTGGCTGCTTCGACAAACTCCTCGTAGGTCGATGCATAGCGATAGTTGGCAGTCTTGAGGCCCAGTTCGGTGTGAGCCAGTTCGCGTATTGCCTTGCGGTTCATGGTGAAGTTTACGGCTCTTGCCGACGGAACGACCTGGATGCCCATACGTTCGCAGTCGTAGAGGCGCTCGGTGCGGATGGCTTCAATCTCGGGCACGATGATGTCGGGCTTGTGTCGGTTGACAGCATCCATCAGTGCATCGCCGTCGAGCATTGGGAATACCTCACACTCATCGGCCACTTGCATGGCTGGAGCGTGTTGATACGAGTCGCATGCTATGACATATTGTCCTTTACGTTTGCATGCTATGACGAATTCCTTGCCGAGTTCGCCAGAACCTAATAACATTATCTTTTTCATGTGTTGGAACATATTTTAAGAATTAATACTATGATGCTTGGTCTCTGTGTCATGCCTGGTGCTGTTGGCGGAGCAGGTCGTTGACGGTTTTTACGGGGTTGAACGTGTCGAGCGGCACTTCGACAAACAGGGTATTCCAGTCGCTCATGGCGCCGTTCCAGAGTCCGGGGCGCTCGAGGGCCTTGAGTTCCTTGCCGTCTTTGCTCTTGTGTGAAATGAATGCCGTCTGTGGATCGACATATCGGGTGAGGTCGAATGCCCGACCTTTGTAGTCCTTCACTGCGCATACCAGATCGACTGGGTTGAAGTGAGTGCCTTGTTTGAACATCTTCTGATATTCGTCGTTGCTGGTATCTATCTGCACACTTTCGAGTATCTGCGGCGATATGGTTCCGTCGGGGTTGTAGGCAAGGAATGGTCCTCCACCTGGTTCACCTACGTTCTTCACCATTCCACACGCACGTATCGGTCGGTTGAGCTTGCCGCGCAGATATGCCGCAAGTGCTGCATCGTCGAGGGTATCGATATCGGGGTTGGTGATGCACAGAGTGTCGTGCAGGAACTGACTGATCTCTACGAGCTTTTCGTGCGACACGTGTGGCGCATCAAGTTCGTTGAGATATTGGTGTATACGTTTCTGAGTGTCGACCAGTATGCCAGCCAGCAGTTTCTTGTTGCTCACAGTCGATGGTTTGAGGCTGTCGGGCACCACGTTGTCGATATTCTTGATGAAGATGATGTCGGCATCGAGGTCGTTGAGGTTTTCTATCAATGCACCGTGTCCACCTGGACGGAACAGCAGTTGTCCGTCGGCGGTGCGGAATGGTTGGTTGTCGGCAGTTGCTGCTACGGTATCGGTCGAGGGTTTCTGTTCCGAGAATGTGATGTTGTATTTCACACCAAACATCTGCTCATATTCCCCTACCCTTGCATCGACCAGCGCTTGGAAGAGTTGGCGGTGTTCGGGACTTACGGTGAAGTGTATGTTGACTTTGTGGTCAGCCGTCTGGGCATACATGGCTCCTTCCACCAGATGTTCCTCGAGCGGGGTGCGCACGCTGTCGGTGTATGCATGGAACTGCAAGAGTCCTTTGGGCAGGTGTCCGTAGTCGAGACCTTCTTCGCCAAGCAGGCATTCCACAACGGCTTTATATTCCTTTTGTGCCACGAGGTCTTCGATTGTCTGACCGTGGTTCACGACACATGAATCGTTGAGTGCATCATAGAATGCAAAGTGGTCGATATTGTCGAAGAAACGGGTGATGAAGTCGTTGTCGGGGGTATCGGAGTCGGAATCGAGAAACTCAAACAGGGCTTTGAACATGCGCGATGCGGCACCCGATGCCGGTACAAACTTCAGCACCGTGTGGTTGCCACCGAGGTATTGCTCCCAAGCCTGGGTGTAGGTGTCTGCCGCTTGTGGGTCGGCCACAAGGATTCCCTTGCCTACTGCTGCTGCAGCACTGAGTTTGAGGAATGGCACTCCTGTCTCGAAGATGTGGAGTTGTTCGTTGAGTTGCTCTTCGCTGATGTGTTTACTTGCGAGGAATTGTTGGTCTTGTTGTGTAAGCATACTACATACTATATAATTATGTTATTCGGTATAAGTGTCACTTCACTCGAATGACAAGGTAGCGCGACACGCTCCAGAACTCAGCAGCATCGGTGATGCGCAGTGTGTATTCACCCTTCGAGTCTTTGAGCAGTGAGTATGAGCCCTCGGGGTGTGTGGTGAGCAGTTTCACCGACTTTGAGTCGAGGGGTATCACGTTGGTCTTGCGAATGTCTATCTTGGTGAAATAGTCGGCATTGAAGTCGTTGGTTTTGAGCACATCGCCGTCAACGAGTATCTTCTGCTGTTTCAGTTCCTTGGTTGTACCATATACGTAGTAAGCGGTGTTGAGTTGCGCATCTTGGTTGCGTGCTATCTCGGCATTCACTTCGCTTTCGGCCTTCACCTGTGTGTTTTCTGCTTGCAGTTGTTCGACCGACTGCCCCAGTTCCTGAATCTTCACGTCGCGCTGAGCCAGTTGGGTCTTGAGGCTGTCGATTTCGACGGTCTTCTCCTCGAGTTGCTGTGTCAGTTTCTTGAGGGCTTCCTGCAGTTTTGTGGTATTCACGCTGCTGGCGTTGATTTGCTGTTGCAGTTTCTCGATTTTCTGTCGGTTTTCGGCCATGGTGTTCTCGATGAACTCCATAGTTTCGCGAATGTTGGCCACTGCGTCGTTGCCTTCAGCGCTGGAGCTGAGCAGGTTGATACGTCCCTCGGCCTCGTTTATCTGGTTCATGCCATCTTGTATTTCGTTGAAGGCATCGATGAGTTCGTTGAGTTCGCTGTCGCGTTGGTCGAGCAGGCTTTGCAGTGAGTCATTGCGGAGGTCGCTTTCCGAAGGTTGGGTTCCCTTAAACATTTGGTCGCACGATGTGAGTGTCAGCGTCGCAGCGACAATGAGGAGTGTTGCTGTATGTTTCATTGTTTTGTGGTTTAGTCGGTTATGTCGGTTTGATTATCGTTTTGTTTATCTTGTTTCTCATGTCGTTGATGTTCCTTGCCACCAACGATGATTACAAATTCGCCCTTGGGTGCAGTGGTCTTGAAGTGAGTGATGAGTTGGTCGATGGTGCCTCTCACACATTCTTCATGTATCTTCGAAATCTCTCGGCAGGCGGCTGCCTGACGTTCATGTCCGAATGTCTCGGCAAATTGTTCAAGGGTCTTCACCACTCGGTAGGGCGACTCGTAGAACACCATGGTGCGGCTTTCGTCTTTCAGTTCCTCGAGCCTGTGCTGGCGTCCTTTCTTCTGTGGCAGGAATCCCTCGAAGCAGAAACGGTCGCATGGCAGTGCCGAGGTGACGAGTGCCGGTATCATGGCCGTAGGACCTGGCAGGGTTTCGACCTTGATGCCTGCCTTGGCACATTCCCTCACGAGCAGGAATCCGGGGTCGCTGATGGCCGGAGTGCCTGCATCGCTTATCAGGGCTATATTGGCTCCGCCAAGTATTTGGTCGACAACGGCTTGGGTTGTCTTGTGTTCGTTAAACTTGTGGTGTGAACGTAGTTGGTTTTTGATGTCGAAGTGTCGCAACAGGTTGGCCGACGTGCGGGTATCCTCGGCCAAGATACAATCAACGCTGCGCAGCGTGTTGATGGCTCGCAGTGTCATGTCGTCCATGTTGCCTACAGGGGTTGGTACTATGTATAGTTGTCCCATTGGTTACCACTCATCTTGTTTTGCGACTACAAAGGTAGGCAGAAAAAACGTATGTTGTGCCGTTATTTCATTTTTTTAACTATATTTGCCACAAGTTTCCACGTTTCGGCATGGTTTTGCAATATGTGCTGGGGTTGCATCAGTCGTTTGTATATATATAATATAATAAGGTGTAGTGGTTGACTTGCCATCAGTCAATTCATTTTTCCATCGAATTAGTAAGGGTTGAAAAATTAATAGTACACACCCATCGATTTGCGAGTGCGCACTCGCGACCCCGAGAGTGCGCACTCACAGGCCCGAGAGTGCGC
>CAMVDC010000036.1 GCA_947166155.1 uncultured Prevotellaceae bacterium | reverse complement strand
GTCCATCCGGTCTTCTTCGCGGCCTCCCTCCCCATAGAGGGGGAGGGCTGGGGAGAGGGTCCGCTCTTTCTTCCTCAAATGGTCTTGCCATACATGGTAGGCGATGCTCATGAGCCATGTCTTGAAGCTCGATAGCTGCTGAAACTGGCGGATGCTGCGGTAGGCACGGATGAAGGTGTCCTGCGCCAGGTCGTCGCTCAACATGCGGTCGCCCAGCGTCTGATGGAGGAAGAAGCGGCGCACCGGCTGCTGGTATTTGTCCACCAAACGCCCGAAGGCACGGTCGCTTGCTCCCGCAATGACCTGTGCCACGAGCGATAAATCGTTGATTGAGCTGAGATTCATCGGCTGATGATTATTAACTTAAAACAGTTTCGCATGTCAATAATAAGAAGTTAAAGGGAAGTTAAAAGGAAGTTAAAGGGAAGTTAAAGGGACGATGCCTACTGACAGTATCATTCGTCCTTTTAACTCCTGAGCGAAGCGATAACTTCTCTTCCATTCCATTCCTTGAAACTGAAGCCAGGTGGAACCCGGCTGAGGTTGAACTAAGAACTATAGGTCGGTTAATCTTGTTTCACTGCCGGCGATGCATCCTTGCGAATGGCATGGCGCCACACGAGGGCTGTGATAGTGAGTGCAAGGCCTATTCCGCCTGCTATGGTTGCCAACATCGTTACATTCCCATCAAAGTGATACTCTCCTGTATATAATTGGTAGATAACGACACATATACCACCACACAGCAGCACAAGTCCCCATGCGAGCATCTTGATGAAGTTGCCGGTCGTATCTTTTCCGCCATCGTTGTTGTCTGCACCGGCTTTCTCGGCCTTGATGAATGCCGATACGTCCATATCCTTCTCTATCATCTTTTCGATGAGGCGCGTACGTTCCTGCTCGTGTTTGCGACGGAAGTAGAACACCATGAACACGATTGCAAGCGGCAGAATCACGCAGATGGAAATGGGAATCATAGCATCGACAGAATCTGAGAGCACATCGTAGAATGAATTTTTCATCCATCCGTTGTCTCTTTCTGCATAGAAGTCTGCTTCGCTTTCGTCGTAGAGCGAATCTGAAGCCTCTGCCTCGTCGAGCGTGTCTTCTGCGGCTGAGATATCAGCACTTACTGATGTTTGAAGTTCGTCGGCCGTTTGTTCAGCCTTGTTTTGTGCCATCACTGTGTGTGGCATCAGGAAACCCAGGATGAGGGTACCGATTGCGATTGTTTTCTTCATTTCTTCTTATGGTTTTGAGGTTCGTTTTAATGTCGTTTCAGGGCATCTGTGAGCGTGGTCGAAAATGAGTGCGCACTCGCGGCCCTGAGACTGCGCACTCGCAGGCCCGAGAGTGCGCACTCGCGACCCCGAAAGTGCGCGGTCGCAAAACGCTCTCTTTACAGTCAACTGAGCGAGTTTTTTGGGCGTCTCTACTGCATTAGTCGCAACAAAGTTAGGAAATGTTGCAGAGATATGAAAAAAAATTCATAAATTTGCAGGCAAATTCGCATCAGGCATCATGAATTCATTCGTTTCAACCCTCCGCTCAAGCTTTTTGGCTGGTGTCAGCATTGGCATCGCCGGATTTGGCTATCTCATGAGCAAAGACATCATAGGCATCGTGTTGTTCACCTTCGGCCTGCTGGCAGTCGTGCACTACGGCTTCAAGCTCTACACCGGTACCGTGGGTTTCTGTGGCGGATGCAAAGGTTTGGCTGTAAAGGAGATACCACTCGTGTTGCTGGGCAACCTGCTTGGCACACTGGCCGTGGCACTCCTCACCTACGCCTCGCCGGCCGACCTGCAAGGAGTGGCACAGGGCATACTCGAAAGCCGGTTGGCCAATGGCCCCCTGCGTTGCGGATTGCTTGCCATCGGGTGCGGATTCATCATGACCACGGCAGTGAAGTTCGCCAAGTTTGAAGGCCGCTGGCTGCCACTGCTCTTCGGAGTGCCCATATTCATCGTATGCGGATTTCCGCACTGCATAGCCGACGCCTTCTACTACATGGCCGTGCCGCTCGACTTCTGGCAGGCACACCTTATTAATATTATTATATTATATATCGCCATAGTGCTGGGCAATGCAGTTGGCTGCAACCTGGTGCGCATAGTAAACTGGGAGAAAGATTGTTGAACCCACAGCCTTCCTACTATTCATTATTTGTCCTACGACATTAATTATTAGTTAATCATTACCAACCCGATACCACTATGAAGAGAATCATGACGTACCTGCTGGCTATGTTGCTGCTGGCCTGTTGTAACGACACACAAAGTGTAGGCGACCAAGGAGCAAAGACCATCGATGGAATCATCGAACGAGTGAAGAATGCAACCAGCGAAGACGAGTTGGTAGAGATATTCGATTCTGAATATGGAACAGCCATGACCGAACTCGAAGCTAATCTCAACACACTTGTAATCGACGGCGATTCGACAGAGTATTATGCCGAATTTGCAAAGGTTGAACCCAAACTCAATGAACTGGTCGAGGCACTCGACAGGAAAAGTGCAGAACTAAGTGAAGACTACTTCGACTTCGACGACGAAGATACCGACTTTGTCGACGAAGGAACCGACGGTGTGGATTCCCATGCCGATACTACAGAATAGGATGATGACGACAACCCGATTGGCAATAGTGGCATTGATGTGCACCACATCGCTATGCCTTGATGCTCAGACAACGGCGTGGCAGAGCCGACTGCCCGACGATGCCTATGTTGCTGCTTTGTCAATCCCCGGAGCCCACGATGCGGCCACAGGCAGCGGATGGGAAGAAGGCAACGAAGAACTGGGCGACCTGTATGCACGTACCCAAGACCTCACAATATCACAACTGTGGAACGCTGGGGTAAGAGCATTCGACCTGCGCCCATCTATGCGCGAAGACAGCATGAACATCAACCACGGCATCATGCCAACCAACACCAGCATGGAGCGGGTGCTCGCACTGCTGACCGATTCGCTTAAAGCCCACCCATCGGAATTTGTAATCATCCACATGCTACACGAAAGCGATGGCGATGTGGTCGACGACGACTACAGCCAGCGCATAAACCAACTCATGAAGCGCGCCGACTTGCATCCATACTTCGTCGGTTTCCGACCCGACCTCAAAGTGGCAGATATGCGTGGCAAGATACTCATACTCAGTCGCAACAATATCCAAGGGCAGTTCACCGGAGGCATATTCCGCAACTGGACGGGAGCCGCCGAATGGGAGCGACAGACACGAGGCACCATCGAAGGCAGTGACGGCCGCACTGCAAAACTGTATATGCAGGACTACTCCGACACCCACAGGCAGGGAGGAATCGAGACAAAACAAAAGGCTATAACCCGAATGCTCGACTTCACTTCTCACCATACGGCCGCTAATGCGTCCGACATAGTGTGGGTGCTGAATTTCATGTCGGCTTACTCGAAGGTGGAATCGATATTCGGTTTCGAGATATCGACCGCCAACGGCTATCGCGATAATGCCATGCACACCCACGCCACCATGTTGCAATACCTGCAAAACCACGGGCAATGCAGCACCGGAATTGTGATGATGGACTTCGCAGGGGTGGACAAGAGCAATGACATTGATGTGAGAGGCAGGCAACTCGTAACGGCAATCATTCGGTCAAATGCCTTTGCTGACAAGCAGAAAACCTCGCCAACACATCGCAACTAATTTAATCACATCAGAATTTATCCAAACACATGTACATACTTCCCGTATTTAGCATAGGAGTAGCCGTGGCATGGTATGCCATTTACTCAATACAACTGCTACGACTTAAAGACCCATCACGATTACAACGATTACTCGCCGTCATATTATTATGGTGGGGAATCGCTACATTGAAGGACCTCATTGTCTACATTCCGGGAGTTGATGTCAACTCACTCCTCCGTCACATATTGTTTCTCGACGGTAGCGGTGCCGTCAGCTTTGCGATGCTGCTCATGGAGGTGACCACGCCAGGATGGATCACTCCACGGCGTGCTATAATCATATCGCTGCCCTTTTTGCCATTCCTCTTGTGCTACAACTTCATACAGCAACCGTGGTTTGACCTCGTTTACAACATCTTCTTTGTCGTATATGCCCTTACGGCAGTGGGTGTAGCCATAGTGCAAGGCAGGAAATACGCACGCGACATACGCAATACCTACTCCGACCTCACCGATGTCGATATATCGTGGATGTGGACCATCGTTGTGCTTTTTGCATTGTCCGAACTCATCTGGTGGGCTGTTTCTATCTCCAACGATGCAGTGGGCGATACCATCTATTACTTCTGTTCAATAGCCTGCTGGCACTTTGTCATGGTGGGAATCAACCGCATGCGTGCCACACGTCTGCTTTATACCATCGAACAACCAGAGGTGGAAACCCCCAACAGCCAACATAAATACACGAGTGTTTTGACTGGACGACTGGAGGCGCTTATGGACGAACGCCAGTTGTATCTCAATCCCGACCTCACAATGGCCGACCTTGTAAAGGCGTTGGGCACCAACCGCACATATCTGTCGGATTACTTATCGGGCACACTTCACACCACATTCTACGATTATGTCAATCAGTTGCGCATAGAACGCAAAGCAATCCCAATGATCGAGTCGACATCGATGAACTATACGTTCGAGTATGTTGCCGAGCAATCGGGATTCAAGAGTATTACTACCTTCCGCCGTGCATTCAAGAAATTCACAGGTTTGCTGCCGTCGGAATATCAGCAGCAACATCTGAACTAATCAACCTTCCATAACCTTGATGGCCAATTGCTGAGTACACCATTTGTACACACAGAATAGGTTCAGATAAAGTTCACCGATGCAAATTTGGCATCGCAAAAACAAAATCGAGCATCTTTTTGTCAGAATGCTCTTTGTTGGTGCGTAAAAAATTTGCCAATTATTATTTTTGTCTCTACCTTTGCCGCCGAATTCGCAAACATTTTAGTGTTTAATCGCGATTCTACAAAAGTGGAACCCCGACACACGACCGTTGTCTCATCCCGACACATGACCGATGTTTCACCGCGACGCGACCGATGTCTCACCGCGACACGACCGATGTCTCACCGCGACACGACCGATGTCTCACCGCGACACGACCGATGACGGAAGCGCAACAGGTCGATGGTCTTCCATCCGTATGGTGGGCTGTTGATCCGTTTACTTTCAATGATGACCTGAATAAGACTAATCTTGAAAAACAACATAAACCTATAGTGACTGAAGTCACTGCTGTGAAAGAACACTCATTTTTTATTTTTTTTACCCTGATGTGCTCCCTCTCGTTGTGAAAACCATAGAGGGAGTTTTTTTATGCCTGTGTTGCGATGCCTCTCTGCGGGCGAATGTGAGTTTTTTTGTTTATGGTGACAGATATTTTTATGTGTGATGTAGTAATTTAATATGTGTGTTGTAGAAATATAATATATGTGATGTAGAAATCTAATATATGTGTTGTAGAAATAAAACATGTGTGCAGCCGAAAAAAATATGTGCGGTGTTGAAAAATAATTGAGATTTGGTATCAAGTTTTCATCATGTATTACGTTATATAGATAGAATGACACGAAACGAGTTCGAACATATGGCCGTGAAACTGCGCCAGCTGATGTATAAAGTGGCTTTCGACTACTTTGGCAGTGCTGACGATGCTGATGATGTGGCGCAGGATGCGCTGCTGAAGTTGTGGCAGTATGTGAAGGACCGACCCACTGAGTGTGATGTAAACCGTTTGGCGATACGCATAGCAAAGTGGGGGTGTGTGGATTTCGACCGTCGGCGCAGGATGCCGCTGGTGAGCCTCGACAGCCATTCAGCCAATGTGTATGCCGGCACTGCTCCTTCGCCCCACGACGAACTGATGACGGCAGAGAGTGGCGAGATGTTGCAGCAGGCATTGACGGTGCTCAATCCGCGTGAGCGTGAGGCTTTCGAGTTGCGGCAGGTGGATGGCTTGACAACCGATGAGGTCGCACAGCAGATGGGGGTGACTGCCGCGTCGGTGCAAAGCATGGTGTCGAGAGCCAGGCGCAAAGTGTTTGAAAACCTGCAAAGACTCATGAGTGTGTGACAACACAGAAAAAAACGTTGGCGCTTGATAGCCTGCCAGAACTTATAATTGTTTTGATAACCTACAGAAACTGATGAAATTATGAATACGAACGAAGTTGACAAACTGATTGAGAAATATCTTGACGGCCTCACAACTCCCGCCGAGGAGCGCCTGCTGGCAGCCGCTGTTTGCCGTCCGTGCGTCCCCGACCGCTGGAAGACTGTTGCCGTGATGCTTGGCGAATTGGCTCAAGGCGAGGCTGAGTATGACCGGCATGTGGCACATCGTCGCTCGCAGCGCCGCCGTCGTGTTGCGGTTTGGTCGGTTGCTGCATCGCTGGCTGTCGTTTCGCTGGTGGGGGTAATCTACAACTCACATCGCTCGCATCATTCGCAAGCCGATGTGGCTATAGCATACGTTGATGGACGCAAAATAACCGATCGCTCGCAGGTGCTGGCGCTGGCCGAGGATGCCGTGTGTGACATTTTCGACACTGCAGCCGATGAAGACGGCTCGATGAGCGGTGTGTTTGAAATTGGTGGCGAATAAGATTCAGTATTTAATCTATAAATATAATAATGCGTACAATAAACACAGTGTGGGTAATAATAAATAAAGATATGACTATGAGACTCAGGATTATTATATTAATGTGTATGTGCTCTTTGATGCCCCTGTCGGCTCAGGAGGGTTTGCATGTAGCAAAGGTGTTTGAGGGTAAGGTGGCCGAAACGACGAAGGAGACCATACAAACCGGCGAAGTGCTAAGGAAATACGGGTTGACAAAGCTTCGTACATGGAAGACAACCGTGCCCGACAGCTTGAGAAACAAGATTGAGGCACTTGTGAACCAAGACTACGAGGAGCGCGACCGCAGGGAAGAAGAGGTCGACCGCGAGGTGAGGGACGGCCACATCTACTACTCCATATTCCGTCTTGGCAGCCGTCGCACCGAACTTTCGATCGGAGGCGACACAAGTTTCAAGGTATGGCGGCAGTATTTGTGTTATCAGTGCAAGACCAACCCCGAGCAACGCTCGCTCTACGACATCACGCTGGTGTTTCTCGAGGGCGAGAACCTCACGCTCGACAAGTTGAAAAAGAATTTCAAACGCAAATAAAAATATACACTTATGAAACGACACTTACTATCTGTAATCATGTGTGCCGCATGTGTGTGTGGCATCACGGCTCAGGAGGAAAACCCTGGCGGCTGGGACTTCAACATCCCGTTTGTAAACACGCATAGCTCGAGTTCCTCGTCGGCTGCTTCGGCCGGTTCCTCCTCCAGTTCTACGTCTGGCACTTCTTCGATTGAAATTTCGGTTATCCCACTTGGTGGAGATGAGTACAAGCATCCGAAATATTGCTCGTTTGGCCTTGGCTGGATAGCCGGTACGGGGCAGGCCGACGGTGTGAATATCGACATGGGGCAGTCGTACGAACTGGAACTGCGCAACATTCTCTGCGTCGATTCCCATCTGGGCAACCGCACGTGGTTGAGTATAGGTCTTGGCATTGATTGGCGCAACTATCGCATGACCGGCCGCAACCGTTTCGTGAAACTCGATAACGGCGATTTGGCAGTAGGGCCATACCCCGACGGAGCCGAACCAAAGTTCAGTCGCATACACACGTTTAGCCTCTGTGTACCAGTGCAAATGCATTGGGCACTGGGCCGTAACTGCCATCTGTCGGTAGGTCCCGAAGTGTATTTCAACACCTACGCATCGCTCAAAACCCGCTACCGCCTCGACGGCGAGAAACGGAAGGAGAAGGCCAAGGGCCTGCACCGCAATGGTGTGACCGTGGGTCTGGGATGCGACATATCGGTGTATGGCTTCGGTATTTACTACAAATACAACCCCTGCCATGTGTTGAAAAGCGACTTCGCACCCGAGTTTGGGTCGATGACCGTGGGCCTCCGACTGAAGCTGTAGAAACCCCCGCTTCGGAAGTCGCGTTTTTACGCCCGCGTGTTTTCGGTTTTGCGAGTGCGCACTTTCGGGCTTGTGAGTGCGCACTCTCGGGCCTGCGAGTGCGCACTCTCGGGGTCGCGAGTGCGCACTCATTTTCCGACCCCCTCACACATGCCTGTGGGCATGCTTGCGATTGCGCATACGTTTTTGCTTAATTGCATGTAAATAGAGCGACGGTTTTGTGTGAAACTGTCGCCCTTTTTTGTCTTTTCTGATATAATCGATGTTAAAAAAGGTTGCGCCATGTTGTTATGTCATAAATAATGAGTATCTTTGCACTGCAAAGATACGTAAAAGCATGTCGTGAAGACTGTAAATATACTTAAAAAGTATATTGGGCAAACAGCAAATAGACGTAAAAATAAGATAAAAGAACAAAGAATCAAGGATACAGATTATGTCGTGTATACTACATATAGAAACGGCTACCGATGCCTGCTCGGTGGCGGTGAGCCAGGACGGAGCGCTCATCTTTCAGCAGGCAGAAATGCAAGGCCCCTCGGCTGCTCAGCGGCTCGGAGGTATGGTCGACGAGGCACTTTCGTTTACCGACAACCATGCCATACCCTTTGATGCCGTGGCAGTGAGCAAGGGTCCCGGCAGCTACACAGGGCTGCGCATCGGGGTCAGTATGGCCAAGGGCGTGTGCTATGCCCGCAATCTGCCCCTCATCGCCTTGTCGACACTCGAGGTGATGTGTGTGCCTGTGTTGCTGGTCAACGACGAATTGCCCGACGACTCATTGCTGTGCCCCATGATTGATGCACGCCGCATGGAGGTCTATACATCGCTCTACACCCGGGGCCTCGAGCAGCGCATGCCCGTCACTCCGCTGGTGATCGACTCCAATTCGTTTGCTGAGCAACTCGACTCACATCCCATCTACTTCTTCGGCAACGGGTCAGCCAAGTGTGAGGAGGTCATACGTCATCCCAACGCACATTTCATCCCCAACATCGTGCCGCTGGCCAAGTGGATGAGCCCATTGGCCGAAAAGGCATATGCCCGTGCCCAGTTTGAGGATGTGGCATACTTCGAACCCTTCTACCTCAAGGAGTTTGTGGCAATAAAGAAAAAGATGCTGTAGGGAGAGAGTGGGGGACTGAAATACCAAATCGTAAATTGTAAAACCGTAAATAACTACATGGATTATAACACTAAAAGAGAGAAACTCATCCTGCCCGAATACGGCAGATGCATACAAGACATGGTGAACCACGCCATGACAATCGAGGACCGCACCGAACGCCAGCGTTGTGCCTTCACCATCATCGATCTCATGGCCAACATGCAAGCCTACAACGGCGATGAGGACGACTTCTACCAGAAACTGTGGAACCACTTGGCGCTCATCTCCAACTATAAGCTCGACATCGACTACCCCGTGGAAATACAACACATGGACAAGCAAGACATAAAGCGCGAGCGAATACCATATCCACAAAAGAACATAAGCCGTCGCCACTACGGAGCCATAGTCGAACAACTGGCTCACACCCTGTGCGACATGCCCGACGGCGACGAACGCAACGAACTGATACGCCTGGTGGCCAACCAAATGAAGCGAAGCCTGGCCAACTGGAACAGCAATGCACTCGACGACGAGAAGATACTCGACGACCTGGCAGAATACACCAACGGCAAGATATCGCTCCTGCCCAGCGAGGTGGACCTCATCAGCGACCGCGACATCATGGCCGAGGTACAGCAGAACATATTAGCGAAAAAGAAGAAAAAGAAGTGACGATATGGCATCATTCGTAATTGAAGGCGGACACACGCTCCATGGCGATATCACCCCGCAAGGCGCTAAAAACGAAGCCCTTGAGGTGATATGTGCCACCCTGCTCACCAGCCAACCCGTGACCATTTCCAACGTGCCCGACATACTCGACGTCAACAACCTCATAGGCCTGATGCAACAAATGGGGGTCGACGTCACACTCGATGCACCCCACACCTGGACATTCGCAGCCCGACAACTCAATATGAGCTACCTGCAAAGCGACGAGTTCATACGCAAGAGCTCGGCACTTCGTGGGTCGGTCATGCTACTCGGACCGCTCCTCGGTCGTTTCGGCAAGGCCTTCATAGCCAAACCCGGTGGCGACAAGATAGGCCGTCGACGCCTCGACACCCATTTCCTCGGAGCTACCGAGCTGGGCGCTACCTTCGACTACAATGCCCAACGCCAGATCTACGAAATACGCGCCGACCGCCTGCAAGGCAAATACATGCTGCTCGACGAGGCGTCAGTCACCGGTACGGCCAACATCATCATGACAGCAGTGCTGGCCGAAGGCACTACACAAATCTACAACGCAGCATGCGAACCCTACGTGCAGCAACTATGCCGCATGCTCAACCAGATGGGAGCACGCATCAGCGGAATAGCATCCAACCTGCTCACCATCGAGGGCGTGACCGAACTGCACGGAACCACACACACCATATTGCCCGACATGATTGAGGTCGGGTCGTTTATCGGTATGGCAGCCATGACCGGTGGCGAGGTACGCATCAAAAACGTATCGTATCAAAACCTCGGCATCATTCCCGATACCTTCCGACGCATGGGAATCACCATCAACCGCGAAGGCGACGACATCATCATCCCAAGTCACGACCACTACGAGGTGGGTTCGTTTATGGATGGCAGCATCATGTCGTTTGCCGATGCACCCTGGCCAGGACTCACCCCCGACCTCCTCAGCGTGCTGCTCGTGGTGGCAACACAAGCCAAAGGGTCGGTGCTCATACACCAGAAGATGTTTGAGAGTCGCCTCTTCTTCGTCGACAAACTCATCGACATGGGAGCACAAATCATACTCTGCGACCCCCACCGGGCCGTCGTAGTGGGCCACGACCACCGATTCCACCTGCGAGGCGCACGCCTCACGTCGCCCGACATACGTGCAGGTATAGCCCTGCTCATAGCTGCCATGAGCGCCGACGGAGTGAGCCGCATAAGCAACATAGAGCAGATTGACCGCGGATACGAAAACATAGAGTCGCGACTCACCGCACTCGGTGCCAGCATCATGAGGGAAGACTGACACAGATAACTGGACAACCAAGACACCCGTAACGCACCCATACATCCATGATAAAAAAGGAAGATACATACCCCATCGGACGCATCACAAAGGCACATGGCCTGCGTGGCGAGGTGGTGTTTGCATTCACCGACCCCATCTTCGACGATACCGACAGCGACTACCTCATATGCGAAGTCGACGGAATACTCGTCCCGTTCTTCATCGAGGAATACCGATTCAAGAACGACTCGGCTGCACTCGTCAAGTTTCAGGACATCGACACCGTAGAGCAGACACGGCAGATAGTGGGCAGCACCGTATACTTCGAAACGAAATACGTGACCGAAACCGACCGCGACGAGGTGTCGCTCAACTACTTCATCGGCTTCACCCTCATCGACAGTGAGGCCGGAAAGGTAGGCACCATTGTTGATATCGACGACAATACCGACAACTGGCTCTTCGTGGTGGAGCGCAGCGACGGCAAGGAATCACTCATACCCGCTCACGACGAATTCATAACCGACATCGACCATACGAACAAAACCATAGAAATGAACCTGCCAACAGGTTTACTCGATTTATGAACGAAAAGAAACGAATAGCCATTCTTGGCTCAACAGGCTCAATAGGCACACAGGCACTCGAGGTGATTGAAGAACAAAACCACCTCTACGAAGCATACGTGCTGACTGCCAATAATAGTGTAGATAAACTCATTGCCCAGGCACGCAAGTATCAGCCCGCAACTGTGGTCATTGCCAACGAGATGCACTACGACACCGTGCGCAATGCGCTTGCCGACCTACCCATCAAGGTGTATGCAGGAGCCGATGCCCTGTGTCAGGTGGTACAAGACGACAACGTCGATATCGTCCTTGCCTCGATGGTAGGCTTTGCAGGACTGCGACCCACCATCAGCGCCATACAGGCAGGCAAGATGATAGCATTGGCCAACAAGGAAACACTCGTGGTGGCAGGCGAACTCATCGGACGTCTGGCTGCTGAATACAACGTGCCAATCATACCGGTCGACAGCGAACACTCGGCCATATTCCAGTGTCTGGAGCCAGGAAATAAGATAGAGAAGATACTGCTCACATGCAGCGGCGGACCATTCCGCAAAATGTCGGACGAGGAACTGCAACACGTGACGAAAGCACATGCACTGGCACACCCCACATGGAACATGGGAGCCAAGATAACCATCGACTCGGCCACACTCATGAACAAAGGATTTGAGGTAATCGAAGCCAAGTGGCTCTTCGGCGTGAAGCCCGAGCAGATACAGGTGGTGGTACATCCTCAGTCGGTCATCCACTCCATGGTCCAGTTTGAAGACGGAGCAGTGAAAGCACAGCTGGGGGTACCCGACATGCGTCTGCCAATACAGTATGCATTCTCTTACCCAAAACGACTGAAGGCCTCGTTCGACCGTGTCGACTTCTTCAAAATGAAGGACCTCACCTTCGAACAACCCGACACACGCCGCTTCCCATGCCTGCAGTTGGCATACGAAGCACTCGGCCGCGGTGGCAACATGCCTTGCATTGTGAATGCCGCCAACGAGGTTGCAAACCGTGCGTTTATCGACGACCGCATATCATTCCAGAAGATAAGCCAAATCATAGAGCAGGCAATGGCACACATCGACTTCTCGACCGACTCGTCGCTCGACACATATCTGCTGACCGACAAGGCGACACGCCACTATGCTCAGACCCTGATATAGGACACTCGATATAAGCAAGATAACACACAGAAAACAAAATCACATACATAACACACACAACACATCTAAATGGAAACAGTACTGATAAAGATTGCACAAGTGGTTGCAGCCTTCAGCCTTCTTATCATTCTGCACGAAGGCGGACACTTTTTCTTTGCAAAGCTATTCAAAATACGTGTCGAGAAATTCTATCTCTTCTTCGACTTCCCAATAATGACCCCACGGCCTCAGTTTGCCTTCTTCACCTACCGCAAGGGCAAGATGTCGCTGTTGCGATACATCCGTATCACCGAAATCAAGGCCGAAAACGCAAAGGAACCCGACTATAAGATGGATGCCTTTTCGGTTGTGCTCATCGATAACGGCAAGGTGTCGTTCTGTAAGTGGGAGAAAGAAATCAACAAACTGACGGAAGCCGAATCGAACGACCCCAACTACGCAACCGAATATGGTATTGGATGGCTGCCGCTGGGCGGATATGTCAACATATCGGGCATGATCGACGAATCGAAACAACAACTCGCAGTCGAACCCAAACCATGGGAGTTCCGCACCAAACCGGCTTGGCAACGCCTGCTCGTCATGCTCGGAGGCATCATCGTCAACTTCATCACAGCATTCGTCATATATATGGCTGTGCTCTTCACATGGGGCGAAACCTACGTATCGCCCGAGAACATGACCTACGGCATGAAATTCAACTCGACCGCAAAGGCCGACGGATTTGTCGATGGCGACCGTATCATAAAGACCGACGGACACAAGGTGAAGACATGGAATATCAACGTGTTGCGCGATATATCGAACGCTGACCAGGTGACCGTGTTGCGCGATGGTAAGGAGGTCGACCTCACTATGCCCGACGACATGAACATGCTCGAGATGGCACAGAGCATCCCGCCTTATGCCGATGCACTCGTTCCGCTAAATATCGATAGCATCATCCCTGGCTCGCCTGCTGAACAGGCAGGACTGTCGGCTGGCGACGTAATCACTGCTATCAACGATGTGCCCATAGCCGACTTCAACGACATAATCTACACGCTGGCATCGCTCAAGGATGAACTGACCGACAACTCGACAGCAGCCGACAGCCTGCGCATGCGACAGGTGATGCTGACCGTGAACGAAGGCGACACCCTCATGGTCACACTCTCGCCCGAATTCACGCTCGGATTCCAAAACAAAAGTCCGCAGTATGAGGCCGATACAGTCAGCTACAGCCTGCTTGAGTGTATACCAGCCGGCATCGCATCGGGATGGGAAAAACTGTGTAACTACGTCAACGACTTGAAATACCTCTTCACTTCGCAGGGTGCCAAGAGCGTTTCGGGTGTGATAGGAATCACAAACATATTCCCCGAGACCTGGGACTGGCTCCGGTTCTGGAACCTCACAGCCCTGCTTTCTATTGCGCTCGGAGTGATGAACGTGCTGCCTATCCCAGCACTCGACGGTGGGCACGCTGTATTTGCAATATATGAAATCATAACACGTCGTAAACCAAGCGATAAAGTGCTTGAGCGCGCCCAGTATGTAGGGTTCACCATCCTCATCCTGCTGCTCATCTTTGCCACTTGGAACGATATAACACGTCTGCTCGGATTATGAAGATACTGGCAGTGGGCATGAACTATGCCGCACACAATAAAGAGCTCGGTCATACGTTATTAATAAAAGAACCGGTGATATTCTCGAAGCCCGAGACGGCGGTCATACGACCACACCTGCCTTTCTTCGTGCCCGATTTCGACACGCGGTTCGACTACGAGACCGAGGTCGTGGTGCGCATCAATCATGTTGGGCGGTGCATATCCGAGCGGTTTGCACATCGCTACTACGACGAACTGACCGTGGGAATCGACTTCACTGCACGTGATTTGCAAAAACGACTCCAGCAGGAAGGGCTGCCATGGGACATCTGCAAGGGATTTGACGGTTCGGCTGCTGTGGGCGAGTTTATCGACAAGACTCAGCTACCGCCGGTGACCGACCTGCGCTTCCATCTCGATATTGATGGAAAGACCGTGCAGCAAGGACATACAGCCGACATGATTCACGGCATCGACCACATAGTCTCGTATGTGAGCCAGTTCTTCACGCTCAAGACTGGCGACCTCATCTATACGGGCACTCCAATGGGCGTGGGTCCAGTGAGTGAAGGACAGCATCTGGAGGGATACCTCGAAGACCGCAAGGTGCTCGATGTGCGAATCAAGTAAATACTTGTCAACTAATAGTAGCGAATACAGTAGACACTTGTCAATCAATAGTTGCGAATCAAGTAGTACAACGAATTGAGAATAGAAAAAACAGAAACGATATGATAAAGCGAATAATGACACTTGCCGTGGTTGCCATCATATCAATATGCATCCAGGCACAAACCAGTAGCGCTGACCGCTATGCCGACCATTCACTGCTCAGCGAGGGCAAGTGGGTGAAGATAAGCGTAAAGTCGGAAGGTGTCTACCAGATAAGTCGCAGCCGACTGGCCAGTATGGGGTTCAGCAACCCCGACAAGGTGTGCCTCTATGGCTACAATATGCCGCTGCTACCCGAAACCCGCCTGGAGGATATGGCCGACGATATGACCGAGATACCACTGCTGCGCCGTTCCGACGGCTCTGTACTGTTTTATTCACTCGGTACTATCAAATGGCAACTCAAGTCGAGATCTTCCAGCGATTATTCTCGCATCAACAATCCCTATTCATCGTCTATCTACTATTTCTTAACAGAAAAGAGTGATGGCTCCAACGCAATGGAGATGCCACTGCAGGCATTCAATACGTCGGAGTCGGTCGCACCTACTACCACATTCTACGAGCATACACTGGTTGAGGCCGACGAGGTGAGTATCATAAACTCTGGCCGCACATTCTACGAAGCATTCAACTATGCTAATACCAATCACCGCAGCTACACACTGCCTACTCCAGGCATAGCATCCCAGCGCATGTCGCTGTCGGTGCAGTTTGTTGCTGCAGGCGCAGCATCGTCGACGCTGACCATTACGGCCGACGATACTACATATAGCAACTTGACCTTCAGAGCCTTGAGCGACTATGAGTATGGAATACAAGGTACCAAAAACGTGACCTTTAACAAACAACTCACCGAGAGTTCTACGATCACGCTCACTCATAACCGTGGCACCAGTATCTCAGGTCACTTGGATTATATCCTCGGCACCTACATCCGCCATCTCGACATGAAGGGGAATAAATACTTCCCGTTCCATCTCAACCGCACAGCAACTTCCAAGATACAGCTGTCGGGCGTGGGTAGTGGTGTGAAAGTACTGAGGGTGACATCGCCGTCGGTAATGTGTGAAGTCGAAGGTACAATAACCACCGATGGCTCGTTTGTAGCAGGAGTCCCTGTGACTACAGGGCTTGAGGAATATGTGGCTATCGACACCAATTCGTCCTTCCCCGAACCTACCATAGTCGGTGCTATAGCCAACCAAGACCTGCATTCACTGCAAGATATTGACTACGTGATAATAGTGCCAGCCAATGACCGGCTCACAGCTCAGGCACAACGACTGGCCGACGCTCACACCCAGAGCGAGGGCATGCGTTGTGTGGTGGTGCGTGCCGACCAAATATACAACGAGTTCTCGTCGGGAACTCCCGATGCAACGGCCTACCGTCGCTTCATGAAGATGCTCTACGACAAGGCATCCACCCCTGCCGACCGCCCGAAGAACTTGTGTCTCTTTGGTGATGGAGTATGGGACAACCGCCTCATAACCTCCAACATGTCAAAACTCAATGCTGACAACTACCTGCTATGTTATGAGTCCGAAAACTCATTACATCACACTCGCAGCTATGTACTCGAGGAGTATTTCACCCTGCTGGCCGATGGTAAGGGAGTGAGTCCGCTCAAGGAAAAACCCGATTGTGGGGTGGGGCGCATTACGGTCGCTACAGCCTCACAGGCTCGTAGTGTGGTCGATAAACTCATCTCATACATCAACGACGACTATGCCGGAGCATGGAAAAACCTGATATGCATGATGGCCGATGATGGCAACAGCAACATACACATGAAAGATGCCGACTCGGTTGCCACACGCATGGCTGAGTTATATCCCAACTACGATATAAGGAAAATATATTGGGACTCCTATGCTCGCGAAGAAACGGGTGCCGGCCATTCCTACACCGGTGCTTACCGCGACATCACGAAGCAGGTGAACGACGGCGCGCTCATAATGAACTATACAGGTCACGGTTCGGCTTACATACTTTCACACGAGCAGGTGCTGCATCGCACCGATTTCGAGACTTGGAATTCTCCGCGTCTGCCACTGTGGTTCCATGCAGCATGCGATGTCACACCATTCGATATGAACGAAGAGTCGATTGGCGAAACGGCTTTGCTCAACCCTGAAGGCGGAGCCATGGGAAGCATCACTACCACTCGCACCGTCTATTCATCTCAGAACCGTATACTCAATGTCAACTTCATGACACATGTGTTCGCTCACGATTCCGACGGCCGTAAATATACCATCGGTGAGGCTCTTGCATTGGCTAAAGCCGACATAGTGGCCGGACGTATGTCGGAGCGTGACTCGCTCAACAAATGCCATTTCGTACTCATAGGCGACCCTGCCATTTCGCTCTCCATCCCGTCATATCGTGTGCAACTCGACGAGTTCAACCAGCAACCGATGCCGCTGCAGTCGGCCGACACAATAGGTGCTGGGGCCATCGTGAGTGTCAGCGGACGCATCGTCGATGCCGACGGCAACACAGCCACGACATTCAATGGCACACTCTCACCTGTGGTCTACGACAATATGGAGTCAGTCACTTGTCTCAACAATGCCAAGGATGACGTTTCACCTTATATATATTACGCGCGCACGAAGAAACTGTATTCGGGAACACAGGTAGTGAAGGACGGACAGTTTACCTTCACATTCCCCGTGCCGCTCGATATCAACTACTCAAACGAGAGCGCACTCATCAGTTTCTATGCCATCGACTCGCTCAAGCAGGCCGAGGCCAACGGCTCATTCACTGACTTCTGCTTCGGAGGCACATCGCCCGATATATCGCCCGACACCAGTGGCCCTAAACTCGCCATCACGCTCAATGGCGTCACTTATACCGCCGACTCGCTCGGCACTGACGGAACGGCATACGTCGTTGCAACCACGCCACTCCACGAAACACCTTTCTTCATCGGCAGCATAGTCGACGAGAATGGTATCAACGCCATGGGTAGTGGGGTGGGGCACGACATAATGCTCATCATCGACAACGACCCCAACATGACCTACAACCTCAACAGCTACCTCAACTATATCGACGGCTCGTGGACTCAGGGCACCGTGACCTATGCCATCCCTGCTCTTGCCGAAGGCACACACACCCTCCTGTTCCGTGCGTGGGATATGCTCAACAACCCATCATCGTTGCAGTTGCAGTTTGAGGTGGTGGATGGTCTGCAACCCAACATTCTGAGTCTGAAAATCAAGGGCCCAGTGCGCGACGAACTGACCCTGGTGGTAGAAAACGACCGCCCACAGTCGCCACTCTACCTGCAGGTATCGGTGTTCGACATGACGGGACGACTCATGTGGAAGGCACATGAGATCGGTATTAGCCCATCAAACTACTACACATATACCGTCAACCTCAACGAGGCATCTGGTCATCTGCCGCCAGGGGTATACATCTGTCGGGCCAGCATTCAGTCGGCCAATGGCGGTGCACAAGCAACTGAGGAGAAAAAGTTCCTTGTGGTTGCACAATAAAAGTACAACTCGATGCGTTCTTAGAAATATAATACATAATTATTGTTTGAATGATGAAAAACGAAATAACAACACACAGCGGATGCCAATCCACCATCGTCAGACGTGTCAGCGGCGGTATCATAGCCCTCTGCATTGCCTCGTTTGCCGTGTCGGCCTACGCGCAAGACGTGAAAAACCAACTCAACCCCGTCTACTATGGGGTCAACTCACTGGCCATAGCCCCCGATGCACGTGCCGGAGGTCTGGGCGATGTGGGTGCAGCCACCGATCCTGATGTCAATTCACAGTTCTGGAATCCTGCCAAATATCCGTTCACTATAAGCCGTAGCGGCATATCACTCAACTACACACCTTGGTTGCGTCAGATAACCAGCGATATCGACTTGGCTAATGTCAGTGGATACTATCGCATCGGAAACTACGATGCCATAAGCGGTTCGCTGCGCTACTTCTCGCTCGGCGAAGTGATGGTCAACTACAACGAGGATAACATCATCAAGCCCTACGAAATGGCCATCGATGTGGCATACTCGCGCATGCTTTCCGAGACATTCTCGGCTGGTGTGGCCCTGCGCTATATCTATAGCGATATGGGTTTCCGTCAGGACGACGAGACATCGCCCGGCTCAGCCTTTGCTGCCGACATCGCCATGTATCACAACGGATACATCAACCTCGGCAATCGTGAGTGTCAGCTGGGATGGGGTATCAACGTGAGCAACATAGGTAGTAAAATCTCTTTCGATGATGGCAATACCAGCGAATTCATACCCACCAACCTGCGTATAGGTGCTTCGCTGCTCATGCCGATTGACGAATACAACACCTTCGCCATCAGTGCAGATGCCAACAAACTGCTCGTACCCACCTACCCGCTGCAGCAAGAAGGAGAGACA
>CAMVDC010000035.1 GCA_947166155.1 uncultured Prevotellaceae bacterium | reverse complement strand
TGGGCATGAGTGCGTGGGCGGAGGATGTAACGATAGAAATTACTTCTAATCCAACCACTGCGAGCGGAACAAGTTACTCCACAACAGAGCAGACATTTACTTTAAATGGTGTGACTTTTAAAACGAATAATTTTATTCCTAACACTTTCCAAATTAGAGGCAATCAAACTGCCGTTGGATCTAATTTCTATCTATTTAATACATCTGCTATTCCAGGAACTATAAAAAGCATTACGATAGAAGGAAGTGGATCTAATGCGGGTTTTAAAGGGAGTTTGGTTTATCTTAATACAAGTGAGGATAGCAATTTTTCTACTCCCTCATCTAGTAGTGGTACTGCTGCATCAGAATCAACTGATATAGTAAAGTCTGTTGAATGGACTGGATTATCTGGAAAATACTTCTTAATAAACATTGCAAAAGGTGGAGTGTCTGGAACATTTAAAGTAACATCATTAAAAATTACATACACTACTTCAAACACTCCTACCTGCGAAGCCCCAACATTCTCTGTTACAGAAGGAGCCTACACAACTGCTCAAAGTGTAACACTCAGCACAACCACAGATGGTGCAACCATCTATTACACCACAAATGGTGATGACCCAACCACAAGCAGCAGCGTTTATTCTTCTGCTATCAGCGTAAGCACTACTACAACCATCAAGGCCATTGCAGTGAAGGCTGGAATGGATAACAGCTCTGTTGCAAGTGCAACTTATACCATTGTGACATTCGATCATGCAGGAACCCAGGCAGACCCATATACTGTTGCTGATGCCCATACTGCTATCGATGCTAATATCAGCAATACTGGCGTTTATGCAACAGGTATCGTCTCAGAAATTGTAACTGCATATAGTAGTGAATATAAAAATATAACTTTCAATTTTGTTACAACATCTGGCGACACAGAGTTCCTGGAGGCTTACCGTTGTGGAGGTGTCGACGTAGCTGACGTACAAGTAGGCGATATAGTTGTCGTATCAGGTGATCTGACAAAACATGGTTCAATATACGAATTTGGTCAAGGCTGCACATTGGTTAGTTTGACACATCCTGTAACTCCAACTATCACTATTGCAACAACAGAAGTAAATGTACCATTTGCCGGAGCAAGCGATATCATCACTGTTACATACAATCATGTAGACAAGGGTGTTGCAGATGTGTATTTCTGTGCGTCAGACGGAACAACTGCTGCTACATACGACTGGATTACTGCCGACCTGGATGCAAATGGTAATGTAGATTACCTTGTTGAAGAAAATACTGGTGCTGCACGCACAGCATATTTCAAGGTATATGGACTTGATGATGAAACAAACTATGTTTATTCAGAACTCGTAACTATTACACAGGCTGGTTATAAGCACGCAATGCCAATTGCTATCGTATCAGAATTGAGTGGCACAAACTATGCAATGACAACAAGTGTATCAGGTGGCATAGCTTCTGCCACTGAAGTAACCATCAGGAATGGTTATGTTGTTGCTCCCGACGACCCATCATCAATCGTTTGGTTTATGAGCAACAAAGCAGGCGATGCATATACTATTGCAAATGCTTCTGATAACTATATTAATAACAACAAAGCGGATTTGAGTTTAGCAAACAACCAACAAGAGTGGACTTTGAATGCAAGCAATGAATTCCTAAATAGTGACCGAGGATTTGTTTACAGAACTTCCGCTGGCGGATTTAAGTCATACGCAACATCAAACGCTGGAACCTCTGGTTATGGATCAGTAGGTAAGAAATACTCTATAGCATACACACTCACAGTATCAGCATCGGGCTATGCTACATACTACAACAGCAAGTATGCTTACACCATACCTGCAGGCCTGACTGGATATGCTATTACAGCAGCTGCTGGCGACAAGCTGACTACTACAGAATTTGCTGCAGGCAGTGTAGTTCCTGCCGGTGAGGCTCTTGTACTGGCTGGCGAAGCAGGAACCTACGACCTCGTATTCACTGCTACTACTAATACTGCATTGGATACTAACCTGCTCAAGGGAACCGATGCAGCAGAAACTACCACTGGTGGTGCTAAGTACTACATGCTGTCGTACGACGACACTGGTGCTAACGTAGGCTTCTACTATGGAGCTGACGGTGGTGCTGCATTCACCAACGGTGCTCACAAGGCATACTTGGCTCTCCCTGCTGATACTCCAGTGAAGGGCTTCCGCTTCGACTTCGATGCAACTGCTATCAACAGCATCAATGCCGAGACAACAAACGGTGCTATCTACAACCTCCAGGGTCAGCGTGTGAACAGCCTACAAAAGGGCATCAACATCGTGAACGGCAAGAAAGTGCTGATTAAGTAAGACTCGGATGGAAATAATACAATAACTAAATAGTACATAAATAGTAAATTGTAATTCGTAAAATAGTAAATAAGATTATGAAACAATATATCAAACCAACAACCGATGTGCAAAACATCGAAGTGAACGCCTACATGCAGGCAGGATCACCACTCGAGAAGACAAACGACAAAGTAGGCAACCAGCAACAGATGACCAAGGAGCGCGACGTGTGGTCAGACGGCTTCTGGGACTAACCCCCTCTAACAATAAGTTTTTGTCACAAAGAGAACGAAACTCTTTTGTTTAGTTGAAGAGTTTTATTTAATTGGGTAATAATACAACAAATAGTAATTTCATGTTACTTAAGCAGCAACGGTTGTGAAATCACTTGCCTGCTAAACAAATGTGGCAAAAACGATGCTCCCACATCGGACGTGAGTCCAACGTGGGAGCATCAATTGTTTTAAACCTCTCTCTTATCTCCCCAAACCTCTCTCTTATCTCCCCGAAGGGGAGAGGATACCATCCGGATGGTTAAGGCTCCTCCCCTTGGGGGAGGCGGGGGAGAGGTTTTTCCTTATCTCCCCGAAGGGGAGAGGATTGGGCCGTGCGGGGATAAAAAAAGCCTCCCCTAAGAGGGAGGCTGTAGTGAGGTTTTCTTTTTACTTAAACGCCAGCTGTGCGAAGTTGTAGAGTCCGTACTTCCACACTACGAAGTTGTGCTGACCTTCGGGATACTGAATGAGTGTGCATGGAACTCCGTTCTTGTCGCAGAATGCCTTGAGGCGCGAGCTGTTGAACATAAGTCCGTCGCGACTGCCACACACCATCCACAAGAGTTTGTTGGCCTTCTTGGTTGCCTCGACATCGGGTATGAGTTGCTCGGGCTGCTTGGTATTCGGAGCAGATGAGAAACCACCTACATAAGCAAACTTGTCGAGATTGCCCAGGCCGAAGTTGAGCGACTGACCGCCACCCATCGACAGACCTGCCACGGCGCGGTGAGCCTGGTCGGTGTAAGTAGAGTATTTACTTTCGATGAATGGGATGAGGTCGTCGATGAGGTCGCGTTCGAACTTCTCGAATCCAGCCACCATCTCGGCTCCATAGATATTGCCTTCGGGCTTGTCGTTGGGCAGTGCACGTCCGTTAGGCATGACGATGATCATAGGAACAGCCTTTTGCTGAGCGTAGAGGTTGTCCATGATGATGTTTGGCACACCTTGCATCCACTCTTTGTGGTCTCCACCGATGCCATGCAGGAGGTAGAGCACCGGGTACTTCTTTGTCTTGTCGTACTTTGGAGGCAGGTAGATGGTTGCCTTGCGGGTGGTGCCCACTGTGGTCGACTTATACTCCACCTCTTCGATGGTACCCTTAGCTATGCCGGCTTGTTCCTTATCGAATCCGTCGGGAGCAGCTACATAGTCGTTGAATGTGACTTCGATTTGTGGCATTCCGCCAAACATTCCTCCGCCCATCTGAGCGTGAGCAGCAAGTGTTGCCAGTGCAATCACGGCTGAGAGATAAATGCGTTTCATTGTTAATTACGATTTGGTTTAAGAGTTATACTTAATTGTTGTCTGTTAGCATTGGTCGGTTTTTTGTTGCGATTGCAGATGTAGTTGTTGTTAGTTATGGTTGGTCGGTTGTTGTTTCTGCATCGTTTCTGTCGGCAAAGATACAAAAATAATCATTAAACCCGCACTCCACACCCAGATTATTTACATGTTTTGCCTTGAATTCGCCCCGAATTCAATAATAATTGTTATCTTTGCATCACGAAACACCGACAACACCAGCTGTTTCAGAAAAGAGAGGAAGAAATAGAGGAACATAGGGTTTCTTAGGATTGCCTAGGGCTGCCTAGGATTCCCTAGGGTTGCCTAGGATTGCCTAGGATTGCCTAGGATTGCCTAGAATCCCCCCAAATCAAAATAACACATCATCATTTTTAATCACTAAAAAACAATATTAACTATGAAGAGTTTTGGATCAAAACCGTGGCTGCTGCCACAACCGGTGCTGATAATAGGCACCTACGACAAAGAAGGTAAACCCAACGCTATGAACGCCGCATGGGGCGGCACATGGGACATGCACGAGATAGCTATATCGCTCTCACCACATGCCACGACCGACAACCTCGACCTGCAAGGCGAATTCACCATCACATTCGCTACCGAAGAGCAGATGGTGGCCGCCGACTATGTGGGAATCGTGAGCGCCAAGAAGGAACCCAACAAGATTGAGAAGACGGGATGGAAATATGAAAAGGCTCCCAACGTCAACGCACCTGTATTTACTGACTTCCCCATCACACTGGAATGTAAGGTGAAGGAGTGCCTCAACCGCTCAAAGACCGGCTACATGCTCATTGGCGAAGTAGTCAACGTATTGTGCGACGAGCGTTACCTGGCCGACGACGGACAACCCGACATCGAGCGCATGAACCTCATAAGTTACGACCCCGTGCACTATGGCTACGTGACCCTGGGACACCGAGTAGGCAATGCATTTAGCGACGGAAAGAAACTATGATGAACTTCATGTTTCATAGCCCCACCGAGTTCATATTCGGTCGCGATACCGAACAACAGGTGGGACAGACAGCCAAGCGATATGGTGCTCATCGCGCCATGATAGTGTATGGAGGGGGAAGCGTGGTGCGCAGCGGACTGCTGGCTCGCGTGGAAACCGCACTCAAGGCTTCGGGCATAGAATCTGTAGAACTGGGCGGCATCACTCCCAACCCCACCGACACAAGGGTGTATGAAGGTATCGACCTTGCTCGAAAGGAGCATGTGGACTTCATGCTGGCTGTGGGTGGAGGCAGTGTGATCGATACCGCCAAGGCAATAGCAGCCGGTGTGAAGTACGACGGCGACTTCTGGGACTTCTTCTGCGGCAAGCGGCCTGTGGAGGATGCACTGCCCATAGGTGTGGTGCTCACCATCCCTGCAGCAGGCAGCGAGGGTTCGGGCAACGCTGTGATAACAAAGACCGACGGGCTGCACAAAATCTCGCTTCGCACTCCCATGTGGCTGCGCCCCAAGTTCGCCATCATGAACCCCGAACTGACGTTCACCCTGCCACCCTATCAGACGGCATGCGGAATTGCCGACATGATGGTGCACGTGATGGAGCGTTACTTCAGCAACACCACCGGATGTGAACTCACCGACCGCTTGTGTGAAGCAGTGCTCATGGCCATCATCGACGAGGCCCCGAAGGTGATGCACAACCCTCAGGACTATGAAGCACGTGCCAACATAATGTGGGCAGGCACCCTGGCTCACAACGGAATATGCGGCACCGGCCGCGAAGAAGACTGGGCAAGTCACTTCATGGAGCATGAACTGAGTGCCGTGTATGGTGTGACCCACGGTGCTGGCCTCACCGCCATTGTGCCCGCATGGATGACATGGATGTGCCACCATAATATAAATAAGGTGGAGCAGTTTGCCCGCCGAGTGATGGGAGTGACGCCAAGCGATGTAGAAGGAGCGGCTCCTGGAGCTAAACCAAAACTCGTGGCACTCGAAGGTGTGCGACGCCTCACGCTGTTCTGGCAGTCGATGAACCTGCCGACCAACATCACCCAACTCGGTATCGCCAATCCCGACATCGACCTGCTGGTCGACAAACTGCATGAGAACAAAGGAGAGCTCGTAGGCAACTACGTGAAGCTCGACCGCGAGATGACACGCGAAATATATATGATGGCACGCGACTACTCTATAGGTGATTAGTTGCATGCATCGAAATATCAATCTATAAAAAAAGGCTCCCGCAGGAGCCTTTTTTTATACGACTTTATTATACGACCTTGAGTTTTACGATGTATGTGCAGGTGTAATACTTCGTGCTGCCTGTCGGGCGGTAGCGGATGGCCTGACGTATGGTGTAGGTGCGTCCGCGGGTGAGGCGTGCAGGGTACTGCCCTACCGTGCACTTGAATGTGGCAGGCCGGAACTCAGCAAAGATGCGGGCATTGGTGTCGTAGTTGCACACGTTGCCCGATGCGTTGAACCAATGACCGAACACGGTTGACGAACTTGTGCTGGTGGTAGTGGTAGTGGTGATAGCCGAGTTGGCGTTCATTCCTACAAATCCAGGGTTGGCACCCGATGCGCAACGCACTGCCTGCAGTTGGGCGGTTGAGAGTCCGAGCGCACGGCTTGCAGCCTCGATGTCGTATTGCACTACGGTCGATGAATAGTAGCTTGCATCGTATGCCAGTTCGGCATTGATGGTGACGGTGGTGTCGCGACGCACGTAGTCGGCCGGGTAAGAGTCGTAGTATCCATATTTGTTTGTTCCCTCGAATTTCACTTCGTATGGCCACTGTTCGTCGTCGGATGCGTTGTCGTCCCATGCATGGCGCCAGTGTGCGGTAGGTGCTCCTGTCACTACAAACCACATCATCTTGGTACCTTCGGGCACGGTGAATTCAGCTACACCCTCAGCCGTGCTCACCGGGTCGGCATACACACGACTGCCGTCCTGGAGGTATGCACAGAATCCGTAGCGCCATCCGGCACGCGAGAGGTTGTTGCGGCGATAGCCTTTCTCGCCTGCCAGGCCCTTGAAGTGAGCCTTGACCACTGTGCCTGCATCCACGTTGTTCACACGGATAATGTTGTATCCATAGTTCTCGACACAATGTGCAGAATCGACACGCCAGAGGTATTTGTCGGTTGCATCCTGGGTGACGTAAGCCGAGTGGTTGTCGATGTGCGATGCACCGCGTTCGCGTATGCCGTCGATATCCCACGAGCAGACACGCTGTGCGTAGTTGAATATCTCGTCGTTGAACTGGCTCTGACTCACACCCGTGATTCGCTTGTATGTCTCGACGGGGTCTTCGGGGCGTGTTGATTCGCGCCACAGGGTTCCTATGAACTTCATGCCATGCAGCATGCACCAGTAGTCTTGTATGAAATAGTTGGCATATCGCCAGTCTTCGTGCAGCAGGTTTTTGTTACACTTGTCGAGGTATTGGGCAGTATAGTCGTTCGAGAACTGCTGCTCGGGGTATACCTTGTAGGCCTGCCACTGTGCACACGACTCCCACCATGCGCATCCGCCCGATGCGTTGGGACCAAATCCGTAGCGCCATCCGTGGGTGGTGCCGAGGTCGCACGAAACGAGGTACTGGAAGGAGTGGCCTATTTCATGCCCCACGGTGTGTCCGCCACTTGCCTGCAGTGCCCACGGTGTGCACCACAGTGCACCAATCATGTCGTCGTAGCCCGAACCGGTGGCGAGCCATTCGTTGCTGTAGTTTACGAATATCTCGATCTTGTACTTATCGGTAGAGCGTGAATTGCCCGGAAATACGAATCCGAGGCTGTCGGCATAGAAGTGGAAGAGGTTTTCTGCACGCTCGAGCAGTTGATCCACATCGAGGCGTATGTCGCTCTTCATGGGGTCGAGGCCGAATCCCGGTTCCCAAAACACGATGAAGTGTGTGCTCTCGCGACTGCGCTGGAAGCACCAGCGGCTCGATGTGGAGTTGAAATTCATCGAGCGGAATTCGTTGGGCTTGTAGATGATGCGCCCGGGGTTGTGCATGGTGTAGTAGTCGTACTTCGATGAATAAGTCCTCACGGTGTAGGGCATGGTTTTGCCCAGTTCAGGCTTGTAGTAGAAGTACATGGAGTTCTTGCGGAACTGGATTGAGTCGAACTGATTGATGACGATGAAGTCCGACTCGGTGAAGCGGTCGGGCACATGAAACCAAAGGGTGTCTTGAGCCACTGATGAAGTAGCATGGAGTATGGCAAAAGCCATGAAAAAGATTTTAAAGAAGCGTTGCATATTATGTATCATTTATTGTTGAACAGAAGTACTTAGGAAGGGGGTTGAAAATGACTGCGCACTTTCGGGCCTGAGACTGCGCACTCGCGGGCCTGAGACTGCGCACTCGCGGGCCTGTGAGTGCGCACTCGCAGAACTGAAACCACGCACTCGCAAATCGAGGAGCGATTCAGCGTTTCCGATCCCACACGAAACTGACTATCGTATAACCAACGAGGGCGAGGCAGATGACCGATGCATAGATCCAAATCTCGGGTCCCTCGATCGAGCCGCAAGCCGACACAAGAAACACGGCAGCCATGACAAACGAAAGTAATGTCTTAATCAGTTTCTTCATCATATTGAGATATTTGTTTCCTAATATAGTTTTTCAGATTTATGATTACCACCATGACAACCACGGCAGCAGCATAGCACACGAGGTCCATCACATCGTAGGTGCCGGTAAATCCCCACAGCATCTGCGCTATTTCCGACCCGAAGGCCACGCCTGGAATGATGAGGTACCAGATGGCCGACACCTTGTTGAAACCATTCCAGATGGCATCGACCAGCAACAGGTAGGACAAGAGCCAGAGGCCGTCGGGCAGGCTGAAACGCACCCATTCGGGCAGGTTGAACGTATCGCCCCAACTGCGCAACGACACCACCCACGGACCTGCATGCTCGTACAGACGAAACATGTTCAGCTCCGTAGACCTGAAAGTGAGGTAAAGCATCCCCTCGACCAGAAAAAGCACCAAGGCCATCAATAGCTCTATTCGCCGTGCTTTGCTCTTGAGTAACTCGCGCATGTCGTGACGTTAGTAATAACTTATTGGATGGGACGGCAGAGTCATAAACGCTCACAAATCTGTCGAAATCCATGCAAAGGTACGAAATAATTCATAATTCATAATGCATAATACATAAAATTTTGTAACTTTGCAGTCAAATTCATCAAATATCAAAAAGAAATGGCAACAGAACTTAACGAACAAGAGATACAGCGCAGGCAAAACCTGCAAGCAATACGCGACATGGGCATCAACCCCTACCCCGCTGCCGAATACCCCACCGATGCTTTCTCGACCGACATAATCGAAACCTTCAACGACGAAGACCCCGAACCGCGCAACGTGTGCATAGCCGGACGTATGATGAGCCGACGCATTATGGGCAAAGCATCGTTCATCGAACTGAAAGACTCGAAGGGAAGAATACAAGTTTACGTCACCCGCGACGACATTTGCCCAGGCGAGGACAAGGAAATATACAACACCCTGTTCAAGAAACTGCTCGACCTGGGTGACTTCATCGGCATCCGCGGATTCGTGTTCCGCACACAAACGGGACAGATAAGCGTACACGCCAAAGAACTGACACTGCTGTCGAAAAGCCTGCGACCACTACCTATAGTAAAATACAAAGACGGTGTGGCATACGATGCATTCGAAGACCCCGAACTGCGCTACCGCCAGCGCTACGTAGACCTCGTGGTGAACGAAGGCGTGAAAGAGACATTCGAGAAACGCACCAAGGTGATATCCACCATGCGCCGGGTGCTCGACGAGGCAGGATACACCGAGGTGGAAACCCCGATACTGCAATCAATACCAGGCGGAGCAAGCGCACGCCCATTCATGACACACTTCAACGCCCTCGACCTGCAGATGTATATGCGCATCGCAACCGAACTCTACCTGAAACGGCTCATCGTAGGCGGATTCGAAGGCGTGTATGAAATAGGCAAGAACTTCCGCAACGAAGGCATGGACCGCACCCACAACCCCGAGTTCACCTGCATGGAACTCTACGTGCAATACAAAGACTACAACTGGATGATGTCGTTCACCGAACACCTGCTCGAGACAATATGCACGGCAGTCAACGGCAAACCCGAGACCGAAGTCGACGGAAAAGTGATATCATTCAAGGCACCATATCGCCGCCTGCCAATACTCGATGCCATCAAGGAAAAGACAGGCTACGACTGCGAAGGCAAGAGCGAAGACGAGATACGCCAATTCTGCCGCTCGAAAGGCATGGATGTCGACGAAACCATGGGTAAGGGCAAACTCATCGACGAACTGTTTGGCGAATTCTGCGAAGGCACATTCATCCAGCCCACATTCATCATCGACTACCCTGTCGAGATGTCGCCGCTCACCAAGATGCACCGCAGCAAACCAGGACTGACCGAGCGATTCGAACTCATGGTCAACGGCAAGGAACTGGCCAACGCATACTCCGAGCTCAACGACCCCATCGACCAGGAAGAACGCTTCAAGGAACAGATGCGACTGGCCGACAAAGGCGACGACGAAGCAATGATTATCGACCAAGACTTCCTGCGCGCACTGCAATACGGCATGCCGCCCACAAGCGGAATCGGTATCGGTATCGACCGCCTCACAATGCTCATGACCGGACAGACAGCAATACAGGAAGTACTCTTCTTCCCACAGATGAAACCACGCAAGGTGGCAACCGAGACAAAAGAAGAGACAGAAGAGACAGAGGAATAGGAAGCAAAAGCAAACGACTATGCAATTCACAAGTTGTGGAAAAGTAGCCATCATAGGCGGAGGAAGCTGGGCGACAGCCATAGCTAAAATCGTCATGCACCACGAGGAACACATTAACTGGTACATGCGACGCGACGACCGTATCGAGGAATTCCAACGACTGGGCCACAACCCGTCATACCTGCAAGGCCTGCATTTCGACGTAAGCCGAATCAACTTCTCGTCCGACCTCAACCGCATCGTACACGATTCCGATACACTAATCTTCGTAACCCCATCGCCCTACCTGAAGGGACACCTCAAGAAACTGAAAGAAAGCATACGCGAAAAACTTATCGCCATTGCAATCAAAGGACTCGTCCCCGACGACAACATAACCATATCGCAGTATTTCCATCAGGTATTCAATGTGCCCGAGGACAACATAACCACCATTGGCGGACCATCGCATGCCGAAGAGGTAGCGATGGACCGCCTTTGCTATCTCACCGTGGGGTGCCACTCACTGGCAAATGCCGAAGTGGTAGCCGACCTGCTCACCAACCGATACGTGAAAACATCGGCATGCACCGACATCGAAGGCATCGAATACAGTTCGGTGCTGAAAAACGTGTATGCCATAGCTGCCGGAATATGCAACGGATTGAAATACGGCGACAACTTCCAGGCTGTGCTCGTAGCAAATGCCGTACAGGAGATGGACCGCTTCCTCACAAGTGTGGAACGACGCGACGACCGCAAGGTAATCAACACCGCATATCTGGGCGACCTGCTCGTCACGATGTACTCCAACTTCTCGCGCAACCGCACATTCGGCACCATGATAGGCAAGGGATACTCGGTAAAGACCGCACAACTCGAGATGGAAATGATAGCAGAAGGCTACTACGGCACATACTGCATGAAGCAAATCAACAAACACTATCATGTAAATATGCCAATACTCGATGCAATGTATAACATACTGTACGAGCGCATATCCCCTGCTGTCGAAATAAAACTGCTCAGCGACACGTTCAGGTGACAAAGAGAGAAAGCGAGAATCAAATGCAAAAAGAAAGAGAGGAAATCCATTCAAGACAAGATAAATAATAAATCATAAAAATAGAACAAAAAGACTATGCAACTACACATCAATAACGCAACACAGTTCCTCGCAGAAGGAGCAATAGAGAAATATGAGCCACAAGTGATGGCAGCACAACAGGCACTCGAAAACGGCACATGCCCAGGCAACGACTTCCTGGGATGGCTGCACCTGCCATCAAGCATCACCCCCGACTTCATCGCCGAAATCAAGCAAGTGGCCAACACACTGCGCAGCAAATGCGATGCAGTGGTAGTGGCTGGTATCGGAGGCAGCTACCTCGGTGCCAAGGCTGTAATAGCAGCACTCGACGACAACTTCTCATGGCTCAAGTCATCCGACAGTCCACGCATACTCTTTGCTGGCAACAACATCAGCGAGGACTACCTCAGCGAACTCATCAACTACCTCAGTGGCGTACGCTTCGGCATCATCAACATAAGCAAGAGCGGCACCACCACCGAGACAGCCATCACGTTCCGCCTGCTGAAGAAAATGTGTGAAGACCAACGTGGCAACGAAGAAGCAAAAGAAGTGATCGTAGCAGTGACCGATGCACGCCGCGGTGCAGCACGTCAGTGTGCCGACAAAGAAGGCTACAAGACATTCGTCATCCCCGACAACGTGGGCGGACGCTTCTCAGTGCTCACACCTGTAGGCCTGCTGCCAATAGCATGTGCAGGATACGACATAGCTGCACTCGTAAGTGGAGCACAAGACATGGAACGCCAGTGCGACATCAACACTCCGTTTGCCGAAAACCCTGCTGCCATCTATGCCGCTACACGCAATGCACTATACGCATCGGGCAAGAAAATAGAGATACTCGTCAACTACCAACCGAAACTCCACTTCATGTCGGAATGGTGGAAACAACTCTACGGAGAGAGCGAGGGCAAGCAACATAAGGGCATATTCCCTGCTTCGGTCGACTTCTCAACCGACCTTCACTCCATGGGACAATGGATTCAGGACGGCGAGCGCACCATATTCGAGACTGTAATATCGGTCGACAAGCCAAACAGCTCGCTCACCGTACCATCCGACGACGAAAACCTCGACGGCCTCAACTTCCTTGCAGGCAAACACATCGACGAAGTGAACCACAAGGCAGAAGAAGGAACACGCATGGCACACATCGACGGCGGAGTGCCCAACCTGCAAATCACCATACCATGCCTCGATGCCTACAACCTCGGTCAGCTCATCTACTTCTTCGAGAAAGGATGCGGCATCAGCGGCCTCGTGCTCGGTGTCAACCCATTCGACCAACCAGGAGTTGAAGCCTACAAGCGCAACATGTTCAAGTTGCTTGGAAAGCCTGGATATTAAGAATGAAGAAATGAAAGAAAGAATGAAGGAATGAAAGAGCCCCCGCTATTCATTATTAATTATTCATTATTCTTTGTTCATTATAATTATTCATTAAACACCATGCACATCGCCATTGCAGGAAATATAGGTAGCGGAAAGACCACACTGACTGAGATGCTGGCCAAACACTATGGCTGGACACCTCAGTATGAGTCGGTCATCAACAACCCCTACCTCGAAGATTATTACGCCGACATCAACCGGTGGTCGCTCAATCTGGAAGTATATTTCCTGAAAGAGCGATTCCGCGACATGCTCGCCTTGGCCAAAAGCGACAAGACCATCATTCAGGACCGCACCATCTACGAGGGTGTGTATGTCTTCGTGGCCAACAACAAGGCTCAAGGCAACATGAGCGAGACCGACTTCCAGACGTATATGGACCTCTTCAACCTCATGATGTCGTTCATCACCCTGCCCGACCTCATGATCTACCTCCGTGCCAGTGTGCCACACCTCGTGTCGCACATACAAATGCGCGGTCGCGACTACGAGCAATCCATATCGCTCGACTACCTGCAAGGGCTCAACCAGCGCTACGACGACTTTATCTTCAACAAATATAGCGGACGTGTGCTCACCATCGATGTCGACCCGCTCGATTTCCAGCACCGTCCTGCCGACTTCGAGTTTATAACCAACAAAATCGACAGCCTGCTGTTCGGATTGTTTTAAGATATACAACCATGCACATAGCAATAGCTGGCAACATTGGATGCGGCAAGACCACCCTCACCCGCATGCTCGCCAAACGATTTGGGTGGACACCAAAGTATGAGTCGGTAGACTTCAATCCCTACCTCGAAGACTTCTATGCCGACATGAAGCGCTGGTCGTTCAACCTGCAAATCTACTTCCTCAACACCCGATTCAAGGATGTGGTCGAGATTTCGCGCAGCAAAGAGACCATCGTACAAGACCGCACCATCTATGAAGATGCATGCATCTTTGCACCCAACATTCATGCTATGGGCAACATGTCGGACCGCGACTTCCAAACCTATCAAGACCTGTTCGCACTGATGATGTCGCTCGTGCGCCATCCCGACCTCATGATCTACTTGCGAAGTTCTATTCCACACCTCATTGCAAAGATTCAGAAGCGCGGCCGCCAATATGAGCAGTCGATACAGATTGACTACCTCAAAGGACTCAACGACCGCTACGAGGAATGGATATCTGGCTATGATGGCAAACTGCTCATCATCGACGCCGACAACATCGACTTCGAGAACTCGCCCAAAGACTTCCAAACTATCACTGACCAAATCGACGCCCGCCTCTTCGGCCTATTCCCCGATGAAGCGTGGGAATAAATTATTTAAGGGAAGTAAATAGGTAGTTAAAGGGAAGTAGAAAGGAAGTTAAAGGGAAGTAGAAGGGAAGTTAAAGGGAAGTAGAAAGGAAGTTAAAGGGACGATACTTATCAGTAGTATCATTTGTCCTTTTAACTTCCTAAGCAAAGCGATAACTTCCTCTTATCTTCCCTTTAACTTCCCTTTAATTTTCCTTTAACCTATTTATACTTTTCAATCTTTCTGTTCATCACTCTTTCCATTCTCCTTGTACTTTGCCATATACTCTGAAGGGGTCATACCATATTCTGAGGCAAAGCAACGTGTGAAGTATGATGCATTTGAGAATCCTACGATATACATCACCTCCTTGGTGCTGAAATGCCCTCCAGCCGATAGCAGCATGGCTGCTTTCTGCAGCCTCAGGTTGCGAATAAATGCTACTGCCGTCATGCCCGTCATAGCCTTTACCTTTCTATAGATTTGCTTTGAGCTTATTCCGCTTTCTTTGCTAAGCAGGTCGACCGACATGTCGGGGTTGTCCATATTGTCTTCAATGATTTTGGTGAGCGAAAGCAGCAAGCGGTCGTCGGTCGACAGTTCGTCGCCCTGTTCGGATGCGGCGAGCATTGACAGCCTCAGTTTTTGTTCCAGGGCATTCTTGTCGCTTATGAGTTCAGCCTCCTTCTTGCGTGCATTTTGCAGTATCTGTGCTTTCATCTCACGTTCCTCCTTCAGTTTCTTTCGTCCCTTTATATACAGCAATATCATGACAATGAGTATGATGAGCATCAGGAAATAAAAAGCATAAGCCATTTTGCTTCTGTACCATGGTGGCAGTATTTCAATCACGAGACTGTCGTCGATGACTTCCGAGGCGCCGACCACATCGTGCTTACAGTCGCGGATTTCCAACTTGTATTTACCAGGTCTCAATGCTGAAAGCAGCAGTGTGTTCGTTCCTGGCTTCATCTCCACCCATTCGTCCTGCATGTTTTCTATTCTGAAGGCGAAATGCATCAGTTTATCGTCACTATAATTGAAGTCGCTGAGGTAAATCAACAAGCTGTTTTGTGTTTCGGGCAAGCTGATTTTGTGTTCCATCAACACAGAATGGTCTATCAGTCCTTTGCCCATAACCTCCACATGTGTTATGACCGGTCGGTTGTTGAGTTGGTTGTTTATCAGCCCGTCGGGGGCAATCACCGTCACTTTATCAGAGCCGCCCAACCATAGTTCGCCCGCAATGGAGTCGTAGCACATCGAGATGTATCGGTCGGCTGCCCATATGTTGAGCGACACCGAATCGTTGTTGCTGCTTATCATCAAGCTTCCATCCGAGTCGATCGTCCACTCGCTGCCATCAATCTTAATTCTGGATGCTGGGACGATGGGGGTTGTAGTGTTCAATGTTCTGATGACGGATAGTGTATTACTTCCAGCTACTGCTTCTTTGGTCGATACCATATATGTGTTTTGGAATGTGCGTATCATCATCACATCGTTGCCCTGATCTACGATTTCATACACCCAGTTATACCTGTCGCCATCTATTCTCTTGGCCTTTAACTGTTGTGATGCAGGGTCGTAAAGCATAACTGCCCCATCGATTCCTACCCACAGTCGGTGGTTGCTGTCTTCGGTGATGCAACGTATTCTGTTATGCCTTATAGGCCATTGTGGGTCGTTCATGCGATACCACCGGCATGTCTGCAACGCGGTACCTACGTTTTCCACACACAGGATTCCGTTGGTTCCACCTGCCCACAACACTCCATCGTGCGTCTTGTGTATGCAATATATCAAGTTGCCGTCATCGCTACCAGTAAGCACAGGAAGGGATATGTTTTTCACCCATTGCTGTCTTGGGCTGCACGACACTCCGTTGTCGGTACCGATCCACATATTGCCATCTTTATCAGCAAATATAGACCACACCACATTGTCGGCCAGCGACTCGGCGGTGTTGCTGGCACTGTGTGACAAATGCCATGTCTGCATGTCGGGAGCAACTACAAAAAGGCCTCCGTCGGTACCAACCAGCAGGTTACCGTCGTCGTCGGCTGCCATACATTTTATGACTGGCAGCGACAACTCGTTGAGTATCTCGCCATCATCGACATTCATAGTGCACAATGCCATTGGTGTTCCCACCCATATCGAGTTTTCGTGCGAGCCGCGTCGGCATAAAGTCATGGCAAAAGGCATGACTTGCCTACGATATTCCATACGCTTCGATTTCAGCGAATATTTAGCTATACCGCTCTCAAAGGCACAATACACTGCATCGTCTATACACATGAGTCCATAAATACGACCCAGCCCCCATTGAGTGGGTCGCCCGTCAATCCACACTCCGTTGTCGGTGCCTACCCACAGTTGGCTGCCCACATTGGCCATACATCTCACATGCTCGCCAGCATACACCTTATTAATAATATATTCATACTTCTCCAGGTCGAACCCCACCATACCACGCTCATAACCCATATAAATGGTATCTCCCTTCACCAGCGCACACTTCAATGCTCCTACCCCGACCGAATCGACATAGTTGTATGAATGCAGATTATATCCATCCCATGCGTTCAGTCCGTCGTCGGTAGCAAACCAAATCATGCCATCATTGCTCTGTACGATGCCTTTCACTTTCAGCATCGACACAGTAGAACGTATGTTGGTAAACGATGTGTAACGTAATGGGATGCCGTGCACATCCAGCATGCACAGCAGCATAAATGCCACGAGAGATATCAAATTCTGTTTCATACCACGATTGTGTGTTTTCTGTATTACGTCTGCAAATATACAAAATTAATTCCATATATAGCAACTTTTCCAAACTTATTTATTAATTAAAATCAGTTTTAGGCCGTCACCTATCCGTTTTTCAGAACATTCCAACAAAATGACGAAGTAACGAATGTCACGTCATACGTCGATACTGGGGTTGCGACCGATGTTTCCACCTCACGTCATCGTTGTCGCATGCCTGCGAGGTCGGTCTTTCCTGCCTGCAAGACCGATGGTATTTCCTTCTAACACCGATGGTATTTCCTTCTAACAATGTAAAGACACGTAATTGTAACTGCTGTCTACAAATGTTTCTGCAAATTCTGCAAAAGAGTTCTATAGTGTGCTCCAAGTATTTTCGGCCTGCTATAATATATAATAAAACAGCAGTAACACAGAATAAAGGTGTTATATTTTGCTCACTTCGTTGACACATTCATGACATATGTCCGTTTTATGTTATAATTTGTCTGTTGTAATAATGTTGCTCATGTATAAACAGCATATCTTTGCAGTGTAAAAAAAACGAATCGCATTATGATATTAAAGACAAAACAAATCTGCACGTCGCTGCTATTGGCAGTGCAAATGACATGCTTGCATGCCCAGCTTACTGTATATGAAACGGTGTTTGACCACGAAGCCGCCGCACCTACTTTCGCCTTCGGTGCCGACATAAGTTGGGTGAGTCAGCAAGAGAGTTGGGGCACTACCTACCGCAATCGTAGTGGAGCAAAGGACGACCTGATGAATATACTGCAGACAGAGGAGGGTATCAATGCCGTTCGTTTCCGCGTGTGGGTCAACCCATCGGGCGGATGGAGTGGTAAGCAGGATGTCATAAACCTGTGCAAGCGCGCATCAGCACGTGGATTAAAGATAATGATATCGTTCCACTACAGCGACACTTGGGCCGATTCGGGCAGTCAGACCATCCCTGCCGCATGGAAGGATCACAGCGTGGAGGCCCTCGAGCAAAACGTGTATGACCATACGTACGACATCATCAGTTCGCTTGCCAAGCTCGACATTCACCCATTGTGGGTGAGCATGGGTAACGAAACGAAATATGGCATGCTATACGATGTGGGTAAGACCCGAGATACCGACACCCATACTGCGTCGCAGGGGTATCAGAACTTCACTCGGTTTATCAATGCAGCCTACAAGGCTATTAAGAAGGTGGACGAAAGTATATTGACTATCATCCACCTGCCCAATGCTCACGACGAATCGTCAGCACGCTCGATGTTCAACAACCTGAAGAAATATGGTGCAAACTACGATGTTATAGGTCTATCGGCTTACCCGCGGTGGTCACATCTCGACATCAATACCGATGCAGCCATCACCTCGACCATCAACACATATATGACCACCATACGCAACCTGAAGTCGGCATTTGGCAAGCCAGTCATGGTGATGGAAACAGGACACTATGCCACAGAGCCCTTAGATGCCAACCGCTTCCTTGCCGAATTTATGAAAGCACTCATCAAGGACGGTGAACTTGGATGCTTCTACTGGGAACCCGAGGCAATGGACAATGGTGGCTACAACCTAGGTGCATGGAGTTCGGCCACCGGACAAGCCACTATAGCCATGGATGCATTCAAGGGTGTAAAGCATACAGAAGTAGCAAAATACTTTACTACATACACCATGTCGCCCAAAGAGGGTGAAGAGTATCCTGTCGGAACCGATATTGAACTGAAGGCAATAGCACGAACATCGACGAATATCACCTCGGTCACAAAGGTCGAATTCTATATCGACGGCAAGGTTGTGGGCAGCCAGGAAGGACATTCGAGCATCACATATCGATACACCCCCGACAGTATCAGTCCTGGGATTCATGCCTTCAATATGGTAGTGACCGACAATCAGCAACACACGATGAGTACCGACACGACCGAGTTTATCGTTGGTCCGAAGGTCATATTTGATGAAGACACTCCCACCCTACTGCCACTCGAGGCACAGCAGGGAGTTGTGGACACCGATATAAGCGATTATACCGGAAGTGGATATATAAGCCTGCCCGCCAACAGGTCGTCGAAAGTCGAATGGGACATCTGCATTCCGCAAACAGGAACTTACTCCATCGCAGTAAGATATGCACCGACAATCGATGGAGCCATGTGTCGGATATACATCGACGGCACGATGAAAACACTGGCATCGATGCCCGTCTCGAGCGATAAATGGACCTTCGTTACACGTGACATTAACCTTGAACAGTCCTCGCATGCTACCATAGCCCTACAGGCAATGAATGCCAAAGGGTTGCCTCCAATTGACTATATCGCCATATTCCCACAGGCAACAGGCACACCATTGCCCACACCTGCAACCACAACCGAAATACAACAGATGACGATATCGGAAAACAAGGGCGATGTTTACAACATTGAAGGCATAAGAACCACAACACCTGCTCCTGGAATATACATAGTGGGAGGCAAGAAAATAC
>CAMVDC010000034.1 GCA_947166155.1 uncultured Prevotellaceae bacterium | reverse complement strand
AGACCATCTACGGATCTGTAGGTCCTGCTCAGATTGTTGCCGCACTGGCAGAAAAGGGCATCGAACTCGACCCGAAGAAGGTACTCACCAAGGGTGTGAAGGTGCTCGGACAGCACACAGCACTCATACAGCTCCACCGCGAAGTAAGCGTGGAAGTACCATTCGAAGTAGTTCCCGACGAGTCTTCACGTCAGGCTATTGAGGAAGCTGCTGCACAGCGCAAGGCCGACCGCGCCACGGATGCTGCCAAGGTTGAAGAAACTGAAGCAGAGGAAACCGAAGAAGCACCAGCCGAAGAGGCTCCTGCAACCGAGGCTCCAGTTGAAGCACCTGCTGCTGAATAAGACAAATACAACATACATCAACAAAAGAGAGAGGAAACATTTCATTTCCTCTCTCTTTCGTATGTAAACATATCTCAAAAGGCATTATAATGAAATAAGCAGGCTTTCACACGATGCCCTGGGCCATCATTTGAAAGGTACTTGGCTACGCTGCGCTGCGCCGAGCTGGCTTTCACACGATGCCTTGCGCCATCATTGCTTTAGCCACCTTCATGAAGCCGGCGATGTTGGCACCACGTACGTAGTTGATGTAGCCATCGGGCTGGCGGCCGTACTTCACGCACTGCTCATGGATGCCATGCATGATGTGGTGCAGGCGTTCGTCAACTTCCTTGGCACTCCAACTGAGGTGCATGGCATTCTGGCTCATCTCAAGGCCCGATGTTGCAACACCTCCTGCGTTGACGGCCTTGCCCGGTGCATAGAGCATCTTGTGGTCGATGAAGAGGTCGATGGCTTCGGGGGTGCATCCCATGTTGCTTATCTCGCCTATGCAGGTGCATCCGTTTGCGATGAGAGCCTTTGCATCGTCGCCGTTGAGTTCGTTTTGTGTGGCACACGGCAATGCGATGTCGCACTTCACCTCCCACGGCCTGTGGCCTGCCACAAATGTAGAGCCAGGGAAGCGGTCGGCATAAGGAGCACAGATGTCGTTTCCGCTTGCGCGAAGTTCGAGCATATACTCAATCTTTTCCTCGTCGAGGCCTGCAGGGTCGTAGATGTAGCCGTCGGGTCCCGAGATGGTGATTACCTTCGCACCCATCTGTGTAGCCTTGGTCGCAGCACCCCATGCCACGTTTCCGAATCCTGAGATGGCGACAGTCTTGCCCTTGATGTCGATGCCTTGGTCGGCCAGCATCTCGCGCACGAAGTAGAGTCCGCCGAATCCTGTGGCCTCGGGGCGTATGAGCGAGCCGCCAAACTCCAGGCCCTTGCCTGTGAGGACACCGCTCCAGTCGCGCGTGAGTTTCTTATATTGTCCGAACAGGTAGCCCACCTCGCGAGCTCCCACGCCAATGTCTCCGGCCGGCACGTCGATTTCAGGGCCTATATATCGGAAGAGTTCGTTCATGAATGCCTGGCAGAATCGCATCACTTCGGCTTCGCTCTTGCCACGAGGCGAGAAGTCGCTGCCGCCCTTTCCGCCGCCCATAGGCAGTGTGGTCAGTGCGTTCTTGAATGTCTGCTCGAATCCGAGGAACTTGAGTATGCTGAGGTTGACCGAGGCATGGAAGCGAAGTCCGCCCTTGTACGGTCCGATGGCGCTGTTGAACTGCACACGGTAGCCCAGATTCACCTGCACCTCGCCTTTGTCGTCGACCCATGGCACGCGGAACGTGATGATGCGTTCCGGCTCCACAAGGCGTTCGATAATCTTGGCACGCTCGAACTCGGGATGCTGGTTATATACATCCTCGATCGACATTAACACTTCCTTCACCGCCTGAAGGTACTCTTTCTCGCCTGGGTGTTTAGCCTCGAGCTGAGACATGATTTTTTGAATTTCCATAGTTTACCTTATAAGTTTTACTGTAGCTGAAATAAGTATGATTAAGTTTTGTTAGCACCTGCAAATGTAAGTCAAAGAAATGTCATGACCAAATGTTTTAGGAAGATTTTTACATTTTTTATTCATTTGCCACGATTTCGGTGCTTTCTGCAGGCCCCGACTATACATTTTGTAAGGTCGGAGCCACGGATTGCCACGATGTCGCCGTTTGCCATCTTTATGCCCGTCATCCCACCGTTTTTTGTCAAGGATGCAAACCCGCCCACACGCACTTGTAGAGGGGGTCGAAAATGAGTGCGCACTCACAGGCCTGAGAGTGCGCACTCGCGGGCCTGAGAGTGCGCACTCGCAAGGCCGCGAGTGCGCGGTCGCAAAAGGCAGGATGCAGTGTTGCTTTTCCACACCTATATATACAACATAAAATGAAAATGCAAGTCTTTGAAACGAAAAAGGCGGTGAAAGCACGAAAAAACAGAGTGTAAACGCTCCATGTTTGGCGGCTTTTTACTATATTTGCACCAAATATCGGGCAGGGAGCCATAACCACCCCTCGCCTTAAACCCTACAACAAAAATGAATTTCACAGTAGCATTCACCCTCCTCGGTTCGCTGGCACTGCTCATGTTCGGTATGAAAACCCTGAGCGAGGCCCTACAGAAGATGGCAGGTCCGCAACTTCGCAACATGCTTCAGAAGATGACTGCCAACCGTTTTATGGGAGCATTCACAGGTATGCTGGTAACGGCAGGCATACAGTCGTCGACCGCCACCACACTCATGGCAGTTTCGTTTGTAAACGCAGGCCTGCTCACCCTTGCACAAGCCATCAGCATCATCCTCGGTGCACACGTGGGCACCACCATCACGGCATGGATCATGAACCTGGCCTTTGCATTCGACATCAGCATCTTTGCCTATTTCTCTGCCTTTGCCGGAATAATCATGATTTACACGAAGAAGCAGAAAAACCTGGGCGAATTCCTATTCGGTATGGCATTCCTATTCATCGGACTCATCACCCTGCGCAAGACGGGCATGTCGATGGAACTTGACCAAAACCCCGAGGTTCTCAACTTCTTCAATTCGTTCGACCCCACAAGCATCTGGACCACAATCACATTCCTGCTCATAGGCACCGTGCTCACACTGTGCGTACAGTCGTCGGCAGCCATCATGGCCATCACCATGACACTGTGTTCGACAGGCATACTGCCCATCGAGTTGGGAATCATACTTGTGCTTGGCGAGAACATAGGCACCACCATCACCTCCAACATAGCAGCCCTGGGAGCCAACGTGTCGGCCCGCCGCACAGCATTCTCACACATGATGATCAACGTCGTGGGCGTTATCTGGGTGTTGTGCATCCTACATCCATTCTTCAAGTTGGTATGCAACATCGTTGGCTGCGACACCAGCCTCCTCAGCTCCGACATCAACTATGCAAAAGACAACGGCACGATGGTCTTGGCCGCATTCCACACAGCATTCAACCTGGCCAACACACTCATCATGATATGGTTCGTGCCACTGATTGAGAAAATCGTATGCATCATCATCAAGCCCAAACCCGAAGCCGAAGACGAAGAGTCGCGCCTGAAATTCATCACAGCCGGCCTGATGCAAACCCCCGAACTCTCAATCCTCAATGCCAAGAAAGAAATCGGAGTATTTGCCGACCGCTGCTACAAGATGTACGGATTCACACAGAAACTGCTACACATCACCCAGGGCGACGAATTCAACCGCCTCTACTCCCGCATAGAGAAATACGAGAACATCACCGACAAGATGGAAGTACAGATAGCCAACTACCTCAACCAAGTGTCGGAAGGACGACTCTCGCTCGAGTCAAAAACCGAGATACAACACATGCTGCGCATGGTGAGCGAACTGGAATCAATCGGCGACGCATGCTACAACCTGGCACGCACCATGAACCGCAAACGCCAGCACTCGCAAAACGACTTCACCGAAAAACAGTATGAAAGCATCACCAACATGATGAGCCTCGGCGACGACGCACTCGAACAGATGGTCATCGTGGTGAAATTCGGCGAACAACGATACGTAGACCTCAACAAGAGCTACAACATCGAACACGAAATCAACAACTACCGCAACCAACTCAAAAACCAAAACATAGTCGACATCGACAACCACCTCTACGACTACCAGATGGGCGTCTACTACATGGACATCATATCCGAATGCGAAAAACTGGGCGACTATGTCATCAACGTAATCGAAGCAACAGGCATCCGCGAGAAGAAACAAAACGGATTCTAACACCACACCAAAGCCTAAAATGGAACATCCCGAAAACAGTGCAGAATACGAAGGACTGACCGTCAACGCAGGAGTCGACCATCAAGAGATAGTCAACCCATACCTCAGCAGCATGCGCAAGAAGCGCCACCGGCTCTTCACCGTCGATGAATACGTAGAAGGCATCCTGCGCGGCGACGTCACACGCCTGAGTCAGGCAGTGACACTCGTCGAAAGCACCCTGCCCGAACACCAAGCCATAGCGCAGCAAGTAATCGAAAAATGCCTGCCACACGCCGGCAACTCAGTGCGCATAGGCATATCAGGAGTGCCGGGAGCAGGCAAGTCGACCAGCATCGACGCATTCGGCATCCACGTGCTCCAGCACTACGGTGGCAAGCTGGCAGTGCTCGCCATCGACCCCTCGAGCGAAAAGACAAAAGGCAGCATCCTCGGCGACAAGACACGCATGGAGCGCCTGTCCGTACACCCAAAGTCGTTCATACGCCCCTCGCCCACAGCAGGTTCGCTCGGCGGCGTGGCACGCAAGACCCGCGAGACAATCATCCTGTGCGAAGCAGCCGGCTACGACAAGATATTCGTCGAGACAGTAGGCGTGGGACAATCGGAAACCGCATGCCACTCCATGGTCGACTACTTCCTGCTCATACAACTGGCAGGCACAGGCGACGAACTGCAAGGCATCAAGCGCGGAATCATGGAGATAGCCGACGGCATAGTCATCAACAAAGCCGACGGCAACAACGTCGACAAAGCCGAACTCGCAGCCGGGCACTTCCGCAACGCCCTGCACCTGTTTCCACTGCCCGACAGCGGCATCATGCCACAAGTAATGTGCTACTCAGGCTTCTACGACCTCAACATCGACAAAGTGATGAACATGGTGTTCAGCCACATCGAGCAGACGAAACAAAGCGGATACTTCCAGCACCGACGCAACGAACAGTCGAAATACTGGATGTATGAAAGCATCAACGAACAACTGAAGAACAACTTCTACTACAACCCCACCATACGCCAAATGCTGCCACAGATGGAGCAAGGCGTTCTGAGCGGACAGATGACCTCGTTTGTTGCAGCAGCACGCCTGCTCGACAACTACTACAATATCATAACCCAAAACCACACGACATGACCCGACGACTCAGCACCACACTGCTCATCCTCAGCACTGCATTCATCGCCATCCATGCACAGACAGGCGATACGGGTTACCAGTTCCTGAATGTGCCCACATCGGCACACTCGGCAGCACTCGGTGGAGGCAATGTGAGCATTATCGAAGACGACCCGACACTCATGTTCACCAACCCCGCGTTGCTGACCAACGTGTCCGACAAAACGCTCAGCCTCAACTTCACATCCTACATATCGAGCACCAGCAAACTCAGTGCCGCATTTGCCAAACAAGCAGGCGAACGAGGCACATGGGCCGTTGCCGCCATGATGCTCAACTATGGCAAGATGACCGAAACCAACGAGAACTTCGAGCAGCTGGGCGAATTCTCAGCAAAGGACATAAGCATACAAGGTGGCTACACATACCTCTTCTCCGACTACTGGAGCGGCGGCGTGCAAGGCAAAGTCATCATGTCGAACTACGGAGAATTCAAGTCGACAGCACTCGGTGTCGACCTCGGCATCAACTACTACGATGTCGACCACGGCCTGTCGGTCAGCCTCGTAGGACAAAACCTCGGTGGACAAGTCAAGGCACTATACGAGACAAACGAGAAACTGCCATTCAACCTCGTTGCAGGCATCTCGAAAGACCTCGCCAATGCACCCATACGACTCTCGCTCACCTTCGACAACATCACCGACTGGGACGAGAAGAAACCTATCAACCACCTCACCTTCGGAGCCGACATATTCCCCTCGAGCACCACATGGGTGGCAGTGGGATATAATCCACGCCGGGGCAACGAGATGAAGATAGGCGACAGCAAACACTGGGCAGGCCTGTCGCTCGGAGCCGGAATCACCCTCAAGAAACTCAAGATAGGACTGGCCTGGGGCAAATACCATGTAGCAGCCTCGTCGCTGCTCATCAACGCCAGCTACACCTTCTAACCACATTCACACACACAGATCACCCACACAACAAGCTATCAGTAACATGCAGAAAAAGATAATAGTAGCAATCGACGGACACTCATCGTGCGGCAAAAGCACAATGGCCAAATGGCTTGCCCGTCAGGTAGGATATATATATGTCGACACAGGTGCCATGTATCGCACCGTCACACTCCACGCCCTACAAAACGGATACATCACCCCCGAGGGCATCGACGAAGAAGGACTGCGCAAGTCATTGTCGGAAGTTCAAGTAAGTTTCCGTCTCGACCCCAACACCAACCTGCCACTCGCCTGCCTCAACGGCACTGTGGTGGAGCAGGAGATACGCGGCATGGAGGTGTCGAACCACGTAAGCCCCATTGCTGCATTGCCATTCGTGCGCGAAATACTCACTGCCCAACAACAGCAGATGGGACGCGACAAAGGCATCGTGATGGACGGACGCGACATCGGTACGGCCGTGTTCCCCGATGCCGAACTGAAAGTGTTTGTCACAGCATCGGCCAAGGTCAGGGCACAACGCCGATTCGATGAACTCACAGCCAAAGGCGAGACGGGCATCAACTTCGACGACATACTGCGCAATGTGGAAGAGCGCGACTATATCGACTCGCATCGCGAAGTCAACCCATTGCGACAAGCGCCCGATGCCCTGGTACTCGACAACTCCGACCTCACCAAAGACGAACAAAACGCATGGTTGCTCGCCCGCTTCGACGAACGCACCAACCAGCAATAACCAATACAAGGCCATGCAGATTGAAATCGACAGCAGTTCAGGCTTCTGCAACGGCGTGACTACAGCCATACGCAAAGCTGAAGAAGAACTCACAACCAGCAGCACCCCACTCTATTGCCTTGGCGACATTGTGCACAACGGCCGTGAGTGTGAACGCTTGAGGGCTATGGGGCTCATCAGTGTCGACCACGACCAACTGACACAGCTACACGACACCAAGTTGCTGCTGCGTGCCCATGGCGAACCACCGTCGACCTACAAGCAGGCTGCCGAGCGCAACATCAAAATCATCGATGCCACATGCCCCGTGGTGCTTCATCTGCAGCGTCGCATCAAGGCCGACTATGATGCCGACCCTGCCCACACGACACAGATTGTGATATATGGCAAGACCGGACATGCAGAAGTCGTGGGGCTGGTGGGGCAAACCGAAGGCACTGCCATCGTAATCGAGAACCTCGACGATGCGCGCCGCCTCGACTTCTCGCGCAACATACGCCTCTACTCCCAAACCACCAAGTCGCTCGAGGGTTTCCGCGAAATAGTGGAATACATACAATCGCACATGCAGGCAGGAGCCGAGTTCATATATTTCGACACCATCTGTCGCCAGGTGGCCAATCGTATACCACGCATCCGCACCTTTGCCATGCGCCACGACGTGATACTGTTCGTTTGTGGGAAAAAGAGTTCGAATGGCAAGATACTATTTGCAGAATGCCTCGGTGCCAACCCAAATTCTCACATGATTGACCAAGTCGACGAGATTGACCATAGTTGGTTCGACGGAGCAGAAACAATCGGAATATGCGGTGCCACATCCACCCCTAAGTGGCTGATGGAACAATGTCGCGAAGCCATAATAAACAACGAGCTGCAATAGCCGGCGCGCCATACAGCATTCGGATTATTCGCATATCAATAAATAGTAAATCGTAAATATATAAATCATAAATAAATAGTGGTTGTTTGCATAGCAGAGAAACCGAGTGTGGCACGCGACATAGCCAATGTGTTGGGAGCCACACAAGCAAAACAAGGATATATTGAGGGTAACGGCTATCAGGTGACATGGACCTTCGGTCACCTGTGTGAGCTGAAACAACCAGGCGAATACGACTCACGATGGAAGCACTGGGATATGTGGGACCTCCCCATGATACCCCAGCGTTTCGGCATTCGCCTGAAGGACGACGAAGGAGTGAAAAAGCAATTTGCCATAATCGAGAAACTGATGCAAGCTGCCGACGAAATCATCAACTGCGGTGATGCCGGCCAGGAAGGCGAACTCATCCAGCGATGGGTGATGCAGAAGGCTGGAGCCCGATGTCCGGTGCGCCGTCTGTGGATCAGTTCGCTCACCGAACAGGCCATACGCGAAGGCTTCAACTCGCTGAAGGACCAGTCGGAATATCAGTCGCTCTACGAGGCTGGCCTCTCGCGGGCCATAGGCGACTGGACCCTCGGCATGAATGCCACACGCCTCTACACCATGAAGTATGGGCAAAACCGGCAGATACTGTCAATCGGCCGCGTGCAGACACCGACCCTGGCTCTCATCGTGCGCCGACAGCAGGAAATAGAGAACTTCGTGCCCGAGCAGTATTGGATTCTCTCAACCATCTACCGCGACGTCACCTTCCAATCCACCAAAGGCAAGTTTGCCAGCAAGGAAGAGGGCGAGCAGTTTCTCGAGAAAATCAAGGATGTGCCATTCAGTGTGACCGATGTATCGGCAAAGAAAGGCACCGAAGCGCCGCCGCGCCTCTACGACCTCACATCGCTGCAGGTGGATTGCAACCGCAAGTTCAACCTCTCGGCCGAGCAGACACTGCAAACCATACAAAGCCTCTACGAGAAGAAGCTCACCACCTATCCGCGTGTCGATACCACATTCCTCAGCGACGACATCTATCCACGCTGCCCGGGCATACTGAAAGGGCTCAAGGGCTATGAGCAGTTCACCCAGCCGCTCGAAGGCAAGAAACTGCCGAAATCGAAGAAAGTGTTCGACTCGTCGAAGGTGACCGACCACCATGCCATCATACCCACAGGGCAGCACACATCGCCCATGACCGACATCGAGCGTCGCGTCTATGACCTCGTGGCACGTGCCTTCATCGCTGCATTCTACCCCGACTGCCGATTCCTCACCACCACGGTGATGGGCAAGGCTGCCGACGTGGAATTTAAGGTGACGGGCAAGCAAATCACCGACCCCGGATGGCGGGCTGTCTATCAGAAAAGCACAGAGGACACGGAGAAGACAGAGGATAAAGACGTGGAAGAGCGCACCCTGCCGACCTTCACAGTAGGCGAAAGCGGACCGCACACACCATCGCTCATGGAGAAGTGGACCACCCCGCCCAAGCCATACACCGAAGCGACCCTGCTGCGAGCCATGGAGACCGCCGGCAAGTTTGTCGAGGACGAAGAACTGCGCGACGCGCTGAAGGAGAACGGCATTGGCCGCCCATCGACCCGAGCAGCCATCATCGAGACACTTTTCAAGCGACACTACATACAGAAACAACGCAAGACACTCGTGGCCACAGCCACTGGCGTCGAACTCATCGGCCTCATACACGAGGAACTGCTGAAAAGCGCCGAACTCACCGGACAATGGGAGCGCAAGCTGCGCATGATCGAGCGCCACGAATACAGCGCCCGGCAGTTTATCGATGAACTGAAGCAGATGGTGACCGACATCATACAAACCGTACGTGCCGACAACTCCAACCGGCGTGTCACCGTGACAGAAGAACCTGAGAAAAAGAAGAAACGCCCAGCCCCTGCCCAAGGGGAAAAGAATGCATCCAGCCAAGCCGGAGGCGATGCAACCAATGTGCCCGCAGGCTTCCAACCAAAGAAGCGCAAGGCAAAGACACCTACTCATCCCAAAGGGGATGGAGAGCCGTCCGGACAGAATTCCTCCCCTATGGTGGAGGTTAGGAAGGGGTCCCAGAATGACTCCGACCCATGGGTAGGCCTGCCATGCCCCGTCTGCGGCGATGGCAAAATCATCAAAGGACACACCGCCTATGGCTGTTCGCGATGGAGAGAAGGCTGCACCTACCGCCGACCGTTCGACAACCCATAAAACGACACACGCAAACTCTGTCAAAAATGAGTGCGCACTCGCGAGGCCGAGACTGCGCACTCACAAGCCCGAGAGTGCGCACTCGCGACCCCGCGACCGCGCACTCTCCGAAACCCCACCTCCAGCATACCCTCAATGCCCACCACCATCAGCACCGAAACCCTCGTCATCGACGGCATCAACATCACCCTGTCGTGGAAAAGCGGAGTGCGCGCCATGCGCATCCGCATCCTTTCGCCCGATGCCAAAGCAGTGGCCACCGCACCCCTGCACACCAGCCGCAGCCAGGTCATTCAGTTCCTCACATCGCGCAGCGAGTGGATGCACCGTGCAATAAAAAAAGTCAAATCAGCGCCACGACCCGCTCCATCCACCTTCGACGACGGCGACACCGTCTGGCTCTTCGGCCTGCCCTATAAGCTTCGGCTGCAGGCAAGTCCCGGCAAGAAAAAGGAAATTTACATATCGGGCGACGAAATCATACTCACCCTGCCACCCACAACCACCGCCCCGCAGCGCCGGCGCCTGCTCCACGAGTTCTTCAAACAGCGCCTCGCCATAGCCCTCGACGTGTATATGCGCGACTACACCGCCAAGCTCCAATGCTGTCCCATCCCCTACCGCATCATGTCGCGCCGCAGCGTGTGGGGCACATTCCACCCAGCCACACGCACCATCATCTTCAACCTGCAGCTCATCCACGTCGCCCCAGCCTACATACAATACATCGTCCTCCACGAAATGACCCACCAATACGTAGCCGCCCACAACGCAGCCTTCTACCGCCGCATCGCCGCCCTCATGCCCGACTGGCGCGAACGCCGCCGTGCCCTCCAGCAGTTTGCACGCACACATCCCATCATCTAATCCCTGAAAACTATAGCATTTCCCAATCTTTTGCGTCAAATATAAGTATAGAATCACAAATAATACGTACCTTTGCCGGTGAAATGACACAGCGAGGACAACAAACAATGAAATGACAGTAACGTTTTTTAAGGAACACGAATTATCATGAATTGGACATGAATTTATCATAAATTAGCATTATGGAACCAAGGAAATATAAAGATATCGTGTATAAAATCATTGGGGCTGCAATGGAGGTGCACAATGAACTGAAATGGGGACTATTGGAACCAATCTATAATGAAGCCCTGCATTTGGAGTTGCTCGACCGTGGTATAGACAATCAACGCGAACAAAACGTGTCTTGTTTCTACAAGCAGCATCAAATGGAAAAACGCTACCAGATGGATCTTGTTGTAGGCGACGTAATTATAGAACTGAAGTCTGTAAACGAATTAAACTCAGCTCATCGTGCTCAACTATTCAACTATATGCGCCTAACAAAGAAGCCCATCGGCCTACTCATCAACTTTGGTGAACCCAGCCTACAGAGTGAGCGGTATGCTTTTTATGAAGAAACCAACGAATGCATCTTACTAGACAAAAACATGGAACCAGCACATTCATACAATGTAATAATTTGATTTATGATAATTCGTGTTCAATTCATGGCAATTCGTGTTAAAACAATAAACAGATGGCTTTCTGAAACACGCATTATCATGAATTCTGCGTGAATCAAGTTTTAGTCTAACACATATTGATTTATGTAAAATTCGTGTCCAATTCACGGTAATTCGTGTTAAAACAAAAAAAGATAATCTCAACAAAAACCTTCAATCCGATGGAAGAACTGAAAGTATATAATTCATTTTGGAAGAAAAGCATACTCTTTCTTGTATGCATCATATTCACGTGCATGGGAATCTATGCCATCACCCACCACCCCGAGAAGGACCACATGTGGACATGGCTCGGCATCCTGCTCTTCGGTGGCGGCGGACTGTTCTACCTATATCTCATAATAAAAGAGCGGTTGTCGCACCGCCCATACATCTCCGTCACCGACACGACCCTCACCATCAACCACGGATACGTCATCGGCCGCGGCTGGTTCATGGCCGAAATCCAACTGGCCGACATCAGCCGTTTCGAGCTTGAGTTCCTCAGCATCGTCCATCGTCGCGGCCCCCGCCTCATCATCCACTACAAACCCAGGGGCAACAACAAGAAAAACGCACCCCTGACTGGTACTATCGACATCACCTACATCTCCATGTCCTCCCGCCGCCTATGCGACCAGCTCAATCAACGCCTGGCAGCAGTGAAATAACATATTTATGAATAATTTGTGCTTAATTCATGGTGCTTCGTGTTTTCTTGAAACAACAACATCCCCACCATTTCTGTTTCTTCTTAAACGCGAATTACCACAAATCCACACGAATTACACATATAATTATATATAATCTACAATTCACATCACATTTCCCGAAAAAAAGTTTTGCGGATAGAAACAAATGTCGTAAATTTGCATCGTTCTCCTGTGGAAATCCATAATAACATGGAACGACTCGAGAACACTACATAATGGAAAAGCGTCACACGATGCTTTGTCGATTGGCTATCTGAAATAACCACAATCAGTTGCAAGTCAAAGACAATGCGGAGTAGGATGTCACGGGAATGCTGAATATGTATCCCCGTTGTGTGCTTGAAGGCTATCTATGCCTTCATAGCACACTTACGGGTGTATCTGGGTATCACTCTGTTCGTCAACTTGCAGGGCTGTGGTTAGCCTCAGATAGCAGATGAGCAGAATGTGGATACCCACGTTTTTCGTTATGTAGATAGCATTAAATAACTAAAAAATGTCATTGTTATGGGTATTGACTACTGATATATATATGAGTGTAAATAAAACAACAGACATTACAGATATCGCACAATATCTGAATTGGGCAAAGCATTGCCATGATGTGGAATATGGTCCAAACGATGAATTCACCTGTTATCAAAGAAACATTTACTTTCGTGGTCAAGCTTCCACGTCGTGGAACTTGATACCGTCGATATTTCGCAAACAGGGTGATATTTATGAAGAACACAGAATATTTCAACGAGCATGTAATATGTTGTGGAATGAACTTATTGATTGTAAATCAGCATTAGAGAAACTTATAAGATTACAACATTACGGACTTCACACCCGCCTACTTGACGTAACATACAATCCTTTAGTAGCGTTGTATTTTGCTTGTCAATCTGTTACTGATAGCAGTTGTGATAAAGATGGAATTGTGTATAGTGGTCACTTGGATGTGAATGAAATAAAAGTTAGTATGGCTATAGCGGAGTATATTGTCAATCATGACACTACTGATATACATGACAATATAATAGAGCTATTATGCAAACAATTTAACTGCAAACGAGAGTCTTTAAATGAAATCCAATTGATAGAACCACCATACAACAGTAAACGTATCAATGCACAGAAAGGTGCATTTATTGTGTCTCCACTTCTCAATGATAAGGATGCAGCTCCATTGAATTATGCAAAATATTCGGATATAAGCGAACAAATGAAGTCTGCGTTCTGTAAAGTATGTATAATTCGACAACAATACAAGACGACAATACTCGAAGAATTAGACTCCATTGGTATAAACAAAGCGACTGTATTTATGGATATTTCAAGTATATTGGATTATATTAATGAGAAAAAAGATAATGAATGGAAGTTAGCAGATTGCAATTATGATAGCATATTAACATAATAAATGAAAAGATTTGTTTATGATTAAAGATCTAATTGACGGAAATGGTGTTCTAAGAATACCTGAGTTTATGAATGTAGTTACATTTGACAGTTTTCATGGGTTATTCTATCGCATTGAAAGTGTTGGGCACAATACTTTTGATAACTTAAATGAGTTAAGGGAAGTGCAGATACCAGCTACAGTCACCAATATAGAGTGTTGTTTTTACGATTGTAGGAATCTCTCTGCTATCAATGTTGATGAAGCAAATCCGGAGTTCTGTTCAATCGATGGTGTTTTGTACACTAAGGATCGCAAAAAACTTATAGCATATCCAAATGCTCACGGAAAGGAATATATAGTGCCTGATGGTGTGGAGGAAATAGGACACTTTGCATTTAAGAGTTGCTGTGATTTAGAAGTTATAAAACTGCCAAAAACTGTAAAAAAGATAGGAATCAATGCTTTTTATAGATGCGACAAGTTGAAGTATGTGTACATTCCTTATGGAATAAGAAAGATTGGTGATATAAATGGAAATACAAGCATCAATTTCCATTTTATATATCACGGGAAACAATATTCATATTATGAGTTTAAGAAAATGTTTCAATGAACCCCTCAATTATAATTTAACAATGAAACAACTAACATTATTATTTCTTTTGGCATTAATGCCAATAGTAGCAAGTGCCGATGATAGCGGCAAATGTGGAGACAATTTAACTTGGACGTATTCCTCCGAATCACAGACTTTAACTATTTCTGGAACTGGGGAAATGTATAATTATAGTTCAGCAGGCCCCTGGTACAAATACAGAGAATCTATAACTATTGTTGTAATAGAAAATGGTGTGACATCAATTGCCGATTATGCTTTCTCAGGCTGCATAAGCATTACTTCAGTTTCTATCAATAGCAATACAATAATATCAAAAAATCGTACTTCTTCAAACTCTCTTAGTAAAATATTCGGAAGTCAAGTAAAGGAATATATTATAGGTGATAATGTTACTAGAATTGGCAATTATGCTTTCTCAGGCTGTAGAGGCTTAACATCGGTTGAGATTCCCAATAGTGTAACATCTATTGATGGTTCTGCTTTTTATGGCTGCAATAGTTTGTCTAAAGTAAAAATTAATTGCAAGAATATTGGGAATTGCTTTAGTAAATTGTCATCCATAAAAGAAGTCATATTGGGTGAAGATGTTATATCCATTGGAGAAAGTGCTTTCGAATCTTGCGCTGGCCTCACCTCAATTAAAATACCAAGTAGTGTGACATCAATTGGAGAAAGAGCTTTTGATGGCTGTGTAAATCTGAAAAGTGTTATACTGCAAGATGGAGGTTCAACATTGTATTTTAAAGGTGTGAATGATGCATATACACACGAGCCTTTTTATAATTGTCCATCCATAGAATCTCTATATCTGGGGCGAAATTTGAATGAATCAGTTAGTTCTTTTGGTACAATAAAAGAATTGACAATTGGGTATTGCGTTGTTAGCTTATCAATAGCAGTCAATAGAAATCTTGTTTCCTTAATTGTAGATAAAAACAACCCTAAATATGATTCTAGAAACAATTGTAATGCTATAATAGAAACTAAAACGAATAAACTTGTTGTAGGCTGTAAAACGACTGTCATTCCAAATAGTGTAACATCAATTAGAGGTGATGCTTTCTACAACTGTACAGGCCTCACTTCGATTTATATACCGGGCAGTGTAACATCAATTGGCGATTATGCTTTCTACAACTGCACAGGTCTTATAAAAGCAGAATTTGCCAACATAGAGACTTTGTGCAATATTAAATTCGGTTATGATGGCAACCCGTTATCATATGCTAAACATCTCTATATTGATGGAATGGAAGTAACAGATGTAACCATACCAAGCAGTGTGACATCAATTGGTGATTATGCCTTCTATGGATGCAAAGGCTTGACATCAATTGATATTCCGAGCAGTGTGACATCAATTGGCTGGTATGCCTTCCATGGATGCGAAGGCCTTACATCAATAGAAATTCCAAGTAGTGTGACATCAATTAGAGAGACGGCTTTTACTGGCTGCCCCGGCCTTACATCTGTTGCAATCAATAGTAATACTATCTTATCTCAAAAATATACTTCTTCATACCCTTTTTGGGATATATTCGGAAGTCAAGTAAAAGAATACATTCTTGGTGATAATGTGACTGAAATAGGGGATTATGCCTTCTCTGGTTGTAACAAATTAGAATCTATATTCTTACCAGACAATATTGTTTCTTTTGGCAATTATATGAATTATTTAAATAATTGCAGTCTATATACGCGCAGAGGAACAAAGACGTTGTTGACATTATGGAATTCGTATGATAAGTCTAAATTGAATATATATGACAAGGATAGCCACGATGAATTGTTGCCGCCTACAATGAGTGCAATCGACACCACACAAACAACGGCAAAGATATCTGTGAACGGATGTGACTTGAATGACGGCTACACATATAAATTGAATGGAGAAGTTATTCGGGATACAGTTGCAACATTCAATAAATTAAGGCCTGATACACAACAAGAACTGACGCTCGAAATATGCAGAGACAGCATTGTACATACAGTGAAGGATAAGTACACGACAAAAAGTTTGGAACCGCGTATTGATGTTTTTGAAGTTACAGCTTCGTCGATATCTGCCACGGGCGCATACACAGAAGAGGATGCAAAGGTTGTGGGGCATAGCATTAAGATAAATGCTTCTTACAATGAGAACTATGATGCTGTAGATGGGAACAAGATTTTCATGTCGGGACTGAATCCTGGATGGGGATACGATGTTTTGTATACTATTGAAGTTGATTATGGAGGTGAAGGTACAGCTACTTATACAGGTAGTAAACGGATATACACAGAGCCGATGAAGTTCCAAACAGCACAGGCAAAGGTGGTGTCGGTAGGTAATGTTATTGTTTCGACAACAGTAAATCTGGATGAAAACGAAGAGAATGTGGGCTTTGAGTGGAGGTGTACTGACTGGACAGATGAGTTCCCATCGAATACGGGTACTGCATACCTCTACGACGGAACAATCGAAGGATATATCAGAAACTTGAATACCGACAAACTGTGGAAGTTCCGTCCATACTACCTGTCGAATAGTGGCACATATCATTATGGAGACTGGATGGGAGTTGACCCGACCAACACGTCGTATTTTGAACCGACTGTACGTACGTATGCCAAAATCAATATCGATGGCAACACGGCTCTTGTAAAAGGATATGTACTTGGTGGAACAGACGATATAGTTGTGAAGGGATTCAAATATTGGAAGACTCGAACAAGAGCTGCTGTTGAGACAAGGGCCGCTTCCATACCATCTGATGCCATCACAGTGGAAGCAACAGGACAGCAAACGATGTCGGCTAACCTCAGCGGACTTGAATACAACTCAACATATCACTATATTGCGTTTGCAACAACATCGGCTGGTGATACATACTATGGTGAGGAACAGATGTTCACAACTCCACTTGCTACATCAAAATATTCGACTTTCTATGACTCTGAAACAGCATATATCCTGCCATCAGGATTGACTGCAAGTGTTGTGACTGGCGTGAAAGACGGAAAGCTCACGTATAAGGTTATAGCAGAAGGTGGCAAGAGTAATAACATACTGCCTAAGGGTATAGCTGTGATGCTGACAAGTGTTAAGGGACAACCATCATCTTACACATTGACCCCAACGGAAAGCAGCACATCTTATAATGGAGAGAACCTGTTGAAAGGAAGTGATATTGATACTGAAACTTTTGCAGACGGAGGCAGCTATTGGTTCTATAAGCTTTCGTACGGTGCATCGGGAAGCGACTATCGCGATGTGTTCGGATGGTATTGGGGGGCTGCAAACGGTGGTGCATTCCAGATTGAAGGACACAAGGCATGGCTTGCAATACCAAAAACGACAAAGGTAGGAACTCGTGCATTCTCTGTGGATGGTGATGCGACAGACATTTATTCAATTGACAATGAACAATTGACAAATGACAATTCAGCCATCTACGACCTTCAGGGTCGTGAGGTTGATATGCCGCAATCAAATGGTATTTATATTGTGAATGGGAAAAAAGTTTATGTTAAATAAAACGTAGAAGCAAATGAATCGGATATTATCATACATCGTAAGTACAGCATTGATTATCACTATAGCATCATGTTCAAAGAGTGGCAGTGGGGAGGAAGGTACTATAAAGCAGAGTGTTACAATGGAGGCTGAGGCATCGAGCATATTGGTCACGATAGAACGGCTGAATGAACCTATAGTCAGTGTACGTTCGGGTGATAACTGGCTAACAGCATCCTTCATCCCATACACATCGGGAGCTGCAATGGTGAAACTTGAGGCCAAGAGTAATCCTGACACTAAGGAACGCAAGACAAAGGTATATATACAAGCCGAGTCGGGAATGAAGGTGGAACTGACCGTTGTACAGAGTGGTAAGACACCCGAACCGCCAGAAGGTACAACGATAGAGGATTCACACAACAGTGTTACCGACCAACCTGCTTACGCTCCAAGGAGATAGTATAGTCGTCGGAAAGTAATAAAAGGAGATAGGAGTCAATGTCTGTCTCCTTTTATTGTATTCTAATTATTATTCGGGTCGAAAAAAACGTCATAACGTCAGAATTGAATGTAAGGTATTGTGTGCCATTGGGTTGGAGACTGATGTTTTGGCAAAATAAAACGTCAGCAAACGTCATAAACGTCAGGCGGCAGATGTGCATTACGTTGATTCTCAATGGAATGCTGAATATGATGTGCGATGGTGCTATGCACATTGGCCTACATAAATGAGCATAATTTTGTATACTCTTATTAGTTTTGGCAAATCATCCGTCATCCGTCATTTTTATGATGTAAATAAGTGGGAGTTAGAGAGTTGAGGGCTGACGGAAGAATGATTTTTATCCGTCAGCATCCGTCATCCATCAGACATCCATCCGTCATTCAGCATTCAACATTCAACATTCAGCATTCAACATTCAGCATTCAGCATCCAGCATCCAGCATTTCTGATGCGCGTTATTATATTCTTGTAAAGTATTTCAAAATGTTGTTCACATTGTTCATAGCATGGTATAACATACCGAATGATACGAAGATAAGGTGTGAACGTCAAAAAAGTCTGAGTGTTTTGGTTGTCATCGTATGTGGATGATGATGCGACGATAGGCGACGAGGTAGTAGGGGCTGTCGTCGTGGACTTCGCAGATGATGTGGATGGTGTCGCCTCGAGGGACATCGGTGGGGATGGTGATGGTGGGGGAGGATTGGTCGGGATGATTGATAAGGACTTTGGTGGTGCCTATCTCGGGTTGTTGCCACCAAAGGAAGGTGAGGTGGTCGGCATCGGGGTCGGACGAACGGGATGCATCGAGGCGGATGGTGCGGCCTGCCTTGGCTTTGAGGTGGATGGGAGTGATGGATTGGTGGTTGCTGCCGAGGGTAAAGAACGAACTACGGCCATGACCGATGACGATAAGCGGGTTGTGGTTGCCACGCCCTTCGGCGGCCCATTGCATGCGGGCGATGAAGTCGTTGAGTTCGTCGGGATAGAAGCGGCGTTTGTATTCTACCGAGGTGGTTCGCACTGGCTCCTGCCAACTGATCCATGCGGTAGTGAGGGTATCGGCGGTCAGTCCGCGGACATGGTAGCCTGCCCACCCTGCCTGTTGTGGGTCGTCGGGGTCGGTCAGTCCGTTGGGCATTGCATAGAGGAAACTGGGCGTGTCGCCTTCTACGCCCCACTTGTAGGTAGGATATGCTTGTCCGAGTGCCCCACGACCTTGTATCATCTCTTTGTGTTGCTGCCAGGCACGCTTGCCCAGTTCGCATTGCTCTTGCCATGCACCTTCATCCCAAATAAACCGGAGGTCGTCGGCAAACTCGCGACGCAACCACTGGTGTGAGCTGTATGCAAGGTTCATGCGCATGGAGTATTGCATGTCTTGGTCGGTGATGGTGTAGATGCGGAACTTGCTGACAAACTGGCGAAGTTCTGCTGCGGTGCGTGTCTGCTTCACTCGCCAGATGGCTTGTGCGAGGGTGTTTGCCCCACCCCATGCAGCTACGTAGATGGGGCGCGGGTCGTTCTCGTCGGCCAGTTGGATGAGGAGTTGACTGCCAGGCGAGTCGTTGTTCTCGTCTATTGCCTTGATGCCTCCGTGCACGCTGCCCATAACGGCGCGACTCTTCAGATAGTCGGCACTGGGCCAATAGCCTATGTGTTGGGTGCGACATTCCTTGCTCAAAGGGAGGAACGAATGCTGGCCGGAGCGCTTCATGAGGTTGGGCACATCGTGGCTATAGGCATCGAGCACTTGATGCAGGTATTGGCTCCACTCTGGTGGATAGGGGTCGCAGTTCCAGCCTACTGAGGTGATGATGGCCTCTATCTCGTACATATCGGCATATGCCATGAGGCGCACCATGGATTCCATATCGTCGGGCTCCACATCGGCAGGTGCTATGTCGGTGCATACCACCAGCCGCGGCTTCAAGTCTTTTGATGCCGCGGTGCTTGTGATTGATAGTATCAATGTCAGGATTGTGAGTGCGACGTATCTCATTCTTACTTCAGTCGTGCCACTGCTTCCTTGATGCGGCGCATGGCTTCGATGATGTTTTCATCGCTTGTGGCATAGCTCATGCGGAAACACTGGGGTGAACCGAATGCATCGCCACCGACGGTGGCTACGTGTCCTACCTCGAGCAGGTACATGGCGAAGTCGGTCGAGGTGTTGATGGTGCGGTTGCCGTCGCTCTTGCCGAAGTAGGCAGAGCACTTGGGGAAGAGGTAGAAGGCTCCCTGCGGCACGTTGACTTCGAGGCCTGGGATGTCTTTTGCGAGGCGCACGATGAGGTCACGACGGCGCTGGAAGGCCTGGCGCATGTCTTCCACACATTGCTGCGAGCCGCGATATGCTGCTTCGGCTGCTTTTTGGCTGACGCTGCACGGACCGCTGGTGTACTGACCTTGCAGTTTGTTGCATGCCTTGACAATCCAGTCGGGGGCTGCGATGAAGCCGATACGCCAGCCAGTCATGGCGTATGCCTTGCTGACTCCGTTGATGATGACCACGCGGTCGCGGATGTCGGCGAACTGTGCGATCGATTCGTGATGTCCCACATAGTTGATGTGTTCGTAGATTTCGTCGGCGATAACGATGATGTCGGGGTATTTGACCAATACGTTCTTCAGGCCTTCGAGCTCGGCGCGGGTGTAGACAGAGCCTGTGGGGTTGGATGGCGAGCAGAGGATGAGTGCCTTGGTGCGCGGTGTGATGGCTGCCTCGAGCTGCGCGGGTGTAATCTTGAAGTCTTGCTCGATGGTTGCCTCGACGAAGACGGGTGTACCTTCAGCGAGCAGTACCATCTGTGGATAGCTCACCCAGTAGGGGGCCGGGATGATGACCTCGTCGCCTTGTCCGATGAGTGCCATGATGGTGTTGCATACTGATTGCTTGGCTCCGTTGGAGCACAGGATTTGTGATGGCGCGTAGTCGAGGTTGTTCTCAATCTTGAGCTTATCGGCTATGGCTGCTTTGAGCTCGGGATAGCCCGGAACTGGGCTGTAACGCGAGTAGTTTTGGTCGATGGCTTGGTGTGCTGCTTGCTTTATGTGGTCGGGAGTGTTGAAATCGGGCTCACCGACACTCATGTTGATAACGTCGACACCTTGTGCCTTTAGTTCGCTGCTGCGCTGCGACATGGCCAGTGTGGCTGATGGTTGCAGGCGCTGAAGTCTTAATGATAGGTCCATTTTTATTTAATTGATAATTGATAATTGACAATTGATAATTGGCCATGCGGGAGGGAGGCGCTGGGGAGGGGCGGGAAGCGCTGGGGAGGGGCGGGAAGCGCTGGGGAGGGGCGGGAACCCGCGAGGCCGAACCTCGCGGCACCAACGCAGGGAGGGAGGGCGGGAAGCG
>CAMVDC010000033.1 GCA_947166155.1 uncultured Prevotellaceae bacterium | reverse complement strand
TAATTTGCGACGTAAATTTAATAATTTTCGGTGGAAAATTAATAAAACTGCGACGCAAATTTAATAATTTGCGTCGCAAATTAAAGAATTACTCCGCACTCGCAGGTAAATTACTCCGCACTCGCAGGGTTTTTAGCGCGCACTCGCAGCAAAAGTTTTATACGTGAATGATAACGATAATACGCATGCACGACTGAAGTAATACGCATGCATGACTGAAGTAATACGCATGCACGACTGAAGTAATACGCATGCGCTATCGGACTTATCAGCTCGCACAACCACTATATTGTGCACTCCGGCGCATTTTCTTCGTGCTTCATGGTGGTCATTCCGCGGAAAAGTCGTAACTTTGCAGCCGAAAAACAGATGTAAGGCTGCAAAGTTACAATCGTTGCAATTGCTGGGCAGCCGAGTTTTTAACTAAAGGGGTGCTGACCATCCTCGAGGAAGTCGGCTGAGATCATACCCACTGACCTGATGCAGGTAATGCTGCCGTAGGGACGATTACACATTATCTTCTCCCCCTTTTCATTGTTTAATCTTTAGTTAAATCAGAAAGAAAAATGAAGAAACAGACTTTCGTGGCTGCACTGCTGAGCCTGCCGCTCGGCATCGCAGCACAGACGGAGACCGACACGCTGCTACTGCAGAAGCTGAGCGACGTGGTGGTGATGGGTGTGCGTGTGAAAAAAGACGCACCGTTTGCAGTAAGTAACATCGATGGCAAGACGCTCACCGACTTCTCGGGCACTGGCAAGGAACTGCCGTTCCTATTTGCCCGCACCCCGGGCGTGGTGGCATGGAGCGAGAACGGAGTGGGAACGGGCACCAGCTACATGCGCATACGCGGTGCCGGCGACAGCCGCATCAACGTCACTCTCGACGGTGTGCCACTCAATTCGCCCGAGGACCAGAGTGTGTTCTGGGCCAACATGAACAGCTACGGAGCACTGATGGGCAGCGCTCAGATACAACGCGGAGTGGGTACATCGACCAACGGCGACGGTGCATTCGGCGGAACGATATCGCTCACATCAAAGGAACCATCGCTCGAGCCACGCGCCGAGGTCAACGCTTCCTATGGTTCGTATGCCACATGGAACGTAGGTGCATGGGCCTCGACAGGCCTCATGGCCAACCACGTGATGGTCGATGCAGCCTACCACGAAACCCACTCGGGCGGCTACGTACATGGAACCGAGGGACGTTCGGGCAGCTACTATGCCGGGGTGACATATATCAACACCAACCGCGACCTGCAACTGAGGTACAAAAACATAGGAAACTTCGAGACAACGGGACAGGCATGGAACGGCGTGACTGCCGGCAACGACGACTACAGCCTCAACAGCTACGACGGCATTCGCACTTATAAGGACCTCTACAACATAGGACTGGGGCGCTTCAACAGCCTGCACGAGCAGTTCATTCCCGACTGGCAAGGCGGATTTGAAGTGAAACGCTACCAACTGACTAACGGCAATACATGGCCGCGCGCTACCGACAACTTCTGGCAGAACCACAACATTCTGTCGCTTGCATGGCAGATAGACCCCAACTGGAGCCTGGCCACATCGCTTCACTACACCAGCGGACACGGCTACTACCTCGAATTCCGTCACGACAACAAACTCAAGAAGTTCGGACTTGCCAACTTCACCGACACCGACGGCAACACAGTAAAGCGTGCCGACTTCATCCGCAAGAAGGGCATGACCCAAAACACCTACGGCGTTGTATCGAACCTCAACTACACCGACGAGCAATGGGACATAGCTGTAGGACTGTCGATGCAGAACTTCGAGGCCAACCACTACGGCTACCTCACCTATACATCTAACCCCACCCTCAGCCGAAACCTGAAACTCAACCGCAGGCAGTATCAGTACTACGACAGCGATGCCAACAAGGCTGACGCCAGCATATACACCAAGGCCACACTACACATAAGCGAGAATCTCGATGCATTCGGCGACCTGCAGTTCCGTCACGTGAACTACACCACCAACGGCATCAACGACAATTTCTACGCAAACCCCGACGGCACATACACCAACCAGCGGCTCGACATCAGCGAGGACTACAACTTCTTCAACCCCAAGGCAGGCCTCGCCTACCACTCAGGCCCCTTCAACGCCTATGCAAGCTATGCCATGAGCCACCGCGAACCCGAGCGCAACAACTTCACCGACAACGGAAACTACCCCGCACCAAAGGCCGAGATGGTACACGACTTCGAACTCGGAGCCGGATACCAATCAAGCAAATGGTATGCACAGACAGGACTTTACGCCATGCTCTACACCAACCAGTTTGTGCAGACAGGAGCCGTGAGCGATATAGGCGAGAAACTGACCACCAACATAAGCCGCTCATACCGACTGGGAACCGAAATCAGCGCAGGATGGAACCCGACACAAACACTAACCATCGAGGGCAACGCAGCACTGTCGGTCAACAAACTGAAGGACTTCGACGAAGTGGTCGAGACCTACGATGCCGACTGGAACGACATGCCAGCCACAACACTGCACTACGACAAATCGACCCTGGCCTTCTCGCCATCAGCCATCCTCAACGGATTCATCGACTTCCACACACACAAATTCAAGGCAGTGTGGCACACCGCATTCGTAAGCCGACAATACATCGACAACACACAAAACCGCGACCGCAGCCTGCCGGCATACTCAACATCGAGCCTCAACCTGAGCTACGAGTTCAGGAACATGCTGACAGGATTCAACACAACCACCGTAGGCCTTCACTGGAACAACATCTTCAACCAACGATATGCATCGAGCGCATGGGTATATAGCGCCATCGTGGGCGACGACTACCCAGCCAACGACCGCTACTACCAAATAGGCTACATACCCACGAGCGGCTCAACCATCATGGGAAGCGTGACAATCAGATTCTGACATGCTGGAATACATCACAACCCATCCGCTCGACACCCTCGGCACCATACTGGGGTTCATATACCTCATCCTCGAGATGAGGACCTCAATCTGGATGTGGATCGTGGGTAGCATCATGCCTGCAATATACATCGTAGTGCTCTACAAGGCAGGCATCTACGCCGACTGCGGCATGGAGGTCTACTACTTCTTTGCAGGCATCTACGGCCTCATCATCTGGCTTCGAGGCAAGACAGAGACAGGCACGAAGGTCGACATAAGCCACACTCCACGCAAGCTGTGGCCGCGTCTGTCCCTGCTCTTCGTAGTCCTCTTCGTCGCCATCGCTGCCTTCCTGCGCGAATGTACCGACAGCCGGGTGCCATACATCGACTCGTTTACCACCACACTGTCAATCATCGGCATGTGGATGCTCTCGCGCAAATACATCGAGCAGTGGGGGGTGTGGCTCGTAGTCGATGTCGTCAGTTCGGGGCTCTACATCTACAAGGGCATCTATGGCCGCTCAATACTCTACGCCATCTACACCATCATGGCCATCTATGGATGGTATGCATGGCAAAAGAAACTGAAGCGACAAACGGCTTAATCGTAGGGATGAATGAATACAAAAAAAGGTCTGCACATATTGCTGTGCAGACCTTTGTCGTTTATAGCAAACGCCGTCAGGGCATCGCTTACTGATATAGAAAAAGCCGTCAGGGCATCGCTTACTTTATCAGTACCTTCTTACCATTGTTGATATAAATACCGGGACGCAGGTGGTCGGGGGTCTCGTAGCGATTGCCGAGCAAGTCGTAATGAGTCGTTGAACTTTCCTTTTCAGTCAACTCCACTCCGTCGATACCGGTGTCTTCACGGTTTATCATGAAGATGAAGGTGTTAAGACTACGACCAGGCATATCGAGCACCAGAATCCTCTTGGGTTCATCGATTTCTATCTCGCTCTCCTGACACATATTCTCCTTCTCGTTGCCAGTCGAAAGTATGTGAGTACCGCTCTTCACATCGTATGGCAATTTCAGCATCACACGGTATGGAGTGGCGATGGTGTCGATAGCCATCACGATTAACGAGTCGCCCTTGATGTAGGCCGAGAACTCGGTAGTGGCTCCCTCGCCCGAAGTCTTGTCCTGCGATGTAGTGAGGCGGGTCGATCCTGTGACATGCTTTGCAAAGTGTGACATGACATAAGCACGTGGCAACAGTGTGTTCTTCTTGTTGCTTGTGCCATATTTCGATTCACCCGTGCCGATGAATGCCCAGTGGGCACGCATGTACCAGTAGATGTATCCGGTACATCCGGCCAGCATACACTCGTTGAGTTCCTCGGCAAATATCAGGTTCTCGTGCCAGTTGGGCAGATGGTTGATATTGTCGGTCACCGAGTGCTCGGTCATCCACACCTCTTTGCCATACCTGGCAGCAAGAACGGCCGAATTCTTCATATACTGCAAAGGAGCATGGCCATAGAGGTGACCAGCCACGATGTCGATATACTTGCGGCATGTTGCGTCGTTCATGAGCGGGTCGGTGTAGTTTTGAGTGAAGCCAAGGCTCTCGCCGCTTATGAGTCGCACACCGGGGTAGGTTTCACGGTCGAGCATGTGTCCGTAGTTCTTCACCAGCTTCACAAGGTCCTGTGGGTCGTACAGGCATCCGGAGTAGTCGACCCACCAGTCGGGCTCATTCTGAATAGATACAGCATCGACAACCACACCCTTCGACTTCATATACTTCAAGTAAGAGTTCAGCCAAGGGAAGAACTTTTCGTAGCAGTCCTCACGCAGTTTACCACGCTGGTTGCCCTGGCTGTCGGATTTTCCACCTTGAGCCGTTCCGTTGGTCTTGTAAGCACCTGGTGGCGACCATGGTGTACCAAACACGATGCCACCGCGCTGCTTCACTATCTTGGCCGAAGGCACACAGCCCTGCCAGTTGTAGTTGCTCCAAGCTGCATTGTCATCGCCATTGAAACTGGGAGAAATCTCCATACGCATGATGTTGAGTCCTATCTTCGACGTAGGACCATAGAGCAAACGTACAGGAGCCGTGTCGGTGCCGTAAGGACACATGGCACCATCGCAACATGCGGCACCGAAGCCTGTGATGGTTTGCTTCGTCGTTTTGTTTACCGTCACAACCACCGATGCAGCATGTGCAGCCGTTGCGGCAAGCAAAACGAAAACAGAGACAAGAATCTTTTTTTTCATTGTTGTTATGGTTTAAGTTGTATAAATTAATGTCGTTGTATATGTGCAAAGCGACTCGGCAAGTCACTATAGTCAATCTATTCACGGCCACGCCTTGGCTGGCAATAAATCCGATGGCAAAGATACAAAATAATTGATAACCGACAAATGATTATATACAAATATCTGCATAAAAAGCCTTGATTCGGTAAATTTGGTAATAAGAAAAGAGAAATGTGTAGTTGTAGTTTGAAATTATTGTCGTAAATTTGCAGTGTCGGAAACTACACACCATCAAACTCCTACTAAACTATGACAACAAAACAACTACTGACAATCGCTGCCGTTGCATCAATATGCATCACAGCCTGCACACCCGAAACTACAAAAAACGATAAAGATATGCAAGAGAAAGCAGATTGTGGCTCACAACTCACCTTGAGCCACTCACAGGCACAAACCGTCGGCGTGCCTGCCAACGTAGATTTCAGCGTATGGCCAAAAGGTGAGCTTAACTCTGCCTACGCACAGTATTTCATCGGCAACAGCTATCTGGCACCGCTCGATGCCGAACATGGCGGACCGGTCAACGTGACCTTCGAGCCTCGATGCCGCAACAACTGGCACATACACCACAAGTCGGTGCAGGTGCTCATCTGTGTTGCCGGATGCGGTTGGTATGTAGAGGAAGGCAAGGAACCGCTCATGATGCGTCCGGGAACCGTGGTTGCCATACCTGCCGAAGCAAAACACTGGCACGGTGCAACACGCGACTCGTGGTTCCAGCACATCACCTACATGGCCAATGTCGAAGAAGGAGCATCAAACGAATGGCTCGAACCTGTGACCGATGCCGAATACGACAAACTGCCTGGTTCACAACCTGGAAGCACAGACCTCGGCACCACCGACCCAGAGTTTGTCGAGTTGTTCGACCGCTTTGCATTCACTGATGTCACCAGCCAGACCTCGACACATCTCGATGCCCATACACGCTTCATCTGCAACCTTGCCACACTGCTTGGCTGCCAAGGCATCGACCTCTACAGCGAACTTCTGCCCGCAGCCCTCGATGCCGGTGTGACTCCTGTCGAGGTGAAGGAAATAGTATATCAAGGCGTGGCATACCTCGGGCTCGGCCGTGTAATGCCATTCCTCAAAGCCACCAACACCGTGCTTTCGCAGCGCGGCATCGCCCTACCCCTGCCGTCACAAAGCCAGACAACCGATGCCACCCGACGCGAAGCAGGCACACAGGCACAGGTGGATTGCTTTGGTGAAGGTATGCGCGACTTCTGGAAGTCGGGACCTGAAGACAGTCGCCACATCAACCAATGGCTGGCTGAGAACTGCTTCGGCGACTACTACACACGCACCGGACTTGAGACAAAGACGCGCGAACTCATCACCTTCTGCTTCCTTGCAGCACAAGGTGGTTGCGAACCTCAGCTGAAAGCACATATCGCCTGCAACTATCATGTTGGCTACGACAAAGACTTCCTCATTGCTGTCATCTCGGCAAACATCCCATACATCGGCTACCCACGCACCCTCAATGCCCTCAACTGCATACGCGAGGTGGAAGCATCACAGAAATAACACATTACGAACAACCACAAAACCGCTAACAACATGAAACGTACAATCATCATCATGGCAACACTGATGGCAATAAGTCTCGGTGTATGCGCCCAAAACAAGACAAAGGACATGAAACAGACAAAGACCCTCGTGGCATACTTCTCGGCATCGGGCACCACCAAAGGTGTGGCAACCATGCTGGCCGAAGTGACAGGAGCCGACCTTCACGAAATCAAACCCGAAAAGCCCTACACCGAAGCAGACCTCGACTGGCGCAACAACCAGTCGCGCTCATCGGTAGAGATGAAAGACAAGAAGAGCCGCCCTGCCATAACTGGCAAACTCAAAAACATGGACAACTACACAACCATTTACATCGGCTACCCAATATGGTGGTACACAGCTCCAACCATCATCAACACCTTCATCGAGGCCTACAACCTCAAAGGCAAGACCCTCATCCCGTTTGCCACGTCGGGCAGCAGCCCTATCAAGAAGTCGTGCGACGACCTCAAAGCCACCTACCCCGACCTTACATGGAAAGAAGGCAAGCTCCTCAACCGGGCTACCAAGCAAGACATCGAAGCCTGGGTGAAAGGCCTTTGAAAGCAGGAACAAGATAGAATTAATAGGAAAGCCTAGGGAAACCTAGGAATACCTAGGGAAACCTAGGAAAGCCTAGGAATACCTAGGAAAACCTAGAAATACCTAGAAAAGCCTAGAAAAACCTAGAAAAACCTAGAAAAGCCTAGAAAAGCCTAAGCCCCCATAAAATAAAAGCCGCCCATCTCTGGGCGGCTTTTATTTTATCGGTTTTCAAGTGCTATTCAATCACCATCTTGTCGATGTTTGGCATCCAGTCGGTTGGGTTGGCAAGGCGGATGCTGTTGCGACCTTTCTTGAGTGTGATGTCGCAGGAGATGGTGGCAGGTGTGTTCCAGTCGCCGGCGGTGACGTTCAGTGTTGTGACGGTCTGTCCGTTGACGATGAGGTTCATGCTACGCTCTTCGCCACTGAAGTAGGTGATGGTGATGCGGCGCTTGCCTGCTTTCTTTGCATATACATCGTTCCACTCCAGGTCGTTGTCGGCACGACTGCCGAGCCATTCAGCCTTATATCCGCCGCTGGCACTCTTGTCGGCTGTATATACACCCGACTTCTGTACCTGATTGTTGCGTATTTCCTGATAGGCAGGAATGAGGGCGGTCTCAGCTTCATACACCTTACGTTCCAGGCGTTTCTTACCTTTCACGCGGAATATCTTGGTGCCGTGAGCAGGTATGGTGAACGAAATGGGATTGCTGTCGTAGGTGTATGGGGTCTGAAGGAAGCAGTCGTAGTATTGCACAGGTCCGCCCAGTTCGATGGTTGCAGGGTCGAGACGAACGGTCTGTTCGCTGTCGCTCGGGTTGTAGATGGCGAACGCACGTTCCTTGCCTTGCAGTTTCTTTATGTCCTTTACCATGATGTAGCACTCGCCTTGCTTTTCGGCCACATAGGCCTGCAGATGGAGTGGATCTTGATTGAGTGCGATGAGGTCGCTGTTGCACATCAGCTTCAACGACTCGGGGCGTATGTTGCGTGTGTCGCAACCGATGAGCAGCGGCGACGACATGATGCACCACATGCCGAAGTGTGTCTCGTCTTCCACCTGCGAGAGCGTGCGTCCCACTTCGAGCATATCCATATCGTTGTAGTGACCGTCGTGGCAATATGCGCTGAGGTAGAGGTTCTCGGCCAGGATGTTGCGTACACTTCGCCACGACGAGTTGATGTCGCCTGTGGTTCGCCAGCTGTCGGCCACATCGGCTCCCCACGTGCCTGGGTATGCCCATCGACACATATTATATACTATGTCTTTCTTGCCGCAGTTTTTGATGGCATTCGATATCTTGGTGTATTGCTCGCGTTCGTCGAGTCGCATGTGGTTGCCACCGCAGAAGTCCACCTTGATGAAATCGAAGTCCCAGTCGATGAAGTAAAGGTGGCAGTCTTGGTCTTCATGCCCTGCAAAACCTACACCGATGCCCCATGCATGACGGTTTCCGCTGCCGCAGGTGTTGTCGCCAGCATCGGAATAGATACCGGCCTTCAGTCCTAAGGAGTGGATATAATCCACCAACTGTCGCATTCCGCCAGGGAAGAGTTTGGTGTTGAGACGCAGGTGTCCGTCTTCGCCGCGTCCGTCCCAGTAGCCGTCGTCGATGTTTACATACAGATAGCCAGCCTTTTGCAATCCGTTCTGGTGCATTGCGTCGGCCTGTCCTTTGATTAGTTCTTCGTTGATGTTGAGCCCAAATGTGTTCCACGAGCTCCATCCCATAGTAGGAGTTCGCTGGGCGAGAGCAAATGCTGCCATCCATGTCAGCATCGCCAGAGTAAGCATTGTTCTACGCATAGTATTAGTAAGTTTGATGTTGTTTCGGTTGCAAATATAATGCTTTATCGTGAATAAACCTCGGTAAAGACAAGGAAAGTGCGCGTCAGGGTCAAAATTGTCAATTATCAATCATTAATTATCAATTGTCAATTATAAATTGTCTATTATAAATTATCAATTAGTAAAAAAGAAGCAGGGCCACGTCGATATCGACATGACCCTGCCTGTGTGTTACTTTTTTTGTGAGAGTTAATCTCTCTTAGGCTTCAGCCTCGATTACAGAGATAGTGGAGCGGTTCTTGTATCCGCGCTTGAACTGAACGAATCCACTTACAAGTGCATACAATGTGTCGTCCTTACCCTGAGCTACGTTCTTGCCTGGGAAGTGCTTGTTGCCACGCTGGCGAACGATGATGTTGCCTGCCTTAGCATACTGACCACCGAACAACTTAACTCCGAGTCGTTTGCTGTGTGACTCGCGGCCGTTCTTTGAACTACCTACACCTTTTTTATGTGCCATGTTTTGAGTTCCTTTCTTTTTTAATGGTTAAACTTAAGCGACAACACTCTTGATTGTCAATTCTGTGAACTGCTGACGATGTCCGCGCAGTTTCTTGTAGCCCTTGCGACGACGCTTGTGGAACACGAGGACTTTGTCGCCCTTTACGAGCGGAGTCTTTACCTCGCACACTACCTTTGCGCCTTCAACTGTAGGAGTACCTACGGTTACTGCACCTTCATTGTCAACCAACAATACTTTCTCAAACTCAACTGTCTGCTGAGCCTCAGCGTCCTTGATGTGGTGAACGAAGAGACGTTTGCCCTCCTCTGCCTTGAACTGCTGACCGTTAATTTCTACGATTACGTACATTTGTTTTTGTTTTGTATTAAACGGGTTTCGACCACGGGGCGGAGCATCGCGTGCCCACTTGTTCTGGAGCCTGCGTGGCATAAATCGACTGCAAAGGTACGAAAAGTTTCATAATACACAATGCTTTATTCGAAATTATTTACGCCCAAGACAGCAAATTCACCGCTTAGGATGCAATTTCGGGTGTGTTGCATTGCAAACACGTGTGTTTAGAATTAAAAAAAAGTTTAAGTGAACAGAATGAAAACTGCTGCATGAGGTCATGCAGCAGTTGCAGTGTGTGGATTATAATTGCCTATTGTGATTTATCAATTATCAATGGCCATAAAGCCTATTATCCTTTTATGTTGTAGTCAGCGTTGAGTGTGTTCATTGCACCGAAGAACTTGTGGATAAACACGTATGGGCCGATGACGATGAGCATACCCAAAACGCACCATCCCCAGAATGTGTTGGCACTGAACGAGCATGGGAGTTGACGGCGATTCAGTTCTGCGCCGATGCGGTTGCAGATGTTATGATACCATACCAACGGAACGATGCCGCAGGTGACGAAACTGAGCAACCATACAACGATGAAGTTCATAGACGACTTGTTGTCGTGCTTTGAACATACAGTGTTCACTTCGTTGCCCACCTTTGTAAATACATAGAGTGAGTAGATGCCGAATGTGACAAAACTGAGCAGGATGAACTTAATCAAACCGCGGTCGGTAGGCAGTTTCACTGCCGGTCCGGTTGGTGCTGCCTTTGGTGTTTCTGCCTTTACCTGGGGCTTGGCTGGCTCTTCGAGTTTCTCGCTCACTTTTTCGAAGTCTTCCTTGGCATCAGCAACCGCCTCTTTTGCCACTTCTTTCACTTCGGCTGTTACTGTCTCGGCTGCTTCCTGAGCGTTTTCAGCTGCATCGGTTGCCACTTCCTTTACTTTCTCAACAGCATCGGATGCTGCTTCTTGCAGGTTCTCCTTGGCTTCCTGCAACTTCTCTTTCAATGAATCTGTATCCATATAGGTATTGCTTTAAAAGGTTAAAAAATGTTTTATACACCGCAAAGATACATATTTATATTATAACAGCAATAGTTTTTTATGAAAAATTTCTGTTCTAACCGAAAATTTACGCATTTTTGAGTACAGTTGATATGTCTGTTGCTAAAAACAATGCTGTTGACTCGATATGCAGCAAGAACTGACTATCATGGCGCAAGATTCTGCGAGTGCGCACTCGCGAGTCATTCCCAGTAGCGGGAATAGCATTCCCAGTAGCGGGAATGGCGTTCCCAGTAGCGGGAATGGCGTTCCCGCTACTGGGAATGAGTGATATGAGCGCTTACGTCTACTTCTTTGTCTTGATGGTCAAGGTACTCATGCCTATGTTGGGCGATGAGACACTGACAACCGCGTTGCCTTTCTGTCCGTTCGACTGTATGCCGATAGCCAGTTGACCCTTGAACACATGCATCTGTGGATTGGTGAATACCTCGAACGATGTCGGGTCGCCATTGCATACACCACGGAAGTTGGCGGCTCCCCTCACGTCGATGCTGATGATGTTGTCGGCCTCGGGACACAGGTTGCCCTCGCTGTCGACCACACTGACGGTGAAGAACATCATATCGTCGCCATCGGCCTTCAACATGTCGTGCTGGTGATATTCATCGAGGGTTTGTGGTTCAAGCACTATGTGGTGGGGCGCTCCAGCCGTTCGACGCACTGCCTCGCCTCGTTTGTTGCCCTCTGAGTCGTAAACCACGACACGCAGTTCGCCCGGCTCGTACTTCACGTCGTTCCAGCGCAGGCGGTAGCGGTCGATGAGTGGTTCGTCGGCTTGCATGGTACGTCCGCCGTCGGCCTTCTGGTGCACATCGGTCTTCTTTGTGATGCGTCCCTGGCTCTTTCCGTTGACAAACAGTTCGGCCGTAGGATAGTTGGTGTAGCAGTACACAGGCGTCACTTCGCCTTCGCGCCCCGGCCACGTCCAGTGTGGCAACAGGTGAATGGTCTCGGCTGTGGTGTTCCAGCGGCTGCGATACAGGTAGTAGCGGTCTTTTGGCAGGCCTGCGAGGTCGAAGATGCCGAAGTAACTTGAGCGTGCGTTCTGACGGTCGTCGTAGGGTGTGGGCTCGCCCAGATAGTCGAAACCTGTCCATACGAACTCTCCTATCACATAGTCGAAATCGTCTTGCAGCACCCAGTCGTCTTCGGGTATGTTGCTCCATGAGCATGCCTCGAGGTCATAACCCGAACACTGTCCATCGTCGTATCGCTTGTTGTCGGCCCTGACTACGGGGAAATGATAGACGCCACGGCTGCTGACGGTTGATGCCGTCTCGCTTCCGAGCAGGAATTTCTGGTGCAGACGCTCGTAGGCTCCGCGGTATTTGTGGGTGCGATAGTTGAGACCTACGATGTCGATTGCATCAGCAAAGCCCGAGGTGATGACATTATCCCAGCGGTCCATACCTGTGGTGCAGAGGCGTGTGGGGTCGAGTTGGTGCATCAGGTCTTGCATCTTGACGAGCATCTGAGTGCCCTCGCGGCCTCCCTGTTCGGGTATTTCGTTGCCTACCGACCACATCACAATCGACGGGTGTAGGCGGTTGGCCATGACGAGGTTGGTGAGGTCGCGCTCCCACCAGTCAGCATAGAACCGGTTGTAGCCGTTGCGGCATTTAGGATATTGCCACATATCGAACGACTCGGCCATGACCATCATTCCGAGCGAGTCGCACACATCCATCTGCAACTGGCTGGGCATGTTGTGAGCCGTGCGTATGGCATCACATCCCATAGTCTTCAGCAGCTCCACTTGTCGTACGAGTGCAGCCTTGTTCACAGCCGCACCAATCATTCCGAGATCGTGGTGCAGACACACTCCCTTGAACTTGCGCGTCTGTCCGTTGAGTTGGAATCCATGTTCGGCGGTATAGCTCACGGTACGTATTCCGATGCGGTGCATCTGTTCGTCGCGCAGCACATGCTTGCCTTTCACGTCTTCATACACACGAACCCGCAGGTCGTAGAGTCTTGGATTCTCAGGCGACCATAGTTCGGGGTTGTCGAGCGTGATGGTTGCGTATGCTTTGCCATCGCTCTTCACAAGGTCCGACGCTTCGGCCAGTATCTTCTTTCCCTCCACGATGCTGAAGTCGACGCTGAGCACTCGTCCTTCCACATCCATCACCTTTGCCTCGGCCTTGAGTGTAGCCTTACCTCCGTCGATGCTTTCGGTGGTACATGCCACACCCCACGGCTCTATGGCTGCAGGTCCTGTCTCGATCAACGTGACAGGTCGATATAGTCCTGCACCAGGATACCACCGGCTGCTCTCGGGCAGGTTGAGCAATCGCACAGCCATGACGTTGTCGGAGCCGTCGGTCTTCACATATTCGGTTGCATCGATGTTGAATGCATTGTAGCCATACTTCCACTCACCTGCTTTCTGTCCGTTGATATATACTTCGGGCTCAGCCATCGCTCCGTCGAAGTTGATGATGGTATGTGTGGTCTTGGGATTCACCTTGAAGCGAACCCGATACCACCCCACCCCAGTCCATGGCAGGGAGCCTGTACGACCGGTCTTCTCGCTCGGAATGGTCTCTCCGTTCTGTTCTATGGCCACTGTCTGTCGGTCGTTGTTGTTGTCGAACGGGCCGGATATAGCCCAGTCGTGAGGTACAACCACTCGTTCCCACGTGGCATCGTTGAACGTCGGTTTAGCATTGTCGGCCTTGTCGATGTGGGAGAATCTCCATCCACTGGTCAATGTAGTTTCATGTCTCAGATTTTGCGCGCATGCACCGATACTCAGAGCCAGCGCTGCTGCAATGATTGTGTGTCGTTTCATATCATTATGTATTATCGGTTTAATCGTCATGTATTATCGGTTTAATCACCATGTATTATCGGCTTAATCGTCATGTATTATCGGTTTAAACGTCATGTATTATCGGTTTAATCGTCATGTATTATCGGTTTAATTTTGTCGTGATACCATCTGGAAGCTCATGCTTGTCATGCATCCTTCTTTTTCGAGATGCGGTATAGCCACCTCCCTATGAAGTATTGTCCCTGCCATTTATGGTAGCTCTCGAAACGACATTGCGGACCCACACTGTTGAGTGAGAACTTGGTGGAGTGAAAATTGTATCTGACACTATATAAATTTCTTTCAGGAGTACATCGCAAAGACAGGATGCACCATAGATTAGTTTTTGAACACACGCATGGGTTGTGAGTCTTTGTATTCGGTTGCAAATATACAGAAAAAGTGGCGTTCTGCAAAGCAAAACGCCACTTTTTTATATAGAGTGTATAATTTAGCTTGTTTTTCTCATTACGAGAGCCGTTATTTCATCATTGAAATGTGGCTCAAGATAAGCGCAAGTACCATAATACCTACTGTAAGCATTACTAATGTTTCCATATCCTTACAATCTTTTACCGGTGTTAGTTTATACTGTAGGAGACGCTTCTCCCTGTTTCCCCAGCAACAATTCATTACTTCTTATTCAATTCTTATACCTACTTCCCCCTCGCCGCCCTAAAGGGGTGACGGTTTAAGGGGTTGGGGATGGTTTTCTCTTCTTTTTTTGCCATGCCGGTCGACCCACTTTTCAGTTGCGGTCAGCCGCCATGTTGTCGTCATGCTGTCATAATGGCGATGAATGTGTGGTCAGCACTTGAGTGCCAAACCAGCGCATTTCATTAGTCGACCATCGAAAAAGCATAGAGGAACAAACTTACGAATGCTGCTATGAAAGCGGCTGTTGCGTACATCTGAAATTTTGTTACTTGTTCCATAATCCAATCTTTTTACGTTTTGTTCTTAACTGTCGGGGCGCTCCCCTGTTTCAATAATTAATAATCCTAAAAACTTATGTTGCCTGACCTTTCAGGCGTGTGTCTTTGTTTTTGACGCTGCAAAGGTACGTCGACTTTGGGAATCGGCAATGAATTTGTAAAGAAAAATGGGGGCAAATATGCGTTTTATTGATTTTGGTCAAGTGCTGTTTGCGGTAACGCGCAGTTTTTCGCCTCTTTTCGGGCTTTTTCGCAGTTGGGCAGATGGGGAGAATTTCGATGGGAAATATGGGTGTAAGAACGGGTGTGGAGGAAAGAAAATCGTGGTGTTTATTTGTTTCTGAAGGCGAAACTGGCGATGTGTGGTTCGTGTTGCTTATGCCTCAAACACCATGTCGCCGGTGATGATGCAGCGCTGGATGGAGGAATAAGTGGCTATGAGCGGGTGTTTGCCTGGTTGTGATGCCTGCGACTCGAGTTCTTGCAGTATTTGGCCGTAGCTGAAGGCATCGGTATCGTAGACGATGTAGTCGGGCGACGTGGCGGTGTGATGGTTTTGTTCGTAGTTCAGCCCATACTTCTCGCATATTGCAACCATCGTTTCCATCGAGCGGTTTGAGCCTTTGAGCAGGAACAGACGGTGTTGCATGTCGCCGAGCAATGTGCGGTTGCGGTGGGTGAAAAGCCATATCTGGCGTACGACATACTCGCTTGCGCCCTTCATGTATATTGCCAAACGTATCGGCAAGGAGAGGGCCCAGTTGTAGTTGCCGTAGTGTTTGCGGAAGAAGATATACATCGCCTGATAGAAGATGTGGACGTAGTGATAAGTGTTTTTGTTTGAACTCTCGCCCTTGTAGTGGAGCATGAGCGTGGGAATATAGTAGTTATCATATCCTGCACGCAACATGCGATATGATAGGTCGATATCTTCGCCATACATGAAGAAGTCCTCGTCGAGCAATCCGCTGTGCTGCAAGGCTTCGCGGCGGATAAACATACAGGCCCCGGATATTATCTCGATCGGGGTGGCCTTGTGCTGGTCGAGGTACCGCATGTAGTACCTGCCGAATGTGCGGCTCTCAGGGAACAGGGAATTGAGGCCCGACATTTTGCAGAAGGCAGTGAAGGGTGTTGGTATGCCCCTACGCGACTCGAGGGCGAAGCTGCCGTCTTGGTTCAGCATCCTCACACCCGTTGCGCTCACCTGGGGATGGGTGTCAAGCAGCGCGATGCAGTCGCGGAAAAGGTTTTCGTTGATAAATGTATCGGGATTGAGCAGCACCACGTATTCGCTTTCTGTGCTTCGTAGGGCCATGTTGTTGGCTCGGGCAAAGCCCACATTCTCTTTGTTTTCGATATATGTGGCTTGTGGATAAAGACTTTTGAGATAGCCGACCGACCCGTCGTTGCTGGCATTATCGACCACAATCACTTCGCCATCGATGCCGTCGAGTGCCTTGTATACCGAGTCGAGGCATTGCGCAAGGTAATGCCCGACCTTATAGTTTACGATGACGACTGTGAGTTTCATTGCAGTGAGTAAAACTTAGTTGACCGATTCGGCTCGCTCCTCCTCTTTGGTTTCGAGATATTCACACACCTTCGACTCCGACGGCGCGCATATCAGTGCCATTATCAGCGCAATGCATGCGCAAAACAGTCCGGTGTTGTTCATCAGGAGGAAATAGCAGACAATGCCCATCTCGGCACACACGAGCAATATGCCCAGGCGGATGCAGCTCCAGAGGTGGTATGCCCCGAGTGCCTCATCTTTATTCATGCGGCGCAGGCCGTTGTTGGTATTCAGGTTGAAGAGTTTCAGCGACAGTGGCACCCCGACCAGCACGAGGATTATACAAGTGCTGTTGAGGTAGAACTCGTATTGCACAGCTGCCTCGCCAGCAAAAATGCCGTTGGGTATGACGCCCACCTGCCCCAACACAAAGGTCAGGATTGCTACCACCCAGAAACATATATATTCCAGTTTCAGATATTTAAGAAGTCGTTTTACAATTCTGTTCATTTCTTGGTTTGTTGATTATATGTCGTAATATCATGCACGGGATGTCGTTGACCTACATGCCCATGCTGAAGTCCACACGATTCACTATGCTCCGTCCCAGTGTCACCTCGTCGGTGTATTGCAACTCGTCGTTGACCGAGAGTCCGCGTGCCAAGACCGTAAGCCGCAAGCCATCGAACGACGACAGACGGCGCGAGATGTAGAAATTAGTCGTGTCGCCCTCCATCGTGGAACTTAGTGCAAGTATCACCTCGCTCACCCCACCGGCAGCCACACGGTCCACCAGGCTCTGAATCTCGAGGTCGGAAGGACCAAGTCCGTCAATCGGGCTTATCACTCCGCCCAACACATGGTAAAGTCCGCGATACTGACCCGTAGCCTCGATGGCCATCACGTCCTGGATGTTCTCGACGACACAGACCATAGTCCTGTCGCGCAAGGGATTACCACAGATGTTGCACACCTCGGTGTCGGAGATATTGTGGCACACCTTGCAATAACGCACATCGCGACGCAGACGTACCACAGCATCAGCAAAACTCTCGACAGCACCGGCATCCATCCTCAACACATGCAACACCAAGCGTAAGGCACTACGGCGCCCTATGCCAGGCAACTTCGAAAACTCGTCGACGGCATGCTCAAACAGCTCAGAAGAATAGTGCTGATCCATCGTTTCTTTTTGACAAAGTGATTACTGACTGCAAAGGTAACAATTTTTACTCACACCACAACGCCAATCGGCACAAATAATACAAAATCCCGACACATCGCGACACCTAAACACCAAAAACATGCTCCACAACAACATCATCCAGCCACTATTCCGCCAGTCGTCGGCAGCGGCCAATCGCACCGCCACACATTATATATATAATGCGCGGGCGCGCGCGACAAAAACGCCCATCCGCATCGCCCATTTGCGAGTGCGCACTCGCAGGCCCGAGACCGCGCACTCACAGGCCCGCGAGTGCGCACTCGCGACCCCGAAAGTGCGCACTCGCAAACGACCCCCGCCACAGGCACCTGGAAACGACATGCAAACCTAAGACAAAAAAACTGCGGCAAAAATCAAGAAAAACACCCGGAAACCAAAAAAAACACAGGTAAAACACACATTTTTACTCAAAACATTTGGAACGAATAGAAAATAATTATTAACTTTGCACTACAGCTTTTGAAAATAGAGCCTACAGACAAAAAAAATAAAGTGTAGGGCAAAACTTTAAAAGGCTGTAGAGAATATAAGTAAGAAACCTAAATCAAAAAAAAGAAAGGTGTAGGCAATACATCTGAATGAAGAAATGAGCATACGATACCGACTGACTGAAGTAAAAGACAACATCAGCAATAAGCCCAAGCGCGGGTACTACGCGCAAGTGGTGACCAAAGGTACCATCGACACCGAGACCCTGTGTCAGCACATTGCATCAAGTTGTTCACTCACCACCGCCGATATGGCAGCAGCCATCATAGCTCTGTCGCAAAACATAACCAACTTCCTGCTCGAAGGCTACAACGTAAATATCAATGGCATAGGCACGTTCTCGCTGTCGGCTGAATCGAAAGTAGTAGAAAACGAGTCGGACCTCAGAGCACAATCGGTAAAAGTGAAAAACATAAACTTCCGCTCGGCGGTGAGCCTCAAGAAGGCCATGACAAAATCGAAGTTCGTAAAGATATCATAACACAGGCAACACACCCCGTCGCGCGGCCACAGCATCAGCGCCACACAACCCGACCCCCAGCCCCAACCGGCTGCAAAGATAGGCAAAAACATGCTGAGAGCCAAAAAACGACCCGAAACGAAGAAATTCAACAAACAATAACAAATCACAAACAAATCACAAACAAATGAAAAGACATCTCATCCTAGGCTTAGCCATCGTAACAGCATTAGCCTTCACAGCATGCAAATCAACAGAAAGCAGCTACAAGAAAGCCTATGAAAAGGCTCAGGCACAAGAACAAGCCCAGCAGCAGGCAACCGAGCCCGTACAGGTACAGCCAGTAGTGGCACCAGTACAGACGGTGACACCTGTAGTGACTGAAGACAACAGCGACCTCCGCAGCGAGAACCTCACAGCAGTGGGAGGCGCCACACTCAGAGCATACAACGTAGTATGCGGATCATTCAAGAGCCTCGACAACGCCAACAACCTCTGCTCAACACTCAAGAACAAAGGCTACAACGCCATCGTGGCACAAAACCCATCAACAGGCATGTATCGAGTGATAGCAACATCGTCGGCAACACGCGCCGATGCCGTATCGGCACGCGACAAGCTGCGCTCAACCTATCCCGACGCATGGCTACTCTACGCAAAATAATCCGGCAAGGCCAAACGCCAGCAAAAGCAGGCAACAACATGGCCACGGAAAAGAATACACTCAGCTTAGTTTAAGCACATTTTAATTTCTTTTTGGTAAGTGAGAATAATGTAAGAATTATCTCAGGCGGTCACCGGTTGTGAAACTAGCGACCGCCATTTACTTTTTATAAATTCAATCCACAAAAAGCAAAACGACAAATAACGGCAAAAGCAAATACCTGAAACAAAACAAATCAGAGAGAAAAACTTGCTCATTTCATAAAAAATTACTAACTTTGCATAGTCTAAACGATAAAAGGAACATAAATGAAAGCAAAAAAAGTACTATTCATCACAACCGAGATGATGCCCTTCGTGCCTGAATCGCCACGAGCAAAAAAAGGGTTAGAAATGCCACAAGCCATACAAGAGCTCGGGCATGAAATACGCACCTTCTCACCCAACTGGGGAATCATCAACGAACGGCGCAACCAGCTGCACGAAGTAATACGACTTTCAGGAATGAACCTTATAATCGACGATACTGACCACACCCTCGTCATCAAAGTGGCATCAATACCGTCAGCAAGGATGCAGATATACTTCATCGACAACGACGACTACTTCACACACCGCAACCTGATATGCGACGACAACGGCAACGAATATACCGACAACGGCGAACGAGCTGTATTCTACGTCAGAGGCGTACTCGAGACCGTAAAGAAACTGCGATGGGTGCCCGACATCATACACTGCCACGGATGGATGTCATCATTCGCACCACTCTACATCAAACGTGCATACCAGGACGAACCATCATTCTGCGACGCCAAAGTAGTATTCTCCGCCACGGCTCCCGACATCAAGACCGACCTCGGACCATCGTTCCAGGCAAGCATACCATTCCGCAACATAAAGCAAAACGAAGTGAGCGACATCACTACCGGACAATGCACATTCGAGGAAATGGCAAAGATTGCAGTGAAATATGCCGACGGACTCATTGTCGACGACCGCAAGACACCACGCACCATAGCACAATATGCAAAAGAAATAGGCAAGCCCGTACTCACATTCAAAACCGACTACGCACAAGCCTACAGCGACTTCTACGAATCGCTCATGCCATAAACCCACAGTCCCGACAACGTGGGACACAAACACAGCAAACATCGGTGCTTGGCGAATGGCCGCCAAGTGCCATAACCATTCACCCAAAATGAAGAAAAGCAAACTATACCTGCCAATCCTGGCCGCAATACTCACAATAACAGCATGCGACGAAGAGACATCATCGCTCGGAAGCGACATGATGCCAACCGCCGACCTCACCACACAGATAAGCCAGGAATACGACGTAACGACCCAATCCTACACAGCAGGCGACTCGGTACTCGCACGTTCCACCACATCATACCTCGGACAATTCACCGACCCCGAGACAGGAACCAGCATCAAGTCCGACTTCCTCGCACAATTCCACTGCATCGAAGACTTCCAATTCCCCGACTCAATCATCGGCGACAGCGTAATATCGACCGAACTACTGCTATACGTCAACAAATACATAGGCGACTCGCTCGCTACATTCAAAATCAGCGTATACCCACTCACACGCGTGCTCGACCCCGATGCCGACTACTACACCAACATCGACCCCAAACAGTACTGCGACATCACACAAGAACCCATCACAGTGAAGTGGTACACACTCTCCGACCGCACCGTGGAAGACGAAACACGACGCAAATCGTCATACTCCAACCACATACGCATACCACTGCCCAACGAGATAGGACAACAAATCTACCAAGCCTACAAGACCAACCCCGAATACTTCAGCGACTCTGAAAGCTGGATCAACAGCGGACTGCCAGGCTCCAAAGGTTTCTACTTCCGGCTCGAAAGCGGCGACGGAGCAATGGCCTACATCAACATCATACAGTTCAACATGAACCTGCGCTACCACGACAGCGAAGAAGATGTAGACACCACCGGCATGTGTCAGTTTGCAGCTACCGAAGAAGTGATACAAGCCACACGCTTCGAAAACTACAACCTGCAAAGCCTGCTCGACGACCAGCAAGCCACCTACCTCAAAAGCCCGGCTGGAATATTCACCATGGCAACACTGCCTGCCAGCCAACTCAACTACAACGACACCATCAACACAGCGTCGCTCACATTCACACGATACAACGACCGCATAGCCAACGGCTTCAAACTCGGAATACCCAAGTACCTGCTCATGGTACGCATCGACGACTACCTCAACGGTTACTTCGAGCAATACCGCACAGCCGACTCCAACACATCGTTCCTGGCGAAATTCAACGCAGAAAACAACACATATCAGTTCAGCAACATATCACACCTGCTCAACACCATGATGAACGAACTGCGCAACGGAACGGCAACACCCAACTACGACAAAGTGCTGCTCATACCAGTCGAACCCACATTCGATGCCACATCAAAAGCCGAGTCGACCGAAACGCTCGTCAAGCTATGCCACGACTTCTCGATGACCAGCGCACGACTCGTTGGCGGACAGTCCGACCGACTCAAGCTAAAGGTCATCTACACGAAGTTCAACAAATAAGTACACACTTATTCATGACAACGAAATAAGTGAAACATAAAGCAGAGCCACGCACCAATCGCATGGCTCTGCTTTTTCTATAGTTGTCCGAAAAACTTTTGGGCAGCCTCGGGAGTAATTGCAGTACCTCATAAGTAAGCAGTATCCTTCCCCATATTGCAGCACCTCCCCTTTTTGTCATATCGACTCCGACGCAGGAGGAAGGTACATATCTTGAAGTTGCAGGGCAACTTATGGGTTTTTGCAAAGTGTTTCACACTTTTAAGATCCTCTCCTCCACTTCGTTACGTCGGGATGACTATATCGGGAGGTTTCTGCTAATAATTGCATATGCTTGATGCATCAGTTCGCAGGATGCACCGCATCACATAAGTACAAAGCACACACAAAAAGCCCACAAAACAAAAAGCGGCACCCTGGTCATGGGATGCCGCTTTCTACTTTATATTATGTTCGTAGGGTTAGATTTCTTCCCAACCCTCGTCGTCGTCGCGTTCGTTTACAGAACCATATACAGGAGTACTTGGGTCTGTAATTGGAGTGTCTTCAATCTTAATCATTTCCGACAGTGTCTGCATTGTGACTGTGGCCAACGATACGTTTGTCTCTGTCACCTCTGGCTGAATATATATTTTCT
>CAMVDC010000032.1 GCA_947166155.1 uncultured Prevotellaceae bacterium | reverse complement strand
CTCCCTCGGCCACCACTCCACCCACGTGTGGTTCACCCGCCGCGATGTGATGGTGCTGGCTGGAGTTCTCGTTGCCCTACCCCGTTGCCCCATCCTCATTTTCGCATCGCTCATCATTGTGTGTCTCGTGATTTCCTACATCATCGATGGCATACAATCGGCATTGCAAGCACCGTTGCTCCATCACCCCCATAAACGATAAAAAGCAGATATCGCAACCCTGCGAATACCTGCTTTTTTCGAGCCTTAACCGCTGCGGAATTACTTTCCGTGCTTCTCGCTCGAAACAGAGAGTGACTTGCGTCCCTTCTTACGGCGAGCCGAAAGAACACGACGACCGTTCTTTGTAGTCATGCGCTGACGGAAACCATGCTTGTTAACTCTCTTGCGATTGTGTGGTTGGAATGTACGTTTCATTTTATCTAAATTTTGTTTATTCGTTCGCTTTGCTGCACAAACAGCGTGCAAAATTAGTGATTTTACGGAAACTGACCAAGGATTTTGCGGTTTTTCACGCTCTTTCTTGGTCATTTTATGAAAAAACCCTACATTTGCACTCGATTACGTGACAACATTATTAAATTTAAGTTTTTTATGGCAATATTAGCAGGCGACATTAAAAAAGGAGTATGCCTCCGACTTGATGACGGTAAAATCTGGGTGGTGATCGACTTTCTCCACAAGAAACCAGGCAAAGGAAACACAGTGATGATAACCAAACTGCGCAACGTGGAAGACGGACGCGTGTTGGAGCGCACATGGATTGTGAGCGCAAAACTCGACGACGTGACCGTTTCGCACCAGCAGTTCCAATACCTCTATAAAGAAGGTGATGAAATGGTGTTCATGAACACTGAGACATTCGAGCAAGTAAACATCGCAAAAGACCTCATCACCGGCGGCGACTTCCTGAAAGAAGGCGAGACAATGGTGATGGCATCAATCGACGACCAGACAGGAGCTATTCTCACAGCCGAGGCACCAGTGAAGATTGTGCTGAAGGTGGCATACACCGAACCAGGACTGAAGGGCGACACAGCAACCAACGCTACCAAGCCCGCAACACTGGAGACAGGTGTGGAAATACGAGTTCCACTGTTCATCAACGAAGGTGACATGATCGAAGTGGACACACGCGACGGAAGCTACGTTTCGCGTAAATCGTAAAAAGAAATCGACAAACAATCAACCAGCCCGACGGCGGACCTTGCAAATGCAAAGTCCGCCGTCCGTGTTTATTGGGAACTTGCAAGAAGGCATGAAAACAATAAAAAAAGCAAAGTAATACAAATATTTTTTTCCTTTTTCTTGCAAGAAACGAAACGATTGTTTATATTTGCCATCGAAATTAATACTTAACAACTACTAAAAACAACAAAAAGGGAGGGACACTATGAATACTACGAAAACCTTTCTAATCCTATTGTTCGTAGCCTTTGCTGCAACAATGCACGCCCAAAGTGCCAACGAATTTGCTGCCCAATACAAGGGACAAGAGGGCATAAACTACCAAGACCTCACTGCCTTTGTAAACGAAGTGAAGAAACGATTCGAGCAGATGCCAGCCGACGGAATACCTGGCGAAATGCCCGAAGGAGTACCTACACTTGAGGAATTCAAGACATTCTACAACAAAATCAAGACGATGGAAATTGCCGTTACCGACAATCGCCAAACGGCATTCAGAATGTTCGGAGCAATTCGCCGACTCGAAAACTACGTGCCGCTCATCATCTACACCGACGAAGTGGAAGTGCCCGAGTACGTTGACTCGCCCGACAATGTGCGACGACTGCGACTGCCAGCCGCCTACAGGGTCGAGGGATTCATCTACCAAGCATTCGGACGAGTTGACGAGAAAAACCTACTGAGCGACCTCATCGTCTTCAACTCCGACCCCAACATCGGAATGGCAACATGCATCACAGGACAATTGTCGGTAGAAGACCTGAGAATATTCTACAGCATTCAGCAGATGATGCAAAGGATGCAAAGGATGCAGAGGATGCAACACAACCAACAGCCTGGAGGACCAAGACCTTAAATCAAAAACACGAAATCGGGGCCTTACGCTTATCACAGCGTGAGGCCCCGACTCATTCAAAAAGAGGATTCAACACACCCCTACTCCACCGTTTTCATTTTCAGGGTGGCAGACTTCAGGTTGTGCGATGTGGCAGTAAGAGTCACATTGCCCGCCTTGCGTGTAGAGCGCAGCACAACCAGAAGGCCTCCCTTGTAGAGGCGTTTCGGATTGACATCGAAAAGTTCGTCGGTGTAGTGGTCGCCATTATCGATGGCATGTATGGTTGCCTCGCCTGTAACGTCGATCTTCACGTCGTCAGAAGCTGTAGGAACCGTGTTGCCTGCCTTGTCGGCTGCATAGATGTGTATATACTTCAAGTTCATGCCGTTAGCCTTCCATGAAGGTTGGCTCTCCTCGACTATGTTAAGCTTCACGGCCTTGCCCGTGGTGCGCAACTCATGGCGTGCCACCTCGCGACCACCCGTGCGGGCAATAGCATGGATTTCGCCACCGTTGCCATACTCCACATCCTGCCACAACATGCGGTTCTTACCCTTTCCCGTACCATCGTTACGCTTTGTGCCAAGCGACTTGCCGTTCACAAACAGCTCGGCTTCCTCGGCATTTGTATAGACATACACCTGCTGGCGCGAACCGGCAGCGCGGTTCCAATGCGACGAGATAAACGTGGTACCAACCAAGTTGTCGTTCCACATCATCTCCTCACCCTTGCCATCCTGCACACCCACACGGCAGATGGGTTCGTCGGTCATGGCGCTCTTTATGAGGTATGCCTGCGGATAGGGGTCGAGGTTGTGGCTGAAGAACGAGTAGTTCCACCCCTTCTTAGGCCATCCGTTCGATTCGCCCCAGTATTCCACAGCTCCCCAATAGGCCAAACCCACCATCTTCTGGCGATCCATGCCCTCCCAAGGACCGAGCAGGTCGTTGACGGTAGCCTCGCTTTGGTAGATAATGAGGTCGGGATTGTGTTCGAGATACCCCTTATATGCCGGATATTGATAGTTGTAGGCAGCAATGTCGGTCACACACGAGAGCTCGGGCGGAGTGAAGTTGCCCTCCCACTCGGGGTCGTTGCGTATTGCGTTGGCACGTGCCGGAAACATGGCTACCATGGTGGGACGCGTGGCATCATAGCGCTGAGACAGGGTTTTCATCAGTCGGTAAGTAGTCACACCCCAATCGTTGGTAGGCAGTCCTGCCCACGATTCGCTCGTCTGCAACTCGTTGCCAAAGCTCCACATGATGACCGAAGGGTGGTTGCGGTCGCGACGAATCCATTCCGTCTCGACCTTATACCACAGTTGGTCGAATGGTTCGGCAGCCACCCAGCAGCTTCCACCTTGCTGCCATTTGTCGAACAATTCGTCGACAATGAGTATGCCATGCTTGTCGGCCAGGCGCAGGAATGCAGGCGAGTAAGGGTTGTGGCTGGTGCGTATGTGGTTGTAGCCGAATGCCTTGAGGGTCTTCATCAGGCGTTCGATTCCATCCTCGAATGCAGCAGCGCCCAGCACACCGAGGTCGTGATGGTTTGCTATGCCACGCAGGAAGAGTTTCTTGCCATTGAGCAGGAATCCCTGTTCTTTGTTGAACTCGATGGTGCGTATGCCAAACTCATCGCTCACGCGGTCGATGACCTCTCCATCCTTCTTCAGCACTACCTCGGCACGATAGAGGTTGGGCTCTTCGCACGACCAGAGGCGTGGCGAAGAAACCGTCACGACTGGCATCTTAACCTCGTTGATCAGCAGCTTGATATATTTCGGCACATCACAATGTCCGCTGGCTACTTCGCGTCCGTCGGGGTCGTAGATGTGGCTTTCGAGTGTCATATCGAAGCGTTGAGCGCGTGCGCCTTCAATCTCCACCTGCAGCGCCACTTGTGCCTCGGAGGCCGAAATCTTGGGTGTCGTGATATAAAGTCCGTGGCGGGTTACACTCACGGGATTCTTGGTGTAGATATGCACGTCGCGGAAAAGGCCGCCACCGGTGTACCAACGCGAGCGGTCGGAAGGTGCCACATGGCATACGACAGTCGCCACATTCTCCTTCTCATAATCAAGATATCGGCTTATGTCGAACTCAGCACCGAGGTATCCGTAAGTGATGGTTCCCAAACGATGGCCGTTGATGAAGAACTCACCATTGGTCATGATGCCCTCAAAGTCGAGCAACACCTTGCGATCGCGCCATGCGGGGTCGGCCTTGAAATGGTTTTGATACACAGCCGAACGGCTTTCCTTGAATCCGCGAGCACCACCTGCCCGCAGGCTCCATGGCAGTTCCATCTGGTAGTCGTGGGGAATGTTGACAGTGCGCCACGAGGCATCATCCTGCACTCCTGAAATCTGTTCGCCATCTTGAAGCAGGCGGAACTTCCAGTCGAAATTAAGTAAAAGTGAGGTACGCTCCTGCGAGTGAGCCAATGCAAATGCTCCTGCACAGAGAATCAATGTAAGCAATCTACGTATTTTCATAATAGTTTCGGATTTGTTTCACGTTAGTTTCAGATTGGTTTTACAATAGTTTTTGATTAGTTATACTTGGTTGTACCCGTAAACTTCACATCGTATGGCCACTGGTTGGCAATCGATGCCGAGTATGCCCAGTGAGTTGTTGGTGCTCCCATCACTACGAGCCACAAGTATGTGGCACTGGATGGGACATGCATCTCACAGCATTCGTCGCTATCGCTGCACACGCTGCTATACACACGCTGGCCGTTGCTGCAATATGCCACAAGGCCGTAGCGCCATCCTGCATACTGAGGACGGTCGCACGAATAGCCAGATGCCTGCATGGCACTGCGCAATTCCACCTTCACCGTCTTGCCTCGAGCCGATGCACTGTTGAGACGTATGGCATTGTATCCGTAGTTTTGCGGACATTTCGATGCCGCAATGCGATACCACCCATCACCTACCGAGGTGAGCGAAGGGCTTACGTGTTGGTTGATATACGACCGCGAAGCAGTGCGAACACGGTTCCAATCCCATGTGATGAAGTGCATGTATCCGCTGCAAAGCTCGTCGCAGAACTCATCTTGAGTCAAACCCGTGAGGCGTTTGTAGCACTGCACGGGGTCTTCCGTCGATTTTGCTTTGCGCCACATATAACCTATATAGTCGCGACCGCGCAGGTTTGCCCACCACTCGAGCACGAATGGCGAGTGGTATTGGTTGTCGGGATGCATAAATGGCAGGTGTGTGGCTTGCATGAAGGCATCGAGGTGATATTTCTCAAATGTTATCCACGTGGGGTAATACTGCCACAGCATGAACTGCGATGTCATCTCCCACATCTGACCGCCTGCACCCGAAAATCCGCTACCGCCATCGTATTGACTCAGCTGTTGAAACGAGTGTCCCAATTCGTGTGCAATAGCTCCGTATGGGCCATATTGCACTCGGTTGGGCGTTATCCACATGCAACCTATCTTCTCCGATTCGGTTCCTCCACCATACACGGTGCCTTCATCGCTGTAGAAGAAGTAGAGGTTGACGCGCTTATTGTCGGACACTGAATTGCCTTTTACCACAAATCGCAGCGAGTCGCGATAGAACTCGTACATCTTGTTGGCTTCCTGCATTATGTCGCGCAGCGGAAAGCGGTATTTCACCACACTGCACTTCTCTGGGTCGGCCCCGAAATCGGCTTCCCAGAAGGCGGCTATGTTGTCGTTCTCCATCATGCGCTGAATGCAGAACTGGCTTGTCTCGAGTTGGTAGTTGTTGTTGCGTGTCACGTTCCATACGTCGCGCGGAAAGGCTGTGACCTTCTCCACGATGGGCATTTGCGGTTCGAGTGTCACGCTGTCGGTCGATGCGTGTAGGTATGTTTTCGACTCGTGGTCGGCTCCCTTCATCCTCACTCGCATGGCTGTTTTTGTAAACTCGATGCTGTCGATGCTCGTAGTTTCAATCCAATGCTTGGTGCCGCCTCGGCGATGTATCTGCAATGCCTGGGCATCGAGAGCCGTATTGAAGGCTACAGATAGTAATAAAAACAGTAAGATTCTCATGACAATTTGATTAGTTTATTAGTTATTAGTAGGTTATTCGGTATGAAACGACGGTGTGATTCACCCCTCGCCATGATAGCGTATCAGGCCTTGCATGGGTGTACGCTCTATGGTGCCCACACGGACCCCCGATTGTGCGGCTGCCTCATGCAGTTCGTCGCTATAGTAGTGTGCGATGGAGCCTATGAAATTCACCTCGAGGTCGGGGCGTTGGTAGTTGGCCACATTGCGCACGAAGAACTGGCAGAAGCTGTCGACGAGCAGTTGATGTATGGCCGGCAGGTCGCGATGACGGCTGCAGAAGCGGCTGAGCTCGCCAAGGAAACGGTTGGCAAGTGGGCGTCGATACACGTTTTCCACGATGGATGCCGCGGTGTGGTGGGTCTCGTCGAAGAAGAGTTGGCACACTTGCCGTGGCATTTGCTGCTTCAACACATCGCCCACAAGGCGCTTGCCTATATATGCCGCACTGCCCTCATCGCCAAGTATATATCCCAGCGGCGAGATGTTGGCCACGATATCAGTGCCGTCGTATAGGCACGAGTTGGCACCGGTGCCCAGAATGCAGGCGATTCCCTCGCTCTTGCCACACAAGGCACGTGCTGCTCCGAGCATATCGCTGCCCACTTCTACCGCGACCGCAGGGCTCAGGGCCTCGTGCAAAGCATCGACCAGGCGTGGCGACATCTGCTGAGTGCATCCTGCTCCATAAAACGAAACTTCTGTCACAACGGCCTCAGCGGGCAGTTGTGGCAGAAGCTCGTCGTGCAAGATATGGCTTATGACATCCTCCTGTTGGTGAAACGGATTGATGCCTTGAGTCTCAAAGTCGGTGTGACCGATGTGCCACGCAGTCTTTGTAGAGCCACTGTCTGCTATCAGTCTCATTCGGCACTGAATTCTTTTATGCGTTGTTCTTCAGTCAGTTTGCAGATAAGGAGCGTGTCGTCCTTCTCTGCCACGATATATCCGTCGAGTCCCTGCACCACCACTCGGCGTTCTTCGCTGGTGTGTATGATGCAGTTGCGCGATTCGTGCAGCTCGATACGGGGTCCGATGCATGCATTTCCGTCGCGATCCTTATCGGCCAGGGTGATGAGCGAGCCCCATGTGCCTACATCGCTCCAGCCAAACGATGCTGGGAAGACGTAGATTTCCTCGGCTTTCTCCATCACTGCGTAGTCGATGGATATGCTCTTGCACTGCGGGAAGCGCTCGTTGATGACCGCTTGCTCGTCGGGGGTGCCGTAGTATGGCAGCATGGCTTCGAATATCTCCGACACTTCGGGCTCGTAGTATCGCAGTGCCTGCACGATTGTCTCTACGTTCCACACGAAAATGCCCGAGTTCCAGAAGTATTCGGCTTGTGCTATGTATTTCCTGGCTGTCTCGACATCGGGTTTTTCGCGGAAGCGGTCAACTCGATATATGTTTCGATTGCTGAGCGAGGGCGACGAGAGGTCGGCTTGTATGTATCCGTATCCCGTCTCGGGACGTGTGGGATGCATGCCGAGAGTCACGATTGCATCGCTCTGGGCGGTGAACGAGAGTGCCGAATTGATGACCCGGCGGAATTCCTCAACGTCGGTCACCATGTGGTCGCTGGGCGTGATGACGAGGTTGGCCTTGGGGTTTTTCTTCTTTATCTTCCAGCTTACGTATGCGATGCATGGTGCTGTGTTGCGTCGGCAGGGTTCGAGCAGTATGTTTTCGGCCGGCACTTCGGGCAGTTGCTCGCGCACTATGTCGGCGTATGCTTGCGAAGTGACCACCCATACATTCTCGGGCAGCACCACACCGCGGAATCGGTCGAGGGTGAGCTGAATGAATGTACGTCCGCATCCCATCACGTCGATAAACTGTTTGGGACATTCGGGTGTACTCATTGGCCAGAAGCGGCTTCCCACACCGCCTGCCATGATGACAAGATTATTGTTCGGGTTCACGAGGGATAATGGTATAATAGATGATTATAATGAACAAAGAATAACGCAAAGAGTGGAGAAGCGACATCGTGTCGACTACCCCACTCTTGTGTTGCTACGCAGTTTTATTCAGCTGTCTCGGCAGCAGGTGCCTCTTCAGCAGGAGCCTCTTCGGCCTGTGGCTCAGCGGCAGCCAATGCAGCAGCCTTCTTTTCGGCCACCTTCTTAGCTATCTCGTCGTTCACCTTCTTTTCAGCAGCGAGGCGTGCCTCGTATGCTGCCTTCTTGTCGGCATCCGACTTGCTCTTTATCGAAGCGAGCTTACCAGCCTTGTCGGCCTTCCAAGCCTCAAACTTAGCTTGGCAAGTAGCCTCGTCGAACGCACCCTTCTTCACTCCGCCGAGCAGGTGTTTCATCATATACACACCTTCTTTCGACAGGATGCTGCGGGCGGTGTCGGTGGGTTGAGCACCAACTTGCACCCAATAGAGTGCGCGCTCGAAATTCAAATCAATTGTTGCGGGATTGGTGTTGGGGTTGTAAGTACCAATCTTCTCAATGAAGCGACCATCACGTGGTGCCTGCGGATGTGCAATCACGATTGAGTAGAACGCGTAGTTCTTACGTCCGTGACGCTGCAATCTGATTTTTGTTGCCATTGTTTTTTGTTCTCTTTTTGTTTTGATTAATATGATTTGAACATGTCGCTACACGTAACGACCCTGCAAAGGTACGAATAAATTCATAATTATCGGCATGAAAAGCGTAATTATTTGCATCGCAGCAATGAAATTTGTAGCGAAGTAGGTAAAAAAGCATCATGCTGGAAACAACATCGTGTGGCTCACAAGCAACGCGCCACACCTTATTTATATTTACACGCGCGCGAGGACAGCATGTCGAAAGCACGGTGTCGCAGGGGTGAATGCACGGTGTCGCAAGGGCGAAAGCACGGTGTCGCAGGGGCGAAAGCACGGTGTCGCAGGGGCGAAAGCACGGTGATGAAGATGTGAAAGCACGGTGATGAAGAGGCGAAAGGACGTAAGTTTCATTCATTCCCAGTAGCGGGAATGGCGTTCCCAGTAGCGGGAATGACGTTCCCGGTAGCGGGAATGGCGTTCCCAGTAGCGGGAATGGCCTGCGAATGCGCACTCATTTCCCTACACGGCTACGAACTATGTGCCGGATGATTGAGTGCAAGTTCGATGACGGGCGCCATATCATAGTAGCGATATTCGGCCAAACGACCGCCGAAGATGACGTCGGGCTCTTGTTGCGCCAGTTGGCGATACTGAGCAGCAAGCTGGTCGCCGCGCTTGTCGTTGACCGGATAGTATGGTTCCATGCCTTCGCGGTATTCTGCTGGATATTCTTCGCTCACCACGGTGCAGGGGTTTTCGTAGATTTCATCGCCGAATGTCTCGAAATGTTTGTGCTCGATGATGCGTGTGAAAGGCACATCGGCCGATGTGTAGTTCACCACAGCATTGCCTTGATAGTTGGCAACTGGCTCCACTCGTGTCTTGAACGTGACGGTGCGCCAGTCGAGGCGGCCGAGGCGGTAGTCGAAATATCGGTCGAGCGGACCTGTATAGACAAGTCGGCGGGCGTATTGGCGCCACTGCCTGTAGGGCGAATTGAAGAAATCGGTATCGGTGATTGCGTCTACTCCCTCGAGCAAACGGTCGATGAGGACGTTGTAGCCGCCGGTCGGGATGCCTTGGTAGGAGTCGTTGAAGTAGTTGTTGTCGTAGGTGAAGCGCAAGGGAAGTCGGCGTATGATGAATGGTGGCAACTCGTTGCACGCCCTGCCCCATTGCTTCTCGGTGTACTCGCGGATGAGGATGTCGAATATGTCTTGCCCCACGAGCACGAGTGCTTGCTCCTCGAGGTTTGAAGGCTGGCGTCCTCCGAGCTTTCGCATGGCCTCCGCCCGCTGCTGCTCAATCTTGTCGTGCGCCTGCTGTGGCGTCGTTACCCCCCATAGTTGGTGGAAGGTGTTCATGTTGAACGGCAGGTTGTAGAGCCTTCCGTGATAGTTGGCCAATGGGCTGTTGGTGTATCGGTTGAAGGGAGTGAGCGAGTTGACAAACTGCCACACCTGCTGGTTGTTGGTGTGGAAGATGTGGGCTCCGTAGCGGTGTACGTTGATGCCCTCCACGTTTTCGCAATACACGTTGCCGCCCAGGTGCTTACGTCGCTCTACGACGAGGCAGGTGCGTCCCATCTGCCTCGCCTTGTATGCGAATGTAGCTCCGAAGAGTCCTGAACCGACTATGAGGTAATCGTACATCATACACCTTGTCACCACTTATCCTCGGGATAGAGTTCGTTGTTGTATACCGAGCGTGGACACAGTTCCATGTAGTCGAACGCAAACGAGCCGTTGCTGGTTTCGAGCTTCTGCTGCACACGCACCCAGTGGTCTGTCTTTCCGTCGGAGTGGAATGTGGTGTATATGCGTCGCATGTCGTCGCGTATGGTTCGCTGCGGTGTGCGGTTGCCCGACCCGTCGGCCGATGTGGCTCCGTAGGACAATGGGCCCTTCATCCAGCCACGGTTGTGCAGTGCCTTGTCGTATGCCGCGATTGCTTCCTCGTCGCCAAGTTCGGTATCCGACCTCCACCCGATGCTCGGGTCGTCGCCATGGCGTCGCAAGTCGACAGGAATGCCGCATGCAGCTCCGTCGAAGTACACCTGAATGATACCACGAGTATCGAATCCGATGCAGACCTGAATACGCAGTTCGTAGTCGCCTTCCGGCACTGGTGGTATCTTGAATTGCACATCGTACATACCGGTAATCTGTATTTCATCGCCTTGATACGACCAGAAGTCGAGGTATCGGTTGCGTATGTGGAGGTGTGTCTGCACGTCGTTGAACTTCCAGTTCTTCACCGATCCGGCCTTGAATGCGATACATGTGTTGGGGTTTTGCACATTATCGTAGGATGTGCTTCGCGCACCATATTGACCCGGATACTCAGGACATCCGCCCTGTCCGCGCACTCCGTGACCGCGTGCACCGCTGGTCATGAAGTCGGGCGAGAGCGTGGTGGCATCGATGCGCAGGCGCTCGTTGAGCACCACCTCCTGGGTGTTGCGCCCATAGTCGATGATATCGTCGATGTAGTGATACACTCCGTTGACTGCTATCTGGTTGAGTCCTGCCTCGGTAGGTGCCACGACACGTGAACCTCTCACAAACACGCCCCTCGAGTCGGGACGGTTTTGAACTCCACGGCGGTTGATGAATCGACCCGTTTGAATGCCCGAGGGGTACGACACCTTGAGTATAGAGTGAGGCATCATGGTCTCATACCAGTCGGCAGCATCGATGTGGCGGCGGTCGAAGTTGGATGTCAGCAGTTTGTTGTCGACTGTCAGCATGTTGTAGATGATGCGCTCAGGCAGGAAGTGATACGAGATGAAGCGGTTGAGGGCGTTGCGACGGTCGGTTTCGTCGGTGATGTCGGCATCCTCGGGATACATGTCGTCGTACACCTCGTGGGCATATCGGCGCAGGTCGTCGACCGAGTATATGCCGTGTTTGGCAAACACCTCGTCGGTCTCGACAAATGCTGTATATCCGAAATAGCGACGTTCCATATAGAAGACGTTATCGACCGTAGAGCCTGTGAGCATGCATCGTCCTTCCTCGAACGAGTCGACCGAGCACGTGTAGCTCTCGTCGATATAGTCGCGCAACGAGTCGTCGATGTGTGTGAGCATCATGGCATTGGTGAAGATGCTGATGCTTGAGTCGTTGAGCATGAAGTCGGGCAGCATTTCGGTCGATGCATTGATGACACGGTCGACGGTGTGTACCACTCCGTTCTCCACCGAGTCGTCGCGCTGAATGATGCGCGACTCAGAGTTGACGTAGTATGCAATGGGTTGTGCCTCGTTTGCCATTGAATCGATATGGCACGTGATGGTGAGGTATCGGTCGAGCATGTTCATCGTTGGCAGCGTGGCATCCGAGAAGTCGGTAGTGAAATACGACTGCTCGATGATGTGTGTGGCTGCTATGGTGTCGCAATCAGCGGGCGAGAGTTGGTCGACAGATGTGAGTCCTCGCGATGCGAGAAAGAGGTCGACAGCCTCGTTGGTGGGTGCAAACACGGTGTATGAGCCATAGGTGCCGAGCAGGTCGAGGTTTACGACCGTCGACTTGCGTATGATGTCGATAAACTCGCTGAATGTCTCGCTACGGTTCAGCAGGTAGTTGTTTGCCATATCACCCTTAGCGGTGTAGTAGTAGCGCTCGTCGGGGGTATCGTTGCAGCTTGTAAGCAGCAGTGGCATGACTGAAGCAAGGATGAGAGCAAGCTTCGTAAGCCTCGGCAACGAAAGGATATATGAGTAGGTTGACTTCATAGAGAGAGTGATTAATTTGTTAATAGTTGATATAATGCAGAGAGGATATGGATTAAAGATATTATCAATTAAAGATATTATCAATAGATATAGACGAGGAGACAACCTGTTTGGGGTTGCTCCTCGTCGTGCTTGGTTTACTTAGTTGCAGCAGCAATAGCATGCTCAACAGCTTGTGTCAGGCCTTCGGAGTTCTTGCCTCCTGCCGTAGCAAAGTGTGGCTGTCCACCGCCTCCGCCTTGTATCAGCTTGGCTGCCTCGCGCACCAGTTGTCCGGCATTGAGGCCGCGCTTCACGAGGTCGTCGCTCAATGCGATGGTGAGGTTTGGCTTGCCTGCCGATTCGCCACCGATGACCACGAGCAGGTTGTCGGTGAATTGTGCACGCAGTTGGAATGCGATGTCTTTGGCCGACTGTGCGTCGATTGGCAATACTGAATACATCACCTTCACTCCGTTCACGTCTTTTGCGTGGTCGATGAGGTCGCGCTTGAGTGCTGCCACGTGTTGCGACTTGAAGTCGTCGACTTGTCGTTTCAGTTCTGCGTTGTCGTCGATATATCGTTGCACAGCTGCAATGAGGTCGGGAGCGTTGTTGAACAGTTGTCGCATGTTGGCTATGAGGTCTTGTGTGCGGTCGAGCATCTCTTCCACCTTGCGTCCGGTGATGGCTTCGATGCGGCGCACTCCGGCTGCTATCGAGCTTTCGCTCACGATGCGCACCATGCCGAGGCGTCCGGTCGATGCTGCATGGCATCCGCCGCAGAACTCGACCGATGAGCCGAACTTCACGACGCGCACCTTGTCGCCATACTTCTCGCCGAAGAGCGCGATGGCTCCGAGTTTCTTGGCTTCCTCGATTGGTGTGTCGCGGAATTCCTCGAGCGGCAGGTCTTGGCGTATCTTTTCGTTCACTATGTGTTCCACTTCGCGCAGTTGCTCTGGTGTCACCTTCTCGAAGTGCGAGAAGTCGAAGCGGAGGCCTTCGGCTGTCACGAGCGAGCCTTTCTGCTCTACGTGTGTACCGAGCACCTGTCGCAGTGCCTCGTCGAGCAGGTGTGTGCATGTGTGGTTGGCCTCTATGTCGTGACGGCGATCGGTGTCGACACATGCCATAAACTCGGCCGAGGGGTCGGCTGGCAGGCGGTCGACTATGTGTATTGCCTGTCCGTTCTCCTTCTTTGTGTCGAGCACGTTGATTGTCTCGGCTTCGTTGACGAGCACACCTGTGTCGCCCACTTCACCACCCATCTCGGCATAGAATGGGGTTTGGTCGAGCACCACTTCATACACCACGCCTTTCTTTTGCTTCACCTCGCGATACTTGAGCACGTGGCAGGTGTATTCTGTGTAATCATATCCCACAAACTGGCTTTCGCCCTCGTTCAGTATGTTCCAGTCGCCCATTTCCACTTGTGCTGCGTTGCGTGCGCGTTCCTTCTGCTTCTGCATTTCGCGGTTGAATCCAGGTTCGTCGACAGTCATGCCTTGCTCGCGACAGATGAGTTGTGTGAGGTCGAGTGGGAATCCGAATGTGTCGAACAGGCGGAATACTTCCTCGCCAGGCACTTCGCTCTTGCCTTCAGCCTTCACGTTGGCGATGAGGTCGTCGAGGCGCTTGATGCCGCCAGCCAGGGTGCGCAGGAAGGCGTCTTCCTCTTCCTTCATCACCTTCATGATGAGTTCGCGCTGTGCTCCTATCTCGGGGAATGCATCGCCCATCTCGTCGATGAGTGTCGGCACGAGTCGGTAGATGAATGCCTCTTTCTGTCCGAGGAATGTGTATCCGTAGCGCACGGCACGTCGCAGTATTCGGCGAATGACGTATCCTGCCTTGGCATTGCTTGGCAGTTGTCCGTCGGCTATAGCGAATGCGATGGCACGCAGGTGGTCGGCCACCACGCGCATTGCCACATCGGTTTTCTCGTCTTGTCCGTAGCTCACTCCAGCAATGTCGCCAATGACCTTGATGATGGGTTGGAACACGTCGGTATCATAGTTTGATGTCTTGCCTTGCAGGGTGCGCACCAGTCGTTCGAATCCCATGCCGGTATCGATTACCTTGGCAGGCAGTGGCTCGAGGCTTCCGTCGGCCTTGCGGTTGTACTGCATGAAGACGAGGTTCCATATCTCGATCACCTGCGGGTGGTCTTTGTTGACGAGTTCGCGTCCGGGCAGTTTTGCTTTCTCCTCGGCGGGACGAGAGTCGACATGCAGTTCCGAGCATGGACCGCATGGGCCCGTGTCGCCCATTTCCCAGAAGTTGTCGTGCTTGTTGCCGTTGATGATGTGGTCTTTTGGCAGGAACTGTTCCCAGATGGCAGCAGCCTCGTTGTCGCGCTCCAGTCCCTCTTCTGCCGAACCTTCGAACACTGTGGCATACAGGTCGTTGGGGTCGATTTTCAGTACGTCGACAATGTATTCCCATGCCCAGCTGATGGCTTCCTTCTTGAAGTAGTCGCCAAACGACCAGTTGCCGAGCATCTCGAACATGGTGTGATGGTAGGTGTCGTGTCCCACTTCCTCCAGGTCGTTGTGCTTACCACTCACTCGGAGGCACTTCTGCGAGTCGGCCATGCGTCGGCTCTTAGGCACCACATTGCCCAGGATGATGTCCTTGAACTGGTTCATACCGGCATTGGTGAACATAAGTGTGGGGTCGTCCTTCACTACCATCGGGGCCGAGGGTACGATGAGATGCCCTTTCGACTCGAAAAACTTCTTATACGATTCGCGTATTTCTTTTGCTGATAACATATTTGTTTTGTTTCGATTGATTTTTGGTTACACGTTTGTCGTGCAAAGTTACTATTATTTTTTTATTCTGCATGCATGAAAACTCCTTTTTTATATAAATTAAGGTGTAGAAAACACCTTTGAATGCCGATATACTTCATGTCAGTTAGCACCGCAGTTTTGGAGAGTGCGCAGTGGTGTTTTTGCGAGTGCGCACTCACAAGGCCGAGAGTGCGCACTCACAGGGCCGCGAGTGCGCACTCGCAGGCCTGAAAGTGCGCGCTCTCCGACGCATGGCCTCTGAGGCACTCTGAGGCATATAGGAAGCGGTATCGTGTTTTTTCACGTTTTTATGCATGGGGATTGAGGATTATTTCGTAACTTTGCAGCGCATGAGCCCCTTGGCACTGGAAAAAGAGAAGAAGATGAAGATATCGATTGTCATACCTGTATATCGTGTGGAATCAACACTGCCTCAATGCATTGACAGCATTGTGGCACAATCGTTTGGCGACTGGGAAGCCATACTGGTCGACGACGGGAGCGACGACCACTCGCCCGAAATATGCGACCGATATGCGGCATCCGACCCACGCATCAGCGTCATTCACAAGGCAAACGGAGGACTGAGCTCCGCACGCAACGCTGGCATCCAGGCGGCTCGGGGCGAATGGATTACATTTATCGACAGCGACGACTATATAGAGCCCGGCACCCTCGCCTCACTTGCAGAGGTAGCGGCAGGCAACCCCAAGGCGCAACTCATCGAATACCCTGCCGTGTGTCTCGAGGGCGGCAGCAACGAACATCGGCTGGAACTGGACGACGCAACATTCACCGACCCTGCTCAATACTGGATTGAGACACAAGCATACATGCACACATATGCATGGAACAAGATGATGCGGCGCCAGCTCATGGCTGAAATACGATTTCCAGTAGGCAAAAAGTTTGAGGACACACTCACCCTGCCTCACATACTGAAACAACGACCGACCATCGTGACCACAAGCCGCGGACTCTATCACTACACCTACAACCCCCGGGGCATCACTGCCGTGGCAGGCAAAGAGGAATTCCAGACACTGCTCGATGCCAACATCGATGCAGCCAAAATACTCGGCATTTCGATATTCGAACCTCAAGCCGATGCATGGTACCTCCACATGCTCAACCAGCAAATACACCTGTGCCGCCTCACTCACGATACACCACAGCTGCCAAGCCGGCACTTACCCATAGGCACTGCCCACACATGGGTCGAACGAATCAAGATAATAATACTCAACACCCTCGGACTCAACGCCCTATGCCGAATAATGCGAATAGTGAAATAAGCACGAGCGAGGTAAACAGCCAGGTGCTCATCAGTTTCGTAGTGCCATATCACAACGAACCACAGTCAATGCTGACCCACTGCATCGACTCCATCCACCACAGCTGCACGGCTGTGAGCTACGAGATAATCGTGGTGGATGACGGTAGCGATGTCAGCCTTGCACCATTTTTCATGTCCCATCCCCACCTTTCGTATGTTCGGCACACATCGGCACACGGACTCAGCGCAGCACGCAACACGGGCATCGAGGCAGCACGAGGCAAATACATCCAGTTTGTCGACTCCGACGACTACCTCATTCCCTTGAGCTATGCCAAGATAGCATGGATGGCACACGACATGGATGCCGACCTCGTTCTCTTTGGCGAGAAGCGGAAAGGCGTCGCTCTGTGTTCCGGAACCGACCACATGCTTCACCACAACCTTCGAGCTGCCGCATGGAGTTATGTATTCAAGCGCGACATCCTGCAAGGACTTCGTTTCACAGAAGGCATCCTGCACGAAGACGAGGAGTTCACTCCATTGCTCATGCTGCGAGCAAAGCAGACGGTTCTCACACCCATCGATGCATACCACTACACCCAACGCCAGGGGTCGATAACCTCCACTGACGATGCTGCATGGAGCGCCCGCCGTCTCGACGACCTCGAAGGCGTCATCACGAGGCTGTCAACTATTGCAAAGACACTCGACGGCGATGCAAAAGCAGCACTCAGCCGCCGGGTGAACCAACTATGCATGGACTACATCTACCAATCCATGCGCCTCACCCACAGCATCCACGAAACAAGAAAGCGGGCAGAGTCGCTTCGTCTGAAACGGCTCTACCCGCTACCTATCCACACCTATACCTGGAAGTATTGGCTCTTCAGTATCTTTACTCAGATTTAATAATCAACAATTAATAATTAAAGGTCTTTTTCGCTATACATCGAGTTCCACCACTCGGGGTCGTCTTGCAGATAACGGGCAAACCACGCAAATATAGTGTTTTGCCAGCGTATGCGTTTCTGGTAGTCAAGGATGTGGTGGTTCTGGTCGCGCACAAGCACCATGGCCGTTTCGCGTCCGAGGAGTTTGAGGGCGGTATACATCTGTATGCTCTCGCCCACCGGCACATTGGTGTCAGCATCGCCGTGCAGGAACAGGATTGGCGTGTGGACCTTGTCGGCACGGAATAGCGGACTTTGGTTGACATACAGCTCGGGATTGCTCCACGGATAAGAGTTGGCCATGCTCACCTCGCTGTAGCTGTAGCCCCAATATCCCTCACCCCAGTAGCTGGTGTGGTCGCTGATGCCTGCATGCGAGATGGCTGCCGCAAAGATGTCGGTCACCGTCTGAAGGTATTGGGTCATAAAGCCTCCGTAGCTTGCACCTATACATCCTATCTTCTTGCTGTTGACATACGAGTGCTGCTGGCAGAATGTCTGTGTGGCCTCGATGATGTCTTGTGCCACACCTTCGCCTGCCGTATTTACGTGACGCGCCGAAAATTCTTGCCCGAATCCCGTGGCTCCCGACGGGTTGACCACCAGCACCACATATCCGAGCGATGCGTATGCATGTTGCGGATAGCGGCTCTCAAAATTGCGGCTCGTAGGGCTGCATCCGCCATAGTAGTTCACAATCATCGGGTATTGCTTGCCCGCATCAAACGAAGCTGGCAGATAGTAGCGACACGCGATGGTATCGCCCCTGCTGCTGACAAAAGTCCAGGGTTCACACCGTCCCAGACGCGCGTCCTTCAGGGTTTCAGCACTGAGGTCTTCGAGCAGTGTGGTGCGCCGGCGCTTGAGGTCGAGGGTGTAGAGGCGGTCGCTGTTGGAGGCACTAAGTCCGTAGAACACCATGAGGGGCGAACTATGTGCCATGCTGAAACTCATGACCATCTCTTCGGGCACAGACAGTTTGCTGAAGCTATTTGTGCGCATATTGAGGCAAAAGAGGTTGAGCGAATCGCGGTCTTCGGCCGTGAAGTATATGTTGCCATCCGCCCTGTTCCACTGCATACGGCTCACGTTGGGATTAAACGTCTTGGTGAGTGGGCGGAAATGCCCGCCATCGTAGAGATAGAGTTGCATGTCGGTCATGCTCGGTGTCTGTCCGTCTCTCACGTTGCGCCCAATGCCATCCAACGCCTCGGGCGAACCGGTCAGCAGTATTTGCTTACCATCGGGCGAGAAACATGCCTGGCCGATAAATCCGTCGCGGTCGACCAGCAGCTCGGTCTGCATCGTTGCAAGATTCATGCGGTAGAGCGAGAACACCGTGGTGGGACGTGCCGTGAGTCGCGACTCGCTTTTCATAAACAGGATTTGTGTTCCGTCGTCCGAAATGTCCTGCAGCGATATGTTGTGATGTCCAAAGGTGAGCGGTTGCATCAAACCGGTCGACAGGTTGTAGATGGACAGGTTGGTGCGTGTACGCCATCCCGGCTGGCGGTCATCGGGTTCGATTACCTGATACACTCCGTTGTCCTCCCTTGGTCCTTCGGCCGTGATGGTGTAGATAAGGAAATCCTCGGTGGGCGCTATGGTGAATGACCCTGACGGTACTCCTTGTGCCATGACCTCCTGCTGTCCGCTGAGCGGGTCGACACTGATGAGTGTGCGTCCCTGAGACTCCGTACGCAAGAAATAATATCGATTGGAGCGTGGCAGCCAGCGTATGCCGCTCGCTGCTTCGCGCAGGGTGTTGCCAGTGGTGAGGTCCACAATCCGTGTGCGGCTCGATGTCTGTCCGCCTGGCATCACTGTGGAGTAGTTGACAATGAGGAAGCGCCCGTTTGGCGAAACAGACACACCGCTGAAGTGGGTGCCATGGAGCACATCCATGAAGTTGTAGTCGTGTTTCGACATATAGTCGCCGATGCTAACCAGTTCGGGGTGACCTGTGTCGATGCTCACCCTCACGGTATCGGCCGCGCCCGGCATCACAAGGTATTTCACAACCACTCGGCGAGTGGCTGGTTCGCCCTTTACGAAGGTGGTGGGACGTCCGTCAATATACACTTGATAGTGTTTCACTCCGTCGACCTTCACCATCACATCGGTGTATGCGGTGGTGGAAACACTGAATCCGAGCAATTCCAAGCTCGCGTCGCTCACCTGCTGCGGAACGTAGGCAGCCGATACGGTTGCAGCATCGTTCAGCAAGTTGAACGACAGCGACTGACTCAGCAGCGACGATTCGGCAAACTTGTTTGAACTCACGTCGGTAGAGTCGACGATAAACGGTTTATGCAGTGCGTATGGCCCTGCATGTCGCATCGAGGTCACATCTATAGTTTCAGCATTCATGGTTATCGATGCCATGCAGCACATCATGGCTGCCATGAGGGTGGAGAGGAAGTTCATGGTCGTGTGGTTTCTATCATTTGTTTCACATTCTTGTTAAACTCTTTGGCATGCATTAGCTGCTCAAGCGTTAGGTGCATGCGATAGCGCCAGTAGTGGCGCGGGTTGGCTGGTATGTTAATACGCTCCTTCGAGGGGTCGTCGAGTCGCAGTTTGGAATCGATGGCAAGCCAGTCTTGAAGGGTGAGGATGCACAGAGCAGAGGGGCTGCAGAGGTGGTCGCTCACCACTCGTCGGCACACGTCGGCTGGCATCTTGGCTGGCGCAACGCCTGCCATGCCCAACACTTGGTTGTAGTATCGCTGTGTACGCTCGGCGTCTTCTTCCCACCATCCGCGCATCGATGCCGTGTCGTGGCTCGAGATGGTGCAGACCGACAGTCGAGGATTGTGGTCGAGGATTCCGAACTCCAGGCCCATCTCCTTCGGCATGCTTTGTATTTCGAGCGAGAGGATGCCCAGTTGGTGCATCACCCACCCCACACATTCGGGCACCATGCCCAAATCCTCGCCGCAGGCTATCATCTGGGTAGCATGCACGAGAGGCGGCAGGCGATGCATTGCCACATCATACCAGAAATGGTTGTGGCGGTGATAGAAGAAGTCTTCGTAAAGCGCATCGAATCGGCGGCGCTCCTCATCGCTCAGTTGGCCGTAAGCGTCTTCGCTCCTGGCCGATATGCGTGGATGAAAGAGCGAGTGATTGTTGAGGTCTTGCAGGTACATGTCGCGCACGAACGTCACCCCACGACCTTCGATCTCCTCACGGCTCAGCGGCATGGCTGGCGAGAAATGACCGAGTAGGCCCGTGTGGTGAGGACGCGGAATTTCCCAAATGCGGAAGAACCCGAGTATATGGTCGATGCGGTAGGCTGAGAAATACTGCGACATGCGACGCATGCGTCGTGTCCACCATCCGTAGCCGTCCTTTTCCATCACACTCCAGTTGTAAGTAGGAAATCCCCAGTTCTGTCCGTCACGGCTGAAGAAATCGGGGGGCGCACCTGTCTGCTGATCGAGATTGAAGTAGTGGGGATGCTGCCACGTCTCGACACACCGGCGACTCACACCGATGGGTATATCACCCTTCAACACGATGCCACGACGGCGTGCATGGTTGCCAACTGCCGACAACTGGCGGTCGAGGTGGAACTGCACATAGCAATAATACCCCACTTCACTTGCATGAGCCTTGGCTACACCTGCCACATCGGCATCGTTATACACCCCGTGTTCGGGCCATGCCGTGTAGTCGGGAGTGCCGTAAGCATCGCGCAGGAACGAAAACACTGCATACGTGATGAGCCAATCCTCATTCGCCTTTGCAAACCTGCGATATGGTGCACTGCGCAACGTGCGTTCGCCCTCCACTTCGTACAGGCGACGCAGGTAACCCTGCTTCAAAGCCTCCACCCCCTCGTAGTCTACTTGCGGCAGGCGATTCAAGCGGCGGCACTCGCGCTCATAATCGTTCATCTCGCGCTTCGTAGGCAGTGGAGCCATCTGTCGCAAGTCTATATATTGCGGATGCAAAGCATTGACCGACATGAGGTTGTAAGGATAGGAGTCGGTCCACACGTGCCCCGCCGTGGTATCGCCCACGGGCAGCACCTGCACCGCCTTCATTCCTACACTGTATGCCCAATCCACCATACGGCTCAAATCGCCGAAATCGCCCACACCCTGGCTGCCTTCGCTTCTGAGCGCAAAGACAGGGATGGCCACCCCTGCCACACGCATAGGCTCGCGCCACCAGTCTTGAGCCTCGCCTGGCACGTGGGGAGGGCACCCCACTTCGCGGCGCACCTCGACTCCGCCGTCGGTCACGTAATAGCGATACTCGACACATCGGGCACCATCTCTCACCTCGAGCGAACCGCGCCACATGCGACCATCGTCGGTATGCAAGCGCACGCTCTCGGGAGCATCTTGCCCCTGACTCACACTCACATGGAGCTCTTCGCCCCATCGTGTATAATACTCTATATTGAAGTCAATCTTCATCTGGCTTAACGTAAGAAAAGTTTTGTTTCACATCAGTGCTATGTGGGTGCAAAGTTACGAAAAGTTGCACAAATCATAAAGCAAATAAACGAAAAAATGCATCCGTCTGCCTCCCCCTCACCCTATCAGCGCATATTCATCGCAAAAGTGAGGTGGAAAATTGAGAGAAAGAGATAGAAGAAGATATGAATAGAAGGGGATAGAAGGGGATAGAAGGGGATAGAAGGAGATAAAGGGAGATTGAGGGAGATAAAAGACGAGACAAGCCGCACGGGCAGAATTCTTACTTCAGAGGGGGGGGTAAAAACACGCAAAATCGTGCCCAAACACTCTGTGAGCCGTGAAACCTAAGTTAAAGACTCTTAAAAGTTGGGGAATTTGTATAAATATGTTTAATAAAAGATGTATGTATCGGCTAAAAGCAGTAATTTTGCGGAAAGAATAAATACAATTAAACTATAATATATGGCAGAAGTATTGGATATGCGCGAACTGAACGAGCGCATTGAACGCCAGAGTGCGTTCGTAACAAACTTGATGACCGGCATGGAACATAGCATCGTGGGTCAGAAACATTTGGTGGAATCATTGCTTACAGGCTTGCTGAGC
>CAMVDC010000031.1 GCA_947166155.1 uncultured Prevotellaceae bacterium | reverse complement strand
TTGGTTTAGAGGGAAGACTATGAGAACGCTTTATGCCGGTTGCATCTCATAAAGTATGTTGCACAAAAACACTTCGTGGCATCTGTATCTCATAAAAAAATAGTTGCTGAGAGGCTCAATACCTTCAGCAACTATTAATGCTATTCAGCACCGCTAAATGTGGCCCATACGGTTCACTCCTATTTCATCACGGCAGTTTGCTCATGTCGGGAGCGGTGTAGTTGTCGATAGCGAGGTGGAATCGCATGAGGTCGGCGAGGTTATGACGTGGTGCAGGAGCACCTTCGGGCAGCGGCATTTGGCTGAACTGCTGGAAGTATAGAAGGCATGCATCGCGCCACCACCAGGCATCTTTGGCCTGACGGTCGTAGCGACTGCCGATAGCAGCAAAGCGCTCGGGGTCGATATACTGCTTTACGGTTGCCCACTTGGCAGCAAAGTCTTCGGCTTCGCGAACTCCTTCATCATATTTGGCACATAGCGTTTCCCACAGGTTCTTGCCGTTAGGCAGGGTTTGCTGCCATCCCACATGGTGGAACCATAGCAGGTATTTCTCGGGACAGAGATTGAAATCATCGAGTTTTTTTGCCATTTCATCGGGATATTCGGCCACTGCTCCCGTACCTCGCATGGTGCGGTCGAAGCCCAATCCGACTGAATCGGCACGATGATAATAGCGTGGGAGCCAGTCTTCGCGAGTGCCTCGTGGTGCATACCATGGTTCGGGCCCATAGTGATGTCCGCCTGCAAAGATGTGATGGAGTCCCATGGGCATCATGTAGCTCACGCAGGCTTCGTGTGAACGTAGCATGATGTCGGATATGACGGCCAGTGCTTTCTTGTCTTTTGTGAGGGTCTGACTGATGAATTCTTGTGCTATTTTCTCCGATGAAATGGCAGGATTCCATGCCAAACGTCCGAAAGCGTACCAGTTGGCTTGTGCCATGTCGCTGCCACACCAGTTGACGGAGTTGCCGATGTTCGACACGCCTGCGATGGCAGGTATCTTCATGTCGGCGAAACTCCTATTAGCACCCGTGCCGTATGTACGCCAGTCGTCGAGCATTTCCTTCCACATAGGAGCGAGGAACACGTTGTGGATGCTGTGTCCCAGGTATTCCTGCGTTATCTGCCATTCGGGCATGACGGGTGTCTTCTTCATCGAGAGGAAAAGAGGATGTATCGGTTCGCGTGGTTGGAAATCGACCGGTCCGTTCTTCACTTGCAGTATCACGTTGTCGGCAAACTGTCCGTCGAGTGGCATAAACTCTTCGTAGGCTTGCTTTGCACGGTCGGGCGAGTTGGCTGCATAGACGAAAGCACGCCACATGATGATGCCGCCGTATGGCTTCACGGCTGCTGCCAGCATGTTGGCACCCTCGACATGTGTGCGTCCGTAGTCGCCAGGACCTGGTTCGCCCTCGCTATTGGCCTTCACGAGGAAGCCACCGAAGTCGGGGATGAGGTCGTATATCTCCTTGGCTTTAGCCTTCCACCATGCAGCCACATCCTTATCGAGCGGGTCGGCAGTGGTGAGGTCGCCCAGTGCTTTGGGCGATGCAAAGTTGATTGAGAGATATACCTTAATGCCGTATGGACGCAGTATGCGTGCCACATGTGCCGTCTGTTTCAGATAATCGGTAGTGAGCACTTTCGGGCTGGCATTCACGTTGTTGAGCACGGTTCCGTTGATACCTATCGATGCGTTGGCACGTGCGTATTCAACAAGCAGGGGTGCGTTTTGTGATATGATTTCACCCTTATCGCTCCAGAATATGGAACGTCCGGCATATCCGCGCTCGATGGTGCCATTGAGGTTGTCCCAGTGGTTGAGTATTCGCAGGGGCGATGCAGGAACCTCGGTGACGCTGCCGCCCTTGAGCATGGTGTCTGTTGCTTGCATACGAATGAGTGCAAATGCACCATAGAGCAATCCTGTACCCGATGCCGAACTGATAGTGATGTTGCTGCCTCGGCGCGAGATGGTGAATCCGTCGCTGCCAGGTGCGTCGGCACGCTTCTCGAGTTGTATGTTCAGTTTTTGGCTGATACGTGCCAAGAGTTCGCTCATGGCAATACGTACTGTCTGCGACTCTATGTCAGTTGCTGTGGGATTGAATGCCTTCTGTGTGACGTTGCAGGCGGGATTATCGAGTCCCGTCTGTCGCAGCCAGAGCTGGTGTCCGTTATCGGCCATTGCTGCTACCGACGTTATAAGCAAGAGGGTGGCCATCGCCACCCTTTTAATGTTTTTGTTCATATCAGTCGAGTCCTTCGATAGTCTTAATCTTGCCATTCTCGTCCCACTCCAGTTCGCACACCTTGAGGCTGCGCAGCCAGGTCTTGCCCTCGGATGGCACTGAGTCGTGGTGGAAGAGGTACCACTTGCCTTTGTATTCGATGATGCTGTGGTGTGTGGTCCATCCCACAACCGGAGTGAGTATCACGCCTTCGTACTTGAAGGGGCCGTAAGGGTTGTCGCCCACTGCATAGCAGAGCAGGTGGCTGTCGCCCGTGGAGTAGGTGAAGTAGTACTTGCCGTCTTTCTTGAATACCCAGCTGGCTTCGAAGAATCGGTGTGGGTCGCTGGCCTTCAGTGGCTTGCCGTCTTCGCCCAGAACCACTACGCGCCGTGGTGCCTCGGCAAACTGCAGCACGTCGTCGCTCATCTTCACCACGAAGCTTGGCAATGCAGGCATGTCGGGGTCGGCAAAGAGTTCGTGCTGACGAGTAGGAGCCGAACCCATGTCGGTGAGTCCGTTTTCGTCACCATGCTTTCCGATAACCGGTGCAAATCCAGGTGCGAATGGTTGCCACCATTGCAGCTGTCCGCCCCAAAGGCCACCGAAGTAGGTGTAGATGCTGCCATCGTCGTCCTTGAACACACATGGGTCGATGCTGAACGAGCCGCGGATTGGGAATGGTTGTGGCACGAACGGACCTTCGGGTTTGTCGGCTATTGCCACTCCGAGGCGGAACACGCCGTCGTAGCCCTTGCCCGAGAATATGTAGTAGTACTTGCCGTCTTTCTCGACCACGTCGCTGTCCCACAGCTGCTTCTCAGCCCAAGGCACGTCCTTCACGTCGAAAATCATGCCCTGATCCTCGGCCTCGCCCTGGTCGGGGTCAGCCAGTGTGAGCACATGATAGTCTTTCATCTGGAAGTGACCACCATCGTCGTCTTCGCCTGCGCCCGATTCCCAGTCGTGCGACGGATAGATATAGATTTTGCCATTATACACATGTACCGACGGGTCGGCCATGTAGTCAGAAGGGAAAAGATAATGTTTTGTTGCCATAGTAAGGTTTGTTAAGGGTTATTATTGTAATTATTATTATACCAGTATTATTTTACCAGCTTTATGATTTCGCTCACAAAAGGCTTTGGTTGGTAGTTGCGGTCGATGGCCAGCGGGTAGTCGGTACGTCCGGCCATGGGCCATCCGTTCTTCCAGCTGTCGGCATCGGTAAGTCCCCAGAATGTGACACGGTCGATTACGTCGGCGTGCTTCAGGTAGATTTTGAAGAGCTTTACGAAGAAGTCGGTCTGCTCCTGTGCCTTCTCGGCTGGCAGTCCGTCGGTGTATGGGTTCATCTGCTTCTGATATTCGAAGTTGGTCTCTACGGCAGCTCCGTAGTTGCCGCTTGGCCAGGGCAGGACACTGAGGTCGAGTTCGGTGACCATCACTTTTACTCCCTCGGCAGCAAATGCTTCGATGCTCTTCTCGTATTCGTTGAGGTTGGTCGAGAACGACACATGCGACTGCATACCCACTCCGTCGATGCGGCATCCGTGGGCCTTGAGGTCACGAATGAGGTTGACCACTGTCTGACGTTTTGCAGGGTTGTCCATGCTGTAGTCGTTGTAGTAGAGTTCGGCATCGGGGTCGGCTTCGTGTGCAAACTGGAATGCCAGGCGGATGTATTCAGGTCCGATGGTGTTGTAGAACTGAGTCTGACGCATCTGTCCGTTGTCGAGAATGGCTTCGTTCACCACGTCCCATCCTTTTATCTTGCCCTTGTAGCGTCCCACCACGGTTTGTATGTGTTCCTTCATGCGGCGGATGAGTTCGTCGCGAGTCACGGGTTGTGCCATGTCGTCTTTGAAGAACCAGTAAGGCACTTGTGAATGCCACACGAGGCAGTGACCAGTGATGACCTGATGATTCTTCTTAGCCAGCTTCACCAGTGCGTCTGCATCGCTGAAGTCCCAGAGGTTTTGCTTGGGGTGAATCTCTTCGGGCTTCATGCAGTTTTCGGGCACGAGGGCACTGAATTGCTCTTTTATTACGTTTTGCACGCGTGGGTCTTTGCTCTTCACCTGGCGCACATTGATGGCAGCACCGATGAGGAACTTATCCTTGAATGCCTCGCGCATGGTGCTTTGTGCAGCCATGCTCTGAGTCATGGCTGCCATAGCAAGTATCAGTATTGTTTTTGTTTTCAAAAGCATTATATTATTTACCATTTACAAATTTACCATTTACTATTTGTTTCTATTTATACATTTACTATTTATTCATTTCCATCCGGATGGTATTTCCCTCCCCATAAAGGGGGAGGGCTGGGGAGAGGGTCTGTCCCCCTCCTTGGGAGGGGTTAGGGGAGGTTTTATTACTTACTCGACCTTGCTTCGATTTCACGGTTTATTTCGTCGAGGCGTTCATCGGTAAGTGGATACTTATAAACCAAATATCCTACTACCACGAGCAATACGGCTGGGATGATGGTGGTGAAGAGCAACAGGGCATTCTGTGCTATCTCGGAATAGTTGGCCAACTTCACGTAATAGGCATTGACAGGTGCGCTGATAAACGATGCGAGGAATACCACGACGAAGATGCCGAGCACCAGTTGCAGACACTTGTTGGCCTTGAATTCCTGCCACATCTCGCCAAACGATACTGGCTTCTCGGGTGTGGTGGTGATGTTCTCCTTGCTACCCATGAAACAGAACATAAGGAGCACAAAACCGATGAGAGCGAATACACATGTCACGGTGAACCATGCAGTTGGGTCGGTAGGCAGTGCCGATTCTTCGTTTACGAAATTGAAACCAATCATGCCCATCACCAGCGGTGTAATCCATCCGGCGATTGAGAATCCTGCCTTGAATGCAACTCCAGCCAAGGCATTCACTGTGGCTGCAGGACGGTTGCCGGTGCGGTATTCGGCCTCAGTGATGACTTCTGGTACCAATGCCCACATGAGCGAACCGACAAGCAGACCAACTCCGGTCATCACCTTTGCTATCTGAACTATTGTGTTGCAACTCTGCACGTCGAAGAACTTACCAATGACAAACAATATAGCAAATCCCACGAGGCCTATAGAGAGTAGTGTGTAGTACAATCCCTTCTTGCCCAGCCACTTCTTCAGTATTGGCAGTGAAGGCAGGATGATAAATGCCGGGATGGTACCGATAGCCATAAATGTGGCTTGATTCCAGTCGATAGCAGTGTGTACACACATGGCGAGTCCGATTGGGAAACCAGCCTGAACTACAATCTGACCGATGTTGGCACATACCATACGGGTGGAGGTGAGGATAAGTACTTCGTCGTTATCGCGAGTCATACTGGCCATAATCGATCCGTAAGGGATGTTCACAACCGAGTATATCATGCTCAGTACCGTGTAGCTTGCAGCAGCATATACCATCTTCATCGGCATCGACCATGTAGCAGCCTGTGGAAGCATGAGCAAGCAGGCAGCAACGGTGAGCGGAATGCCACCATAGAGCAGGTAGGCACGATATTTACCCAACTTAGGATTGCGGTTGTCGATATACCGTCCCACTATCGGACTCCAGAAGCAATCGACGAGACGAACCGTAAGGATAAGTCCGCTGACAAAGGCCAGATTGATTTTCAATACCGTCGTAAGGTAAATCATCAAGTAAGTTGCCACTGTTTGGAAGATGAGGTTCTGAGCCAAGTCGCCCGAACCGAAACCGATGCGTTGCATCCAGTTCAGCTTGTAGAATCCCTTCAAGCTGTTTGCATTTGTCTGATTTGTTTCCATGTTTATTGTTGTTTATAGATTTGATTATTCATGCTTGTGGCTGCCAAAAAAACGAAATCATACGTTACTTTGCATGCCTTTTGGCTGCCCAAAAAAACGAAATCTTACGTTACTTTGCACGCCATCTGGCTGCAAAGTAACAAATTTTATTTTGAAAATCCTTGCGCTAATGATTATTCTTTTTGAAAATTTGATACATTCATACATTCTTGCCAAAAAAATGCCGATGAAATGGCAGTTTTACATTACAAACCAAAAACGAGAAAATACCGATGAAACCGCCATTTTACCCACCAAAGCACAACACCTTATTATATATAACGCGCGCGCGAGCCATAAAGCAATCAACGGCAAACGACAAACAAACCGACCGCAGATACACGACTGTTTTGCCTGCGAGTGCGGAGTAATTTACTCGCGAGTGCGGAGTTATTTACCTGCGAGTGCGGAGTAATTTGCCTGCGAGTACGGAGTAATTTACCTGCGAGTGCGGAGTAATTTGCCTGCGAGTGCGGAGTAATTTACCTGCGAGTGCGGAGTAATTCTTTAATTTGCGACGCAAATTTATTGTTTTTCCACCGAAAATTAATAAAACTGCGACGCAAATTTAATAATTTGCGTCGCAAATTAAAGAATTACTCCGCACTCGCAACAAAATACTTGTGTACTCGCAGCAAAATACTTGTGCACTCGCAGGAAAATTGTCGTGCACTCGCAGGAAAACTGCTGTGCATGTACTGCACGGTTTTTCTGAATGATATGGTTGTGGGGCTATCGGTAAGGGCGACTGGTGTGCTTATCAGTTTGCTTTCTCGCACTGCAGTATGAGGCGGCGGTCGTCGGGGGCGGCCGTGACGGCGAAGAGGTAGGTGTCGCCTCCGTCGGCAAGGTGGAGGCGAGTGCGCAGCTGTGCCACGGTCATGGGGAAGTTGCGCACAGCGATATTGGCTTTGTGGAGTGCGCGGAGCTGGGCGGTGTCTTGTTTGCCGAGAGTGTAGATGTGGTTGATTCGGAAGATGCGCCCGGGGAATGTGTCGACGAAATGGCGGGAGAGGAAGAGGTGGGTGTTGGGGTGGAGCTGGTGAACGTGGAACTGCTCCGACACTTGGTCGAAGAGCTGGGCCTTCATGATGGAGGCGTTGGGCTCGTAGAGGTAGTAATCGAAGGAGTTAAGGGAGTTGGAGGAGTTGTAGGGAGATTGAGGGAGATAGAGCACGGATGTTGGATCGTGATGGCTGTCGCCTGTTGGCTCTTGAGCATGGGGATAGGTGCTTTTGACTATCTCCAACCCTGTTTGCTTGATATTGACTGCATATATGAGTGGCGATTGGGGTGGATTGTTGAGGCTCATGTGTACGATGATTTCCTTACATTCGCCTAGCAGGCTTACGACGTGGAGCGAGTGGATGTGGTGGAGTGTGTGGAGTATGTGGTGGATGTCGAGCATGGGTGAGAGCTTGACGAGCAGGTGGTGGCATCGCTCGAGCAGTGAGTCCTGAAGGATGGTGAGGTCGGGGGTGCAGTGGCTGATTTCTACCATCTTGCGCCCGTAGTCGTCGCGTCGGGCGGGGTCGAGGTATATGAGGTCTTGATGTGGCAGCGATGTGATGATGTGTGTTGCATCGTCATTGATGATTTGTGCGTGGTTGATGCCGAGCAGCGGGAGGTTGTGGCTTGCGAGCTGACAGAGTTGGGGGTTTGTCTCGACGAATGTGAGGTTGTGGTAGTCGCGTGCAAGTATGGCTGCATCGACCCCGTATCCGCCTGTGAGGTCGGTGATGGTGTCGCGCGGAGCATCGGCGGGCAATATGGTGGCTTTGTAGCGCGCTGTGGGTTCCGACGAGCATTGCTCCATGGAGAGGCGCTGGGGGTAGATGATGCCCTCGGTGGCTGCCCATGTGGGTAGTTTATGTCGTGCGGCCTGCCACCCTTGAATCTGACTGAGGGCATAGGGCATGTCGACATCGGGGTATCGGGATGCCTGTAGCGCAAGTGTGCGTGTGTCGTCGGAAAGATGTTGGCGGATGAAGTCGGTGGACATAAACTCATTTACCATTTAACCATTTACCATTTACTATTTACTATTTAGTTCTATTTAGTCATTTATTATTTGGTCATTTCCATCCGGATGGCCTATCACTCCCCCTTGGGGGAGCAGGGAGGGGGCTTTAGGGATTATTAAATAGAATATATGAGTCCCAGTTTCCATTCGTAGCTCTTGGCACGCGTGGTGGGATAGTGTGTGTAGCGCGATATGCGATGGAAGTATTGGTAGTCGACACCGAGGCGCACATTCTTGAAGATATTGACCTGGCTGTAAAGGGTGTTGGAGATGAATGTGTGGTGACCTTGGTCGCCCCAACAGCTGGGGTCGATGCCTGCTGCCTGCTGCTGTGCCACCTGCTCGGGGGTGTATCCCTTGAATGAATAGAGACGGGCGGTGTAGAAGCGGTTGCCTATGATGGCACGCTGGTTGATGGCGAATTGCAGGCCTGAGCGTATGCTGGCTCCGCTGGCGTAGCTGTAGCGTCGTGGCTGGTAGTAGTCGGCGTTGATGCCTCCGAATACGACAGCACTGAGCATGAGGTCGCCCGAGAAGCATGTGGTGGGTGCCTTGCGCTCAGCATAGAGTCCGCCACCGAAGCTCACGGCCTCGGACAGGATGGAGAAGTGGCCTGCCACCTTGCCTGCCTTGGAGTAGTGTTCCATGTACTTGAGGTTCTGATAGAACCCGAGGTCGAATGCCCACCGGCCATCGTGTGATTGCGACTGACGCGAGGCGAGTCGGCCTGATATGTCGAGATTGCCCACGGTGGGGTGCTCGCTCGAGAGGTTGGCCAGGAGGGAGAGCGAGAAGAGGTCGAAGGGGCGTGTGCGGCCTTGGGGTGTGAAACGCTCGCCGTAGTTGAAGTTGAAGTCGATATAGGGTGATGACATGCGCTCGCGGTTGCCTGTGATTTCGCCCATAAACCGGGTACCGAACCCGAGTTCGAATGAATAGGGTTGGGGTTCGAGTCGTTTGCCTCGCGAGTGGCTGACACGCCACATCTCGCCGCTGAGGATGCGATGGATGGCACGGACGGGGTTGAGTGCCGAACCGATTATCTCGCGTATCACTCGCCCAAAGCCACGGCGCGAGTCGTCGAAAAAGATGTCGCTGGTGCGATGTGTCACCTCGCCTATCACGGCTCCACCCACTCCAGTCGAGAGGAGGTCGTTGATGGATGGGGGGTTGGTTTCGCACAACCACTCCCACGAGGCGCTGCCGATAATGGGATAGAGGAGCGACACTCCGTAGGATAGGCCTTCGTTGCGCGCGGTGTTGTAGAACATGCCGCCATGATATGGGTGTGAGAACTGATTGCCCGAGAAGCTATCGTTGTCGAGACGAGGTCCGTGGGTGAAGTGGTCGCGTATGACGTGACTGGTGACTGCCGCCCAATCTCGCTGCTGCACGAAGTGGTCCCACGACAGTATGGCTGCATTGAGGGCGAGGTCTTTGGCCAAAGCAGTAAGTGCATTGGGCTTGATGCTGACAAGGGTGTCGGCTCCGCCAAGCCGGGCGAGGTGCATGCGCCGACCGGTGACTGCATCATACCAAACGCTGTCGGGGCGCACGCTGAGGCTGTCGGTCATGGGGTACTGAGCATAGGTGTCGATGAAGAAGAGGGCCGACAGTAGTAGTATGTAATAATAACGTAATCGCATGAGAAGAATGATTTGTGATAGAAATAAAAGTGGGTTGTGGATTAAAGTTTATATTGTGACTGGTTCGCGACGTGTGGGATAGTGTTCGCGCTGCTGCTCGAAGGTGTCGGGACTTTGCTTGAGCAAGTCAGAGTCGGCAAGCAGGGTGACGGGCGAAAGCAGTGGTGCATCGGGCAGAGAGATGTGGGGTTGATAGTCGGAAGCGGTCCACCGCGCTACTGCCATGAGCGACATACGTGTGGCATTTGCCTTGCCGTCGGATGAATATCCTGCGATATGTGGTGTGGATATTGCGGCGCGATGAAGGAGCTGGCGGTTGAGGTTGTAGGGCTCACCCTCCCATGTATCGACCACTGCATCGGATACCTGGTGGCTGTTGAGCGCAGAGAGCAAGGCTGCATTGTCGACAACCGCTCCACGCGATGCGTTGATGATGACTGGCGACTTGCGCAGGGAGTCGAAGAACGCGGTGTCGGCCATGTGGTGGGTGGGATAAGGACCGTGAAGGGTGAGCGGTGTGTGGAAGGTGATGATGTCCGACTGAGCTGCTATATCGCTGAGCGACACGAATGGCAAACCCTTGAAGAGGGAGCCTGCATCGCTACGCGGAGGGTCGCAGAGCAGGGGTTTCAAGCCATGACTGACGGCTGCCTCGGCCACGAGAGTACCTACATGCCCTACCCCAACGATACCGATGGTGAGGTCTGGCTGCAACCGGTGTAAAAGTCGGAGGCTGTTGACAACATAACAACACACGGAGCGGGCATTGCATCCCGGGCAGTTGGTCCACTCGATGCCATGCGATGCGCAATAGTCGGTGTCGATGTGGTCGTAGCCGATAGTGGCGGTGACTATGAGCTTTACGGCCGAACCCTCGAGCAGACGGGCATCGCAGCGGGTGCGAGTACGGACAATGAGTATGTCGGCATTGCTGACATCGGTGGGCGATATCGCATTGCCTGGCATATATGTCACCTCGTCGACCATACGTTCTATATGGCCACGGATGAATGGAACCTTGTCGTCGACTACTGCTTTCAATTCTGTCGGATTGTTTTTATCACGTTTTCGGCAAGATAGACGGCTCCCACATCGTTGGGATGTAGTAGGTCGCCAGTCTCGCGAGTTGGTATGTTGTAGATGAAGGGGTCGGTATCGGTGCCGCTACCCGCGCCCTTTGAGTTGTTGAACACGAAGGAGAGGCGTCCCTCGCGGTCCCAATCGATGGTAGGCACATTGAGCATCTGTGCCGCAAGGCGTATCTGGTCGGCCTTTACGATGAAGTCGAAGGGGCGGTCGGTGTGTCCGTAGTAGAGCCCTCCAGGTGTCACCACATAGATCTGGGCACTGGGGAAGCGGGTGCGCAGCTTGCTCACTATAAAAGCCAATGCACCGGCAAAGGTGGTGCGACGCGGCAGGGCGATACATTCAGCATAGTTCTTTACAAGATGGGGCATATCGACATCGTCGTTGATGCCTCCCTCGATGATTATGACATCAGGGTTGGCCGATGCTGGGATGCGCGCGAGCTGACTGCCCAGCGTGTTGGTGTTTCCGTTGGTTTTCTCCTTGAGCGTGGCGCTCGTCTTGCCCAGGTTGATCAATTCGTCGACCTCGGCCAGGCGCTCAAGCTGGTTGGTCCATTTTCGCAACTGGCAATAGCTGTCGCCCAAAAGCAAAAGCCTGCCGAGATGCGGCCGGGTGTGCTTCCAGATGAAGTCGTAGCGGAGTACGCTGTTCCAATCGTCGACAAATGGTATGCACATCATATTGGCCACCACCCGCAACTGAGCCACCTTGGTGGAATCGTCGGCACTGAGGGGCTGTCCATAGCGTGTGGGTGAAAGGAGAAAGAGGCGGGCATCGGGCACCTCGCGACGCAGAAACTCCACGATGCGATATATCGAGCCAGCAAAGTTGCTGTTGGTGATGCGTGTGTTATCTTTCGACACTGCTATGTTCTTGGTGCGAGGGTTGGCTCCCGACGAATTGCGCACATGTCCATAAGGATAATCGAACAAAGAAGACTCATAAGTTGCTTGCTCGTCGGAACTGTCGGGACTGTCGTTACACCCCAACTGCAAGAAGACCACATCGGGCTTCTGCTCGCTTATGTTTTTGTTGGAGAGGATGCGCGACACATCGGCCGACATGCCGCTCGGGCTGACGAGGCGGCAGTCGTAACACGATGTGACACGTTTCACCCGCAGTCCTGATGACTCGTCGGTGAAACACCAATCCCACGACATCTCGGTCTGACGGCTGTCGGATATGAGCATTGCAGTGCCTTCTGCCCGGGATGTCAGGGATGAGGCTATGAGTATGAGTCCTAAAGCTAATCTTTTCATCAAATTATTTTATTAATACTTTGCGGCCATCTATGACGTAGATGCCTGGAGAGAGGTGGCTGCTGCCAGAGAAGCGCCTGCCTGTGAGGTCGTACACTGAGTTGGTAGCCCTGCTTCTCTCGTGGTCGCTTACAGCCTCTATGTCGGTGGGCACTCCGCCTATATAGATGTGGAATATGAGTTTTGCCACACCTACCTTACCGTTTGCATCCTTGTAGCGGAAAGCTTGTCCCAACTGATACACCTGCCCGTTGCGGCAGCGGCCGGGGTACTGACCTACGTTGAATGCCAGGGTGGCGGTGTTGAGCTCTGAATATACGTATGACGCATTGCCATACGAGCACACATTGCCCGATGCGTTGAACCAGTGGCCGTATCCGTTAGCTGTAGAAGGGCCGTTCACGACCGTATTGCCCGATGTGGCATTGAGGCCTACGAGCTGTACGGTATTGTTGGCTTGCGATGCCGAATAGGTCCTGAGTAGGCTGGCGATATTGGCTGGTTGTATTCTCAGTGCCTCACCTATAGCACGCAGTTCGCGCGATGAAAGTGTGTAGGTGGTGCCGCTGTAGTTATTGCCTGTGGTGGGATTGAATCCTACATAGATGTTGAGCAATGTGTCGTGTGGCAGTATGCTTGTGTCGCTGAGGTCTACGGTTGGCATATGACCCACTATGTCGGTATTCTCGAACTCGAGCTGATAAGGCCACTGGTCGTCGTTGGTGATGTTTTCGTCCCAAGAGTGTACGATGTATTGCGTAGGTGCAGGACTGACGATGAAGAAGAGTCGCTGAGTGCCTTCGGGCACCACGAATGTCGTGGTGTCATTCATAGCCCTATAGCGCTCTGAGGTGGTACGTGCAACAGAGTATACGGTATCGACCGAGTGGTAGACGCGTGTGCCATCTGACAGCAATGCCACATATCCATGACGGAAACCGCGGTTGGCAGCGCCTGTGAATGAGTTGTATTTCGTAACGTTGGCCGTGGTGAACGTATTGCCGTTGTGGTATTGCTTCTTGTCGCCTTCGAGCAGGTTGGTGCGTCCGGCAGGCAGAGCAGAGAATATAGTCTTGATGGTAGTGCCAGCCGATGGTACCTCGAGCGGTATGACATTGAAACCTGTGCTCTGCGGACAGCTGGAGTATGCAACTTGAATCTTGTTGGGGCCTGCATCGACATAGCTGTATGTGTACTTGCCTATGCTGCTTGCGCCATAAGTGCGGATGGCATCGAGGTCGTAGGTAGCCATGTGGCTTGCATAGTCGTAAATCTCTTTATAGAAATCGTGAGCCGACACGCCAAACACTCGCATGTAGACCTGGCAGGGGTCTTCGCCGCTTACGGTTCCACCGCGCCACACGCGACCTACGGCATCGATGCCGTGCTTATCGGTCCAATAGTAGTGGAGCCAATAGCTTTGATAGCGTTGCCATTCGTGGGTGAAGGCATAGTTGTGGTTGTGTTGCCACAAGCCTATGCTTTGCGATATCATGAGGTTGGGGTATGCCTGCACCGACTGCCACTGTGCTGTCTGTTCCCAGAAGGTGGAGCCGTTGCCCACTGCCTCGCGGAAACCGGCATAGCCACCAAGGTCGCTATACACCTGATACTGGAACGAGTGACCTATCTCGTGAGCGATGGTTTGACCCACCGGATGGCATGTGCTGGGTGTTACCCACAGGGCACCTATCTGATTGTCGTAGCCGGAACCGGTGGCGGTCCAGCCTGTATCGTGGAGCAGGCAGATAATCATCTTGTAGCGGTTGAGCTTGGAGTTGGCCGTGAGGTCGGCAAACTTCAGCTGATTGACATAAAGGTCGAAGAACGACTCAGCCTTTTTTAGCAGGTCGTCGACATCGACATAGAGTGCATTGCTGCTTGAAAGCTCGTCGGGTGGGGTCGTACCATAACCGGTGCCATAATACACATCGAAGTGTTTACTGCTCTTTGAATGTTTATAGTAGTGGTTGTCGTTTTCGCTGTAAACAGTCATGTTGTTACTGTCGGTCGATTGCCTCCATTCCCATGGGATGTAGGACGTTTGTGCGGTTGCGGTTATCACTGCTGCTGCACAGATGAGAGATAGCATAGATCGTTTCATTGTTGATAGGAGATTAAATAATAAATTAGTGTTGTCGGAATATGAATGTAAAATGTTTGCAAATAGTTGTTGCCAATCCATAGTGGTGTTTCATGACGTTGAAACGCTCGATGAGCGATGCACGATGGTTCTTGGTGGTGATTCCTTCATCGAGGTAGTCGGTCAGGGTGGCTTGCATGTTGCGGTTGGTGAGGCCTTGCCGTTCGCCCTCCTGCATCACTCGTATACACCAGTCGACATCGGCCGAGAAGCGATATCTCAGGTCGTAGTCGGGACAGAGTCGGCGCAGTGCATAGAATGACTGATGACACACGAGCATACCATTGGAGAAGGAACGCGAGGTGAGATGTTGTGGTGGTGTGAGGTGGCGCTTGCGGATGAAGTGCCCGTCGGTATCAACGATGTCGGTATCGCCATATATCACTCCATATTTGGCTTCAAGCATTGATGGCTTCATGTGCTCGATGGTGGTTGGTTGGTGGAGTTTATCACCTGCATTGAGGAAGCAGATGTATGTACCCTTAGCCATGTGTAGCCCCTTGTTCATGGCATCGTAGAGCCCTTTGTCGGGTTCGCTCTTCACTATTATGTGGCGGCCAGGGTTGCGCCGTTGATATTCGAGAGCGAGGCCGAGGGTGTTGTCGGTCGAAGCTCCGTCGACGATGATGTGCTCAATATCGTCGGCACATGTCTGTCGCTCCACACTTTCGAGTGTACGGCCTATTGTGCGTTCAGCGTTGTATGTTATGGTTACTATCGTTAGCAGCATTGGCTTTATGGTGTGCTTGTTTAGCGTTTGTTGGTGTCAGCCTCATGGGTTTCCATCATCATCTCATACACTTCGGTGTATCGGCGTGCCACTCGGTCTTCGCTGTATGTAGCCAAGGCCTTGTCGTGAGCCGACTTGCAGAGGTCGTCGTAGCGTGAGGGGTCGAGACACCACTCGATGCCACGAGCCAGGTCGTCGGCATCCATGTATTGTGCCACATATCCGTTTTCTTCGTGGTCGATCATCTCGGGTATTCCGCCCACGTTGAACCCCACACATGGAGTTCCGCATGCCATTGCTTCGACTATTGTATTTGGCAGGTTGTCCTGCAGCGATGGCGTGACGAAGAGGTCGACAGCGTTGTAGAGCTCCATGATGTCTTGCTCGCCCGACATGTATTTCATCGTGTAGATGGTGAATGGCAGGCGGTCTTTCACTTTCTCACTCTCGCTTCCCAGCACCACCACGCCTATGTTTTCGGCCAGTTGCGGGTTGCGTGCTTTGATTGTCTGGCATGCTTGTGCCAGGTAGGTAAATCCCTTACGTGGGTCGGTGATTCGCTGTGAGCCGAAAAGTATGAGACGTCGGCCGTCGGTGGGCAGTTGTCGTTGTTTCCGTGCTGCAATCTTGTCGATTGGGTGAAAGGTATTTGTGTTTATCGCATTGGGGATGTTGGCAACATAGTGTCCCTCGGTCAGTCGGCTGGCGCGTGCCAGTTGTGTTATCCAGTTACTGCACCCTATGAAGGCTAAGTGTGTCGTGCTATATATGCGTTGTTTTTTGTTGTATACCTGTTGTGCGAGGTCGCGCCCCAGGCCTCCATGAGTGAGCAGTGGACAATGGTGGCATCCGTTGGTGTATCGCTGACATCCTGCCGAGTAGTGGCATATGCCGGTGAAGTACCACATGTCGTGCATGGTGAATACCACGGGTTTTCCTGAATTGATGATTCGTGCTATATCGTCGGTCGAGAGGAATCCTTGGTTCACCCAGTGTAGGTGTATCACGTCGGCTTGTTCAAACTCAAACATCTTTGTGATGTCGGTGCCGGTGTTGGCTATATCGACCTGGAATATGTTGTGCTTGCTGAATCCGTTGCTCAGCCAGATGCACACTCTTTCCCACAGGAACTTTATCGGCAGCAGCCACGACTGCCCTATTCGCTCCACGGTCATTTGGTCGGTTTGCTTGTCGCGCACAAGCATACGGGCCTTGACTCCGTTTTTCTTCAAGGCCTCCATCAAACGATTGGCGGCGATTGCAGCGCCGCCAATACGTTCGGATGTATTGATAATGAGTACTCGCATCAGTAGGTTATCGTAGCAGGCAGTTCTTTTGCCTGGTCAATCATCTTCTGTACTTCTGTCACAGCAGGTACTCGGTTGCAGAGGTTTTTCTCTGCGTTTACTTCTTCCAGTTTCTTCTGCAGGTTTTCTGCCACACGGTGTTTCAGTTCCTTCACAGTGTCTACGCCGGCTGCTTCGAGCAGTTCGGCAAACTGAGGACCTATACCGTTGATGCGGAAGAGGTCGGCGTGGTTGGTCCATTTCAGGATGAGTTTGCCCGTTATGCCTGTCTCCTCCTCCAGTGCCTTACGTCCGGCTGGGGTGGCACACTTGTCGAGCAGTTGGCTCACTTTGGTGATGCCTGCAGCGGTGAGTTTCTCTGCATAAACTTCACCGATGCCTTCGATGTCGATGATTTTGTAATCCATAGGTTTTTTTGTTTAATAAGTAATTATTATAGGAGATAGAAACCAAGGAGATTTACGAATTTACTATTATTGTACTCTTTAACTATTTGGTTATTTCCATCCGGCTCGCTTCTCTCCCCCTTGTGGGAGCATGGAAGGAGGCTTTTTTTCATTCGTCTGTTACTCCTGTTCCAACTTTTACTCCTGTTACTACTCTTTCACTTCCTTTACTGAGCAATCAGGTTGAGAGTGAATGTAGCGTCGTATTTCTGGTTGCCTGTGATTTTCACTGCGAATGCGAGGTTGCATCGCTTGTCCTTGAATTCCACCTTCACTGTTGCATCGTCGGCCAGGTATTTGTTACCCATGCCGAGTTCCTTGAGGTTGATTTTGAACTGATCATACAGGTTGCCAATCCATCTCCAGTCGGCTGCATCGCTGTTACCGTTGGTGTAGTTGATGGTGAAGATGCCAGTGGTCGAGATGTCGATGTTGTCGATCACGCGGTTGAATGCGGCTTTCTCCTCTTCGGTGAAGGATACACCCTGACGTATTGCCTCGTCGCGAACGCTGGCAAGGTTGTTGCCTGTGATGGTCTTGAACACTTTCACGTCGCCATCGAGGTCGATTGTGACTGACTGCACTTTCCATGTGCGTGCCAGATATTTCAGCACTGTGCCACCCGAAAGTGTGTTGGTCTTTTCAATCACACCCACTGGGTCGTCGGTCCTGAATGTGAGTTGTCCGAAGCCTGCTATGTTGAGTATCACGTTGATAGTGAGGTGTTCCTTGCTTTCTGCGCGTGTCTTGGCGCTCAGTGTCGTCTTGCTCAGCGCGCCTATTCCGGAAATGCTGTATGTGCCGTCTTTCACTGTCACATCGTAGGTCTTGTAGTACTTCTTGCCATCCTTCTTGTCGGTTACTTCGAAGGTGGCCTTGCCGCCATCGGTGATATACACGTTGGTCAGTTCGGCTTCTGTTGATCCTGTTGCTGCTGCAAGTGGAGTGGTGAGGGTGAATTGCACAGCTCCGCCGGCATTCTTGGCATCACCCAGGGTCACGGTGTTGGTGTTGCCTGTGTCTACTCCGTCACCATCGTCGTCGCTGCCACACGAAAGGGCTGCGAATCCCACACATAGTGTGATAGCTGTAAAGAATAAGTTTTTTAGTTTCATACGTTTTGGTATTAAGAGTTAATAAGTTTATAAAACTGCATTACTGTGATTAGAATATCCTCGTATTTATTCTGAATGCTATGTATGGGTATACCGACACCTTCGACAGGATGTCGAATGCCTTGTTGGCATCCTCGTTGTCCACGTCGCTCTTCTCAAGTTTGCTGTATGTCGAGTCACCGAAACTGTCCTTCGTAGTGGTCCACACGCTGGGTTTACCCCAGAACTGGACACCCATATCAAACGAGAATCCGAGTCGCTTCTTTGGCACGGCGCGTCCCCATCCGATACCTACGTATGGCTTGAACGACTTCACCTTGATGTCGGCCGACACGTTACCCTGTGCGTCGGATGTGACACGATAGTCGCCCAGCATCACGCCCGATACTCCCCATTCGCTTGGGTCGAGGAATGGCTCGGTGTTGTAGGCAGTTACCACCTTCTCTTTGCCGAAGAACGCACCCACGGTGAAGTGGAACGATCCACTCTTCGACGGATAGAGGTCTACAAGCAGTTTCATATCGCTCATGTTGAGCTTGCCCTCCACATTCACTTCGTCGTCGATGATTGATGGGCTGCTGGATTCAATATCCACATCGCCCGAATACTTCAGCTTTGGCATTGCTGTCCATCCTGCCCTCACAGCCAGGTATGGGGTGACTGGTGCCGACAATTCTATGCCCAAGCCGGCGGTACCGATTTCGGCTGCCACGCCCAAGTGATTGAATATTCCCATTTCTTGCGCCGACATCCTGAGTGAACAACAGGCAATGGCGGCAAATGCAATGATAAATGTTTTTAGTTTCATACAGTTATTGATTTAGGGTTAATAATGAGTGTCATCAACAAGTCTGATTTCTGTGATAATCGATGCAAAGATAAGAATAAATTGACAAACAACCACCAAAAAAATGCAAATATTTATCAATCGGCATCACGATTGAAGCTGTTGAAGCACAAAACGAAGGTGGAGGATAGCAGAAGTGGGAAACCGACACGAATGGCATCGGGTAGAATCGTGTCTGTGTGTTGCGTGTTTTGCGAGTGCTGATTTACATGCCGGCGAGGCCGTTCTCGCAACACTGAAAGGCCGCTCTCGCAACACTGAAAGAACGCTCTCGCAGCACTGAAAGGATGTTCTTGCAGTACCGAAAGAGCGTTCTCACTTATTCACGCTTCGGATAGTGTGCCTATTTGTTGCTATAGTCGTATAGGTTTTCTTTCTTATGTTTGCCTATCTGTGCATTGGTTTCGGGGAAGTATTTAGCGATGAGGGCATAGAGTCGGGGGTCGTAGCGGCGCAACTCTTCGCGGGTGTTTACGGGGTTGTGCTTGGTGTCGGGCCGTGGTGTCTCGGCATTTACGTTGAACCAACACTGCACTCCCTCGGCCCAGTATTCGGCATATTCACCGCCTGCATAGGTGTTTTCCCAAAGGCCCTCAGCGCGTGCTTGTGACAGCAAATCCTGCAACTGCTGGTTGATGGTGCGGTCAACTTGCAGGATTCCGATGAGGTGAATGGAGTGCGAGAACTCGTGGATGAGTATATCCTCGGCATGATACTTATCCCATGCGTATGCCATCACATTCTCTTCGGCACACGAGGTGATGGGCTCGTGCAGGGTGCCTCCAAGGCCGCGTGCACGCAGGTTCCAGTTAAGGCTGCGGTCGCGCGCCATGCCACTATGCTCGGGCACATCGATGGTCACCTCTTTCTGTCCCATCACCACCACTCGTGTATCGACCCGGGTCATGGCGTCGAGCACTTCACGCGGCAGCATGCTGGTCATGCAATATATGGTTTTGTGTGCCTGGCGCAACACGCTGTCGGGCACGTTGGCCGACGAAAGTATGTGGATGCCGTTGCTGTTGACATGCTTCTTGTAGAAATTGGTGTCGAGTCGCAGGCGGCTGGCCAATTCGGCCGATACTGCCTCGACCTGACACTGCGGCACATCGATGTTGAGTCGTTCCTCGCGGTTGATGCGAGCATAGGCTCGGTAGTCGTCTTTTTGGTAGAGGTTTACCTTGGGATGATAGGAGTGTAATGCCACATTGTTTGTAAAGAAAATGCCGATGAAATCGTGGAGTTGGCGGTCGTAACGCTTCAAGTCGTCGCGTGTGTTCACCCAGTTGTGCAAGCCGTTGGGCAGTGGTGCCTCGCCGTTCACTCCAAACCAGTCTTGCACACCCTCGGCCCAGTAGTCGAGCGGTGAGTTTGCTGCATTTGTATGGGCATATTTTCCCGATGAAATGGCGGAATTATAGAGTTTTGTGATTTGCTCGATAGCATCGGATTGTATGGCTGAAACGCCGAGTGTGAGTATGGTTTTAGCAAATGCCGACACAAACTGGTCCTCTGCAAAGTTGGGGTCGATTTGGTAGGCCAATACGTTTTCCTCGGCACATAGGGTGACGGGCAATTCCTTTGATGCTCCCATGCTGCGCACATGGGTGTCCCACCAGGGCACGATGCCGGGGTATTCCTTGTATTCGGGCAGTTGGGTGATGCCTTCGTAGCGCCCCATTGCCACGATATACATGCCTGGATTGAGCACTGCCCGGCGCACGTCGGGGCGAAGTGCAGACATGATGTCTTCCACCTGTGTACATATCTGTGTGAGGCAACTGTCGGGACAGCGGTCGGACGAGACGATGGTGATGCCGGCTGCTGTGGTGCGCTGGGTGTAGTAAGGCGGAATGGTCTGCGCTGCCAGGCTGGCGATTGATGTAGTCAGTAGGACAAGTGCCGTGATAATCAGATTAGGTTTTCTTTTCATGATAACAATAGGTTGTGAAGTGGAAAAAAAGATACACCAGCCGCTCCCCTGTGGTGTGGGATGCCGGCTGGTGTATAATGAATAGTTACTTCATGTAAGTGTATCTGTAGTCGGTTGGGCTTACGAGTGTCTCCTTGATTACTCGTGGGAGGACCCAACGGATGAGGTTGAACTCGCCTCCTGCCTTGTCGTTGGTGCCCGATGCGCGGCTTCCGCCGAATGGTTGCATACCTACGACGGCTCCTGTCGGGCGGTCGTTGATGTAGAAGTTGCCGGCTGTGTAGCACAGTGCATCGGCTATCTTCTCTACGGCCATGCGGTCTTGTCCGAATACTGAGCCGGTGAGGCCGTAAGGCGATGTTGTGTCGCAGAGTGCTACTGTCTCGTCAACCTTGTCGTCGTCGTATGGATAGACGGTGAGTACAGGGCCGAATATCTCTTCTTCCATCGACTTGAAGTGTGGGTCGGTGGTTTCGATGATTGTAGGCTGGACGAAGTATCCCACGCTCTTGTCGTAGCCGCCGCCCATCACGATCTTGGCATCTTTGGATGCCTTGGCATATTCGATGTAGCTGGCGATGTTGTCGAACGATGCCTCGTCGATCACGGCGTTGATGTAGTTTGATGCGTCCATCACGTCGCCCATCTTCACCTCCGATGCGAATTTCTTCATCTTCTCGAGTACTGCCGGCCAGAGGCTCTTTGGTATATACATGCGGCTTGCAGCCGAGCACTTCTGTCCCTGGTATTCGTATGCGCCGGTGAATGCTGCGTGTGCCACTGCATCGACGTTGGCCGATGGGTGTACGAAGATGTAGTCCTTGCCGCCGGTCTCGCCCACGAGTCGTGGGTAGCTCACGTAGTTTGCGATGTTTTCGCCTACCGAGCGCCAGAGGGTCTGGAATGTGGAGGTCGAACCGGTGAAGTGTATGCCGGCGAGGTGTTTGCTTGCGCAGCATATCTTGCCTATCTCGCTACCGCGGCTTGGTACGAAGTTGACAACTCCGTCGGGCACTCCGGCTTCTTTGAAGAGCTGCATGAGGTAGTAGTTCGACAGTATTGCTGTGGATGATGGTTTCCAGATGGTGGTGTTGCCCAGCAGCACTGGTGTCATGTTGAGGTTGCAGGCAATCGACGAGAAGTTGAACGGTGTGACAGCGAGCACGAATCCTTCGAGCGGACGGTATTCGGTGTTGTTGATGTTGCCGCTTCCGTCTTTTGGCTGTATGCCGTAGAGCTTGGATGCATAGTGTACGTTGTAGCGGAAGAAGTCGATGGTCTCGCAGGCCGAGTCGATTTCTGCCTGGTAGATGTTCTTGCTCTGTCCCAGCATGGTGGCTGCGTTGAGGATTGGGCGATACTTGGTGGCGAGCAGTTCGGCACACTTCATCACGATGGCAGCGCGGGTTGTCCAGTCGGTCTCGGCCCATTGCTTGTGGGCTGCCATGGCTGCATCGATGGCCATTTTTATTTCTTTTTCGCCTGCCTTGTGGTAGCGTGCCAGCACATGATGGTGGTCGTGCGGACATACGATTTCGGCTGTGTTGCCGGTGCGTATCTCCTTGCCGCCTATGATGATTGGGATGTCGACCACGGTGTCGTGCTGACGTTTCAACTCTGCATCGAGTGCGATGCGCTCGGGGCTACCAGCGAGGTAAGCCTTCACCGGTTCATTCTGCGGAACCGGAAACGTAACGATTGAATTCTTCATACTTAGTTATATTAATAATGTGTAGGCATATACTATGCTTTGAGTACTTGCCGCAAAGTTACGAAATAATTCATAATTTCACGTGCATAAACAGTAATAATTTGCTACATCATACGGAAAAAGTCACCTTTACCACCGCATTTTGCCATTCGCCATTCTACCGCTTGGCTCACACCCGCCCACAGCATGCTGTAGGGGTGGGTAAAAATGAGTGCGCACTCGCGACCCCGAGAGTGCGCACTCACAGGCCCGAGAGTGCGCAGTCGCAGGCCCGCGAGTGCGCACTCATTTTTACCCCTGCCCACACATGCCTGTGAGGCACTTCGATAGTAGCTCAGGAAATCGCTATCAACGGCTGTCGGTGGATGACATGAAACCACGACGCTTGCATCAGCATGAAAAACTGCAAAACCAAGGCTGAATAAGCAAATAATGAGGGTCAGTGGGCGGTTATGTCGGATTTTATGTTTACCTTTGCACATATAAAGCGACTTAAATCTTGGTCCACAGTCATAAT
>CAMVDC010000030.1 GCA_947166155.1 uncultured Prevotellaceae bacterium | reverse complement strand
CAGTGAAGGCTCACGCGATGGTTTCCGCAGTGAAGGCTCACGCGATGGTTTCCGCAGTGAAGGCTCACGCGATGGTTTCCGCCGCGAGAAGCCACAGCACGACAGGTCACAGCACCGCAAACCCGGTGGCAAACATTTCGATAAATGAAGAACATAATTCTTTCACTCTGCCTCGTAGCAGTATCACTACAGGCCAGCGCAAGAGATTTCGTAATAAATGCCGGCCAAAAGGTCGGCATTGTGTTTTCGGGCGACTGCCGTCGTGTGGCCCATTCTGCGCTGCAGATGCTTCACGACGACTTCCAGCATGTACTCGGATGCGACCTCGAGGTGACGACCGACACGGCCGAAGCACTGATTGTGACCAGCATCGACGATGTTGACTGGCTGGATAGCGAGTGGTTTTCCATCGAAGTGAATGATGGGAAACTCTATATAACCGGCCACGACTCGCATGGCTTGGCATACGGATTGCTCGAGGTGTCGAGGCTGCTGGGTGTGAGTCCGTGGGAATGGTGGGCCGAATGTACTCCGCGCCACAAGCACGAACTGCGCCTGAAGGGTTCGTATAGCAACGTGCAGGGACCCCGCGTCCGCTACCGAGGCATCTTTATCAACGACGAGGATTGGGGGCTCCTACCCTGGGCCACGCGCCAAGAGCCCGAACTGGCAGCCGAGGTGCTGAGTGGCAAATATGGCAAGACATCAGCCAAGGGAATCATAGGTCCGAAGGTGAACGAGCGTATATTCCAACTCATGCTGCGCTTGCGGGCCAACTACTATTGGCCTGCCATGCATGAATGTAGCCAGCCATTCTTCACCATCCCCGGCAACAGAGAGATGGCGGAGAAGTATGGTATATACATAGGAGGCTCGCACTGCGAACCCATGGCCAGCTCTACAGCTACCGAATGGCCCATGCGCGGAAAGGGTGAATACAACTATGTGAGCAACAGGCAGGGCGTACAAGCCTTCTGGCAGGAGCGGCTTGACGACGTAAAGAATCAGGAGATTGTTTACACGCTCGGTATGCGCGGACTTCACGATGGTGCCATGCTGGGCACACGCACTATGGACGACAAGGTGCGCTACCTGCAGATGGCTATCGACGACCAGCGACGCATGCTGGCCGCCACGCTCAACCTCGATGAAAGCAAGCTGGGGAGTGTACCGCAGGTGTTTGTGCCCTACAAAGAGGTGCTCGATATATACAAGCAGGGACTCCATGTGCCCGACGATGTGACACTCATGTGGACCGACGACAACTACGGCTATATCCGTCATTTCCCCGATTCGACCGAGAGACACCGCAGCGGGGGTAACGGCATCTACTACCACACGAGCTACTGGGGTCGGCCCCACGACTATCTGTGGATAAGCACCGTGTCGCCGTTCCTCATGCGCTGGCAGATGTCGGAAGCCTTCAGTCGTGGCATCAGGCAGATGTGGATTCTGAATGTGGGCGATATAAAGCCGGCCGAGTATCTCGTAGAACGCTGGATGGACATGGCCTGGCATGCACCGACATCGGAACCCGACGAGTATGAGCAGCTCAGGCAATTCATGAGCAGGGAGTTCGGACCGAAGTTGGGACGACCGGTGGCCGAAGTGATGAGCGAGTACTATCGTTTGAACCACATACGTCGGCCTGAGTTTATGGGCGGGACACGCACTGAAGAGAGCGACCGCACTTACTGGAATCAGCACCGCCCTATCGAGGGGTGGACACGCGCTGATGCCGACGGGCGCATGCAGCAGTATCGCCGGCTCTCCGACCGCGTGGAGCAGTTGTGGCACATGGTGCCCACCGACCGCCGCAATGCTTTCTTCCAGTTGGTGAAGTACCCCGTGCAGTCGGCCACACAGATGAATATCAAGTTTCTTGCTGCCACCAAGGCAGAGAGCGACCTGGCTTACGACTCGATTGTGAGCCTCACACACACCTACAACTCCAATCCCCGATGGACAGGCATCATGGACATGCAGCCACGCCGGCTGTCGGTGTTCAGCCGTGTCGAGGTTCCGATGCAGTATCCCGAGAGCCCCGAGGTGGTGAAGCATCGTGTGGCATTGAAGGCATCGGGGCTCAGTTCCTCCATCCGTGGTTTGGGGTATGAAGGCAATGCTATAGATATCAGTGTCAACCGTCCGATTCGTGTCGACATCCCTCATGGGCGTCATCACGACAGCCTTTATGTGGAACTCCGCTTGCTGCCCGCCCATCCGTTTGCCGGCGAACGCCTGGCAGTGAGTGTGGGTATTGAGGGTTCGACGCCCCAGGAGGTTGAATATCAGACCTACGACCGCAGCGAGGAGTGGAAACGCAACGTGTTGCGCAATCAGGCAGTGCGCACCGTGGTGCTGCCCGTAGGGTCTGCTCGTCGCAGTTCGCAGCTCCGTATCGCAGCTCTGACCGATGGTGTGGTGCTCGACGAACTGTATTGGTATACAAAATAACGCTGTATTGGTATACTAAAAGCACCGCATTGGTATACTTAAAGCACCGCATTGGTATACTAAAAGCACCGCATTGGTATACTAAAAGCACTATATTGGTACATAAAATAACATAATCTACACGATATGAACAAACGAATACTCATAACCGGTTCCAGTGGTTTTATCGGCAGTTTCCTGTGTGATGAAGCGCTGCATCGCGGTTACGAAACCTATGCTGCGGTACGCGGAGGGTCGAGCCGCCGCTGGTTGCAGCATAAAGACTTGCATTTCATCACCCTCGACTTCAACGATTCGGCTCAGATGGCCGATGCATTCCGGCATGAGGGTGTGAAGTTTGATGTGGTTGTGCATGCAGGTGGAGCCACAAAATGCCTTGACAAGGATGAGTTTATGCGCCACAACTATCAGTCGACGGTCAATCTTGTCGAGGCGCTCGTGGCGGCCGGTTCTGTGCCTGCCACCTTTGTATATCTCAGTAGCCTCAGCGCCATCTATGGCTCGGCATACGGAGAGAGCAAGCTGAAGACCGAGGGATGGCTCAAGGCTCACCCCCTGTTTGCAGGCAAGGCTGATGGCTCAGCGTGTCGTTTGTTCATATTCCGCCCCACGGGTGTGTATGGTCCGCGCGAGAAGGACTACTACATGATGGCGCGTTCCATCGGTCGCCACGTTGATTTTGCAGTGGGTTTCGAGCCTCAGAAGCTCACCTTTGTGTATGTGGCCGATGTTGTAGGAGCGGTGTTCCATGCTATTGAGGGCGATGTAGCCGGTGGTACGTTCAGCCTCACCGACGGCAATGTTTACACGTCGCGCGACTTCAGTAGCCTCATCCAGAAGGAGATGGGAGTGAAACACGTGCTCCACATCACTGCTCCGCTGTGGTTTCTGTATGTGATATCGGTCGTTGCTGAGGCATGGGGCAAGGTGGTGCACCGCCCCTCTACCCTCAATCGCGACAAGTATCGCATCATGGCTCAGCGCGACTGGACATGCGACACATCCCCTATGCTCGATGTGCTTGGCTACAGGCCCGAGTGGCAGTTGGAGCGCGGAGTGAAAGCAACGATAGAATGGTATAAGCAAAATAAATGGTTATGAAAAGACTCTCATCGATATGTTCCCACCTGCTTGGTGTCGAGAAACTCACCATAGCATACGTGTTGTTTACGTTGATACTCATCGTCATCTACGGCAGCTCGCTGCCATCCGTGGGTTCGATGCTTGTGTTGCGAGGTGCGGCTATAGGCATCATCATCGTCACCCACTTCACCCACCACCTGTTGCCCCACCGGTTGTCGCTTGCATGGCGCACGGTGCCGTTGCTGGCGCTGCTCGTGTGGTGGTATCCCGAGACCTACGACTTCTGTAGCCAGTTGCCCTATCTCGACCATCTGTTTGCTGCTGCCGACCAGTCGCTCTTTGGTTGTCAGCCGTCGCTCGAGTTTGCGCGCCTGTTGCCTCACACCCTTTGGAGCGAGGCTTTCAACCTTGGCTACTATGCTTATTACTACATGATGGCGGCGGTGATTGTCTTTTTCCTCGTATGCCGCACCGACGACTACAATCGCGCTACCACCATCTTCCTCGGCAGTTTCTTCCTTTTCTATGCCATATTCGACCTCCTGCCCGTAGGCGGACCTCAATACTACTTCAAGGCTCTGGCCGACATATATGGCATCGATCCCTTCGCCCTTACTGGCAATACGTCCGACACGCCTGCAGCCATCGCAGCCATGAAGGCGGCAACGGGTGGCGACACGCTGTTCCCCCCGCTGGGTCATTATCTGCAGAGCCACGAGGCAGCCATGCTGCCCGAGGTGCGGGGCATATTCAGCCAGTTGGTCATCGGTGCACAGGAGTTTGGCGAGCACCCCACGGCTGCATTTCCCTCGAGTCATGTGGGCATGAGCACCGTGAGCATGATGCTGGCATGGCGCTCGGGCAACCGCCGCTTGTTCTACATCTTGCTGCCGCTATATCTGCTGCTCGTATGCGCCACGGTATACATACGTGCCCACTACCTCATCGACTCCATCTGCGGCTTCATCGTGGCGGTGATATTCTATTTGATGTTCGACCACATCTCGCGCAAGGATTGAACGACGTTCCTCGCGCGCACGTAATAATAATAAGGTGTAATAATGCCCCACACATAGTAAAAAACTTCAAAACCAAAACATAATTATCATGGAAATCGAATACAGTAAAATTCCCCAGAGCTATGCCTACTGCATGTCGGCTCAATGTCCGGAAGCAGGCACATGTCTCAGGCATCTGGCCACACAGGCGGTGCCCGTCACCACCCGACAGTTTCCCGTAGTCAACCCCGCAGCCTATCTCGACTCCGAAGGTCGCAGAACGTGCTATCAACCATCTGAACCACAACACATAGCGCGCGGCATGCGCAACATGATGGAGCAGGTGAACATGGGCGATTCGTCACTGCTTCGCTCCCAACTCGTTGCCTGCTTCGGACGCAACAAATACTACCGCATGCGCAATGGCGAGTATGCGATAACGCCCGACATGCAGCAGGCGGTGGCCGACCTCTTTGCCCGCTATGCGCCCTATGTGTCCGTCACGTTCGACTCCTATAGCGACGAAGTGCTGTTTTAGCGCCCTTTGGTAATCAACACGTTGCATTCTCAGTCCGTCCCTTGTGTCTGAGAAAGTCGTCCCCCGTGCAGGGGACGAGCGTTTTCCGTGCAAAGTACGGTCGTACCTTGTACGGGGGACGAGCCATACGCGCGCACTCGCGAGCCGTTGCGTGTGGTGTGTGTGTGTGTGGCGAGCCATACGCGCGCACTCGCGAGCCGTTGCGGCGTTGGTGCCGCGAGGTTCGGCCTCGCGGGTTCCCCCCGAGCCATACGTGCGCACTCGCGAGCCGTTTCGAACGCGCGTAAACCATCATCCTCAACCTGCAATCGGCCCACATTCACGCCCGTTGAGCGCCAAATATCAGCTTCGCGAGCAAAAAAAACAGCGAAAACCAAGGATATTCCACACTTTTTGCTTAACTTTGTGGGCTAAAGAACGTAAACCACCAAATACCGTCAAATCATGAAAACTTTTAGTAAAGAAACTTACATTGAGCGCCGCAACGAACTGAAGCGACGCGTGGGTAGTGGCCTCCTGCTCTTCCTGGGCAATGGCGAGGCAGCCATGAACTATGCCGACAATACTTATCACTTCCGTCAGGACAGCTCCTTCCACTACTTCTTCGGTAGCGACTGGGCAGGGCTGGCCGCTGTAATCGATATCGACAACAACCGCGAAATCATATTCGGCAACGAACTCACCATCGACGACATAGTGTGGATGGGATATCAGCCCACCCTGCACGAGAAGTGCGAGCTGGTAGGCATAAGCGAGACACGCCCGTTGGCCGAGCTCGACACGGTGGTGAAAGCCGCCCTGGCCAAGCATCAGCCAGTACACTTCCTGCCCCCCTACCGCGGCGAACATCAGGTGTGGTTGTGGGAGTTGCTGGGCATCCTGCCTGCCGAACAAGCCTCGAAGGCATCGGTCGGCATGATCAAAGCCATCGTAGACATGCGCAACCACAAGACCCCCGAGGAGATAGAACACATTGAAGCCGCTGTCGACGTGAGTGTCGACATGCACCTCGCAGCCTACCGCACCGTGCGCCCCGGCATGACCGAAGCACAGATAGCCGCCGAAGTGGAGCGCGCATGCCTCAGCCAAGACTGCTATAAGGCATTCCCCACAATAGCCACGGTGAAGGGACAGACACTGCATCAGCACCGATTCATGAACACTCTCGAGGACGGACAGATATTCCTGCTCGACGCCGGAGCCGAAGACCCCATGCACTACGCCGGCGACCTCAGCTCGTCGATGCCCGTGGGCGACCGCTTCACCGACCAGCAAGCCATGATCTACAACCTGCACCTCAAGACCTTCAAGGCAGCAGTCGACACCCTCGCACCTGGAGTACCATTCCGACAGGCACACATCAACGCAGCCATCACCCTGTGTGAAGGCATGAAAGAGATAGGCCTCATGAAGGGCGACCCCGTGGAAGCCGCACACACAGGAGCCTACGCCATGTTCTTCCCCTGCGGTCTGGGCCACATGATGGGCCTCGATGTCCACGACATGGAAAACCTCGGCGAGCAATACGTGGGCTACCCCGAAGGCGTGGAGAAAAGCAAGCAGTTCGGATTCAAGTCACTCAGATTGGCACGTCCGCTCGAACCCGGATTCGTGTTCACCGTAGAGCCAGGCATATACTTCATACCCGAACTCATCGACAAATGGAGGGCCGAACACCAGTTCACCGACTTCATCTGCTACGACAAGCTTGAGGCATGGAAGGGATTCTCGGGCCTGCGCAACGAGCTCGACTACCTCATCACCGAAGACGGAGCACGTGTGCTCGGCCACAAGCAGAAACCAATGACCATCGACGAGGTGTATGCAGCGCGGGGATAAGGGTCAACCTATCCCCTCCCCCCCGTCGCATCACGGGGCACACACCAACGCCACCATCACCCACCGACAACCAACCCAAACAACAAATTATAAAAACCAAAGGCAACATTATGAAACAAACAAAACGACTCATCACACTGGCAGCAGCCGTCATCCTGGCAGCTTCAGCCAATTCACAGACCTACCCCGACGGAATGCCGTCGAACGAAGGAGTGAAACCAGTGTTATCCGACTACTTCACAGCCATCACGACCACCACGGCCAACCCCGACTCCGAGGGATTCATACGTCGCTGGCTGCTGCTCGAACCCATCAACAAGCCCAACCGCAGCAACACCGTCTTCACCGACAGCTACCTGCACAACGAACTGGGCAAGAACTACTTCAAGGGACAACTCACCACCACACCCAAGGACGGACAAAAGGTGACAGTGGGCGAGCAGGAACTCACATGGCATGCCTTCGATGCCACACGCTACAACGTGAAACTCTTCCGATTCGCATCAGGCCTTGAAAAACAAGTCTACGGAGTCATCTTCTTCGCCACGACCATCATCGAGTGCGACCGCGACCTCACCGACGTGCGCCTGGCCGTAGGTTCAAACTCAGGCTCAATATGGTGGATCGACGGCAAAGAAACCCTCATCCTCTCGGGCGACCGCCGCATGGTGATGGACGACTGCATGTCGAGCCGACTCACCCTGACCAAAGGACGCCACACCATCTGGGGAGCAGTCATCAACGGCCCAGGCATGAGCGACTTCTGCCTGCGCTTTGTCGACGCAAAGGGACAACCCGTCACCAACATTAAAGCCACAGTGAAATAACCCAACAAACAAAAACCAACATTATGAAAAAGACATATACACAAGCTACAGGCCGTCACAGTTTGCGCCACGCACTGCTGGCCCTCACACTCACAGCAACCACCGCTGCCACCGCACAAGTGGGAGCGCCATTCATACACGACCCCTCGACCATCATGGAATGTGATGGCAAATACTACACATTCGGCACAGGTGGAGGCGGACTCATCTCGTCCGACGGATGGACATGGAACTCGGGAGCACAACGCCCAGGCGGCGGTGCAGCACCCGATGCCATCAAAATCGGCGACCGATATCTCATAGCATACAGCGCCACAGGCGGCGGACTCGGCGGCGGACACGCAGGACGAGTGCTCACCATGTGGAACAAAACCCTCGACCCACAGTCGCCCGACTTCAAGTTCACCGATGCAATCGAAGTCGCATCATCAATCACCGACGAAGACTGCGACGCCATCGATGCAGGACTCATGCTCGACCCCACCACAGGGCGCCTCTGGCTCGTCTACGGCACATACTTCGGATACATACGCCTCGTGGAACTCGACCCCAAGACCGGCGAACGCGTGAAAGGCAACAAAGCAATCAACGTGGCCATCGACTGTGAAGCAGGCGCACTCATGTACCGCGACGGATGGTACTACCTGCTCGGCACCCACGGCACATGCTGCGACGGCGTGAACTCGACCTACAACATCGTGGTAGGACGCTCGCGCAAAGTGACCGGCCCATACCTCGACAATGTAGGCCGCGACATGCTCAAGGGCGGCGGCAAGATGGTGATAGGCGGACGCGGACGCACATTCGGAGCCGGACACTTCGGACGATTCATCGAGTGTGAAGGCGTGGAGAAAATGTCGTTCCACTGGGAAGCCGACCTCGACCAGGGCGGACGCAGCGTGCTCGCAATACATCCACTCACATGGAAAGACGGATGGCCAGTAGGCGCCGACCAGTTCAAGCCCGGCACCTACGAGATAGAGTCGGAACGTCGCGGCTATTCGCTCGAACTCGTTGTTGACTTCGTGCGTGCACAAGGCGGCATGCGCATGTTCGGATTCGGAGGCGGAAACCAGCAACCACCACAGCCAGTAGCATCGCAGTCGCTGGCCGACGTAGTCGAAACATGGCCTGCAGGTGACATACGCATACGCATGGCCGACTACATGGCACGCCCACATCAGCGCTGGACAATCACTCCCGCCACCGACGGCAGCGGATACCTCGGTGGTCCATACTACAAGATAACCATCGCCGGCACCGACCGCACCCTCACCGCCACAGCCGATGCTGAAGTGATAGCAACACCCACATTCACCGGCGCACCCGAGCAACTGTGGCGAATCGACATGTGCACCGACGGCACATACCGCATCATGCCTAAATCAGTGCCCGGACACTCCGAGCCACTCGCCCTCGTGTCGGCAGGCGACTGCACACCAGCCCTCGCACCATTCGACTTCAAAAGCGACAACTCAAAGTGGAACTTCCGTGACCGCAGCGACAAGTAATTATGAAACACATATATCTATTCATAGCGGCTGTGATGCTTACAGGCATCACAGCCAAGGCTTATAACCGTCAGAGCCTCGACATCAACGTCAACGGTCAGAGTCGCAACATGATTGTGTTCACACCAAGCACCATGCGCGACAACATGCCACTCATGATTGTGACCCACGGCATGAACCAAAACCCCGAATACCAGCTCGACGGCGACAAGCTCTACGAGATGATCGATACCGCCAAGTTTGTGGTCACCTACCTGCGCAGCGACGGCAACACATGGGACACCGGAGGCACTAAGGACCAAAACTTCGTAATCAAGACCATAGAGGAGATGCAGTCGCGCTACAACATCGACATCAACCGCGTCTATTGGTCAGGATTCTCGATGGGTTCGATGCTCATCTTCCATTGCATCGCACAGATGCAAGACCGCATAGCTGCATTCGCCCCCACGAGCGGCATCCAGTTCTCGGAAAGCCCGTGGAACAACTGCAAGAAGCCAGTCAACCTCATCGAAATCACTTCCTACAAGGACGACGTGTTCGGTTACGACCAGTATAACATGCACGGCTACATCGAAAACTTCGCCAAGCACGACCAGCACCCCACCTACAAGAAAACCCCAAACTACCGCCCCTCGCCCGACTGCTACTACACCGGCGACCTCGAGCAATGGAGCGGAGGTCCCAACGGCGGCGAGGTGTGGATGTTCTCGGGCAGCGAAGGCGGCCACTGGCCATCGAGCTACAACCGTCTGCTGATATGGAACTTCTGCAAGCGCCACTCGCTCGATAGCGGCATACCAACCATCACGATGTCGAACCCCACGGTCAGCGATCGCTATACATCCTACGACACCATCATGGTTGCTATTCATGCAGCTGATGCCGACGGGTCGCTGCGACTGCTGCGTATATACATCGACGGAGGCCTGAAAGCCACCAAAGCACTCACCGACACACCCGAGTACGACATGGAGTATAAGTGGGTGAAGCCGCGTGTAGGCAGTCACACCATCCGTGTGGTAGCCACCGACAACGAAGGCAAGACCCGTGAGTTCTCGCGCACCATCACCATCATCGACCTCAAGCCATTCATCAACGCGCTCAATGCCGCGCTCACCGAGGCAAAGCAACTGATGACCGCCACCGAGGGCGAGCAGTATGAGGCATGTGCCACCATACGCACGAAGATACAAGACCTCATCGACAAATACGATGGAACCACCTCTACATCGATCGACGATATAGAACAAGCCACACAGACGCTCACCGACCTCACCTCGCAACTATCCACGCGTCGTGACAACCTCGACCAGTATTTCCTCATCACTGCACAAGCCGACTCAATCATCAGCCTGTATGCCGACAACCCAGTGGTGAGCGAGATGCGCCAGTACCAACGACTGGTCACTGCCCGCAACTACTACGACCTCACGCCGCAACAGATGATGCAAGACAGCAGACTCGAGGCCGCAGTGCGACAACTCAAGGTGTATATCAACTCCTTCGAGAACGCCACCGTGGGCATCAGCCAGCTCACCATGTCGCAGAGCGACGAGGCAGGAGCGTGGGTCGACTATATCACCCTCGACGGACGTCGCATCGCCAACCCACAAGGCATCGTTGTGAGGCGCATCCATCATGCCGACGGAACCGTCAGCACTGCCAAGGTGGTAGTTACAAAACCATAAGAATCAATGATTACAATACGCGGAGCTTATGAAAACAACCTGAAGCATGTGTCGCTTCAGATACCAAAGTACAAGATCACAGTATTCACAGGAGTGTCGGGATCGGGCAAGTCATCGCTCGTTCTCGACACTATTGCTGCCAAGTCGCGGCGCGAACTCAACGACACCTTCCCAACGTTCGTGCAGCAATATCTGCCGAAATACGGACGGCCACACGTCGACAGCATCGAGGGACTGCCCATCGCTATAGTCATCGACCAGCGCAAGCCGACGCAGAACAGCCGTTCCACCGTCGGAACATATACCGACATCTATGCCCTCATGCGCCTGCTCTTCTCAAGGGTGGGCCAGCCGTTCGTCGGGTATAGCGACTCATTCTCATTCAACCACCCGCAGGGCAGCTGTCCGCGATGCTCGGGGCTGGGCGAGATACGCGAACTCGACATCCACAAACTCGTCGATTTCGACAAGAGCCTGAACGACGAAGACACCATACACTACATCGCATTCCATAAGGGAGGCTGGCGGTGGATACGCTATGCCCACAGCGGCCTGTTCGACCTCGATAAGAAAATACGCGACTACACCCCCGAGGAACTCGACCTCTTCCTCAATTCGCCGCAGATAAAACTGAAGAACCCACCGTCCAACTGGCCCCGCACAGCCAAATACGAAGGCTTGATTCCGCGCATGTATCGCAGCATCATCAACAGCGAGGAAGGCTTGCTGCATAGCGCTGTGCTCAATCCCATGCTCATCATGGGCACTTGTCCCGACTGCCACGGCACTCGCCTCAAACCCGAAGTGCTTGCATGCCGCATCGATGGCATCAACATAGCCGAGGCGTGCCACATGTCGGTCACCAAGCTCAACCGCTGGATACACAGCCTCACCAACCCCCTGGCTGCCGACATGAAGGTGGCAATAGCCCAGCGGCTCGATGCACTCGAGGAGATTGGGCTGGGCTACCTGAGCCTCGACCGCCCCATCGGCACCCTGTCGGGAGGCGAGGCACAGCGATGCAAGATAGCGAAATACATCAATTCGTCGCTCTCCGACGTGCTATATATCCTCGACGAACCCAGTGTGGGGCTTCACAATCGCGACATAGAACTCATGCAACGCTCTGTGCGCAAACTGCGCGACCATGGTAACACCGTCATCCTCGTCGAGCATCATAAGGACATGATACGCCTTGCCGACCACATAGTCGACATGGGGCCTGGTGCCGGGAGCGAAGGCGGACAGATACTGTTTGAAGGAACATACGATGAACTCATCCACAGCGATACAGCCACAGGACGCATGATTGCTGAATCTATGCCCCTCAACACACATCCGCGCACCCCGCAGCAGTGGCTCACCGTCAGCGACACCACCCTGCACAACCTGCAACACGTAAGCCTGCAAGTGCCCCTCCATGTGCTCGGCGTGGTGTGTGGCGTGGCTGGTTCGGGCAAAAGCAGCCTCATGCAGGAACTCATGAGGCAGGTGCCGCAACAGATGCCGCAGCTCAAGGTCGTGTATGTGTCGCAGAGCAACCTCGCCACCAGCCTCAGGTCAACACCTGCCACATACATGGACGTGGCACCCGACATACGCCGACTCTTTGCACGTCACAACAAAGTAAAGGAAGAATTCTTCACCTTCAACGGCCGCGGCGCCTGCCCCGTGTGTGGCGGCAAGGGTGTCGTGGTGTCCGAGATGGCATTCATGGACAGCATGGAGACCCAGTGTGAGGCATGCCACGGCTTGCGCTATTCGCCCGAAGCACTGGCCTTCACCTATCAGGACCTCAATATCGCACAGGTCATGGACCTCTCGGTCGACGAGGCATGCAGCATGTTTGCATCAACACCCATACAGCAGAAGTTGCAGCCACTGGCCGACGTGGGGCTGGGATACCTGCACCTCAACCAGTCGCTCTCCACACTGTCGGGCGGCGAGCAGCAGCGCCTGAAACTCGCATCACATCTGGGCGAGGAGCATGCACTCTTCATCATCGACGAACCTACCGACGGTCTGCACGTGAAGGATATAGTCCACATCATGCAACTCTTCAACCGAATGGTCGATGCAGGCAATAGCGTGTACCTCGTGGAGCACAACACCGACATCATCCGCTCGGCCGACTACCTCATCGAGTTGGGGCCGGCAGCAGGCGAGGCAGGCGGTCGGCTCATCTTCAGCGGCACTCCGTCAGAGATGCTGCGCTCGACCCATTCGGTCACTGCCAACTACATCAAATAGGCGAATCGCTGCATACACATGTCGGCACATGCGCAGAAACGACACATTCCCAGTAGCGGGAACGCCATTCCCACTGCAGGGAACGCCGTTCCCGCTACTGGGAATGGTGTGAGAGTAGGCACTCGCCTACAGTATGTCGACCTCGCTCAGCTGACCGTTTACGACACAAACCACATCGATCACGGCGCGGATGGAGAGCCGGCCGTCGGATGCGCGGAATATGTCTTGATGGAAAATGTACTTCACTCCCTGGTGTTCGAACCACGACTTGACCATGAATTCGTCGCCGCTCTTGAGCGGACACTTAAACCGCATGGCGACAGCCGCCACCACGGCATCGATGCCATCGCGGTGGAGCTGGGCGAAACTGAGTCCGCGCGCCAGCAGCAACTCATGGCGTGCATGCTCAAGGTAGTGCATATAGTTGGCATTGTTTACTATTCCCTGAAGGTCGCATTCGTAGTCGCGCACCTTCATGCTGAGTGTATGAGTGTATTTGTCCATAGGCCGGGATATGTGTGTCGGTGTGTGATGCAAAGGTAGTAAATAATTGTCAAATGCCTGTTCACGTCCCACATTTATTTGACTGAAACAATGAAAAACTCGCCTTGATGCGCCACGAATTGAATAGTTTTTGTAAATTTGCAGTTGCTATTGTACAACCACTCCACATGAAAGACAAATGAGTCGCAACGAAGATACGATATACGCACTGGCACTGTCGGCCATTCCTGGCATAGGAGTCATCGGGGCCAAACAGATGTATGAGGCTACAGGGTCGGCAACGTTGATATACGAATACCGCCACCACCTGCACGACCTGCTTCCCGATGCAGGCAGCCGGATGCAAGAGGCGGTGGGTCATTTCGACACATATCTCGACGGTGCCCGCCGCGAGATGGACTATGTGGCCGAAAAGGGGCTCGATGCATATACGCTGGGCGACGAGCGATATCCCGCTCGTATGCGCGAGTGTGCCGACGCTCCGCTCGTGCTCTTCGCATGCGGACACATGAATCTCAACACTCGCCACGTGGTGAGCATGGTGGGTTCGCGACGATGCACGGCGTACGGCCGCGACATGTGCAGGGCCATCATCCACGACCTTCACCAGTTGGTGCCCGACCTCCTGGTGGTGAGCGGCCTTGCGTATGGCGTAGATATCAATGCCCACCGAACAGCCCTTGCCGACGATGTCCCGACAGTGGCGGTGCTGGCACATGGCCTCGACCGCATCTATCCGGCCGTACATCGCAGTACTGCTGCCCAGATGCTGAAGCAAGGCGGTTTGCTCACCGAATATACGAGCGGCACAACCCCCGAACGCATGAACTTCGTGCGCCGCAACCGCATCGTGGCAGGCATGGCCGATGCAACCATCGTGGTGGAAAGCGGCGAGAAAGGCGGTTCGCTCATCACGGCTTCAATAGCTCAGAGCTATGGCCGCGATGTGTTTGCAGTGCCCGGACGTGTGGGCGACGAGATGAGCCTCGGCTGCAACAACCTCATTATGCGGCAGGAAGCACAGATGATGCTCACGGCTCAAGACCTCGCTGTAGCCATGAACTGGAGCACGCCACCCACAACGCGCGAGATGGAGCCACGACTCTTTGTCGACCTGACCGACGATGAGCAACGCATAGTCGACATATTGTGTAACGACGAATCGACACAAATCAACACTATAATATCACGCACCGGCATGTCATATTCCACCATCATCAACCAACTCTACGAGTTGGAACAGAAGGGAGTGGTGGAACTGCTTGGCGGCGCGCGCTATCGTCTCGTTGCAAGGTAGCCCCACACTTTTCGCACACCGATGCAAGGAAATAGAGGTGTAAACATAAAATAATGTGGTGGCGGTGGGGCGTAGATGCAATTTATTGCGTAACTTTGCACTGCAAAGTTACGCCCATATAAATTCTTTTGGGACATCGTCTAAAGAGAAACCTACATGAACAATACATTGCCGATACACGACCCTACGTTGGTCTTCTTCGTAGTGTTGCTCATCATACTGCTGGCACCCATGGTGTTCGGCAAATTGCGCATACCACACATCGTGGGCATGATACTTGCCGGAGTGCTCATTGGCGAACACGGGCTTCACCTGCTGGAGCGTGATGCCAGTTTTCAGTTGTTCGGACAGGTAGGCATATTCTACATCATGTTTCTGGCAGGACTGGAGATGGACCTCGAGGGCTTCAAGCACAATGTGTCGAAGGGGCTGATTTTCGGCAGCCTCACCACACTCATACCCTTTGCCTGCGGTTTCCTGGCGGGTCGCTACCTGCTCGACTATTCGGTGGGTACGTCATTGCTCCTGGCGTGTATCTTTGCCTCACATACCATCGTGGCATACCCCATCGTGGCACGTTATGGCTTGACACGACATCCTGCCGTAACGATTTCAATAGCGGGCACCATGTGCGCCCTTCTGTTTTCACTTATCTTCCTTGCCGTCATTTCGAGCACATATCGCGGTGGAGGCGATGTATGGTTCTGGGCGCTGTTTACACTGAAATGCGTGGCTTACTTCGTAGGCATGTTCCTCATCTTCCCACCCATCATCCGCATGGTGTTCAAACGCTACACCGAGCGTGTGGTGCAATACATCTTTGTGCTGGCTATGATGTTCTTCGCAGCAGTCATGGCCGAACTGTGTGGCATCGAGGGACTGCTCGGCGCATTCATTGCCGGACTCATCTTCAACCGCTTCATACCTCATTCGTCATCGCTCATGAACCGCATAGAGTTTGTTGGCAACGCATTGTTCATACCCTATTTCCTTGTAGGAGTGGGCATGATGGTCAACCTCGGACCCCTCTTCAGCCAGATGGGCACCGTGGGTGTGGTGCTTATCATCGTTGTGGTAAGTACGCTGAGCAAGTTGCTTGCATCGTCGATAGCTCGCAAACTATTGGGATTCAATCATGCACAAGGCCTCATCATGTTCGGACTGTCTGAAGCACATGCAGCCGGAGCCATCGCGATGGTGATGGTGGGTACGAGCTTGGTGACCGGCGAGTCGACGGGCGAGACCCTGATGCCAAGTGCCGTGCTCGATGGTGTGGTGGTGATGATTCTCATCTCGTGCATCATCAGTTCGATAGTCACCGACCAAGGTGCACGTCGCATGAAACTGCAACAAGACGGCAATCAAGACCTCGGAGCCGACAAACCGACCGACGACGAGAAAATACTCGTAATGCTCAAAGACACGTCGCGCATACGCAACATAACCCAAACAGCCATCATGATGCGCAACCCACGGCTCAACCGCGGACTCATCTGTCTCAATGTGGTCAGCGACAGCGACTTCACCGAGCAGTCGGCACGTCATAGCCGCGAAGTGCTCAGTCAGGCAGAAGAGATATGCGTAGCTGCCGACATACCGGTACAGACACAAAGCCGCCTGGCTGTCAACATAGTGAACGGAGTGGTGCACAGCATGCGCGAAAACGATGCATCGGAAATACTCATAGGCCTGCACGAGAAGGTGAACGGCGACATGTCGCTCTACGGCCACTTTGCCCAAGAGCTCATAAAAAACATGAACCGCCAGCTCATCATCGTCGACTACACCATGCCCGTCAACACCATACGCAAGGTGGTGGTAGCGGTGCCCGAGCGAGCCGAATATGAAGTAGGATTCTACAGGTGGGTGAAACGCCTGGCACGCCTGACAGCCGAAATTGGGTGCCGCATCGAGTTTCACACTGCCGAGGCTACAGGCAAGCTAATACACCGATACCTGAACACATACCACAAGAATGTGAGGGCTGAATTCAAACTGAGCGACTCGGCACTGCCCCAGGAGGTGGAACGCATTGCGGCCGACATCAACCCCGACCACCTGCTTGTGGTAGTAACTGCACGACCTGGTGGCATCAGCTATCAGAAGGGCTACAACCGCATTGCCGATATTGTGCAGGAACGAGTGTTGCGCCGGTGCAACGTGATGATGATATTCCCCGACCAATATGGCGAGAACAACGAATCATACACCTTCACCGAGCCACTCAAGGTACAATACGACGAGTCGAAAGTGACAGCATGGCTCTCGAAGTGGATAAGCAAGGTGGGGTGAGTGAGATGACCTCCCCTAACCCCTCCCAAGGAGGGGGACACCATCAGGAAGGAAATAATAAAATAGTAAATAAATCGTAAATAGTAAATCGTTAAATAGTAAATAATTTGATGATAGAACTGCGAAACATAACTAAGAGTTTTGGCGACCTGCAAGTACTGAAGGGCATAAATCTCGACATAGCGCGTGGCGAAGTGGTGAGCATTGTGGGCCCGAGCGGGGCCGGCAAGACCACATTGCTGCAAATCATGGGAACACTCGACACACCCGACGATGGCGAAATCGTGGTCGACGGGCGCAACTTGAGAGGAATGAGCCAAAAGGAACTGGCACACTTCCGCAACCAACACATAGGTTTCGTGTTTCAGTTTCATCAACTGCTGCCCGAATTTACCGCGTTGGAAAACGTGATGATACCAGCCATGATAGCCCATAAGTCACAGAGCGAAATAAATAAGCGAGCTATCGAACTGCTCGACATGATGGGATTGAAAGACCGTGCATCACACAAGCCCAACGAACTGTCGGGCGGAGAGAAACAACGTGTGGCAGTAGCGCGTGCACTTATCAACAACCCTGCTGTCGTATTGGCCGACGAGCCATCAGGCAGCCTTGACTCACGTAACAAAGCCGAACTACATCAGTTGTTCTTCACCTTGAGGGAGAAACTGGGGCAGACATTCGTTATCGTGACACACGATGAGGAACTGGCACAACTCACCGACCGCACAATCCACATGAAAGACGGAGAGGTGAGCCTCACCTAACCACTCATAAGGAAGGGGATTCCATCAGGATGGAAATAGCTAAATGGTACATAAACAAGAGTAACAGGAGTAAAAGTAGTAACAGGAGCAAAAGTAGTAACAGGAGCAACAGACGAATGTCACCTCGGATTAGGTATCGTCTACACTCCTACCTCCTGAAATAAATAGTAAATGAATTGATGATTAAACCGACAATACAATTAGGACGCCGCAACCAACTCGAGGTATTGCGCGAAGTAGACTTCGGCCTCTATCTCGACGGAGGCGAAATGGGCGATATCTTGCTGCCACAGCGATATGTGGCCGAAGGCACGAAGGTGGGCGACATTCTCGACGTTTTTCTATACCTTGACAGCGAGGAGCGACTGGTGGCAACCACACAGCATCCGCTGGTTGAAGTAGGACAGTTTGCCTACCTCGAAGTATCGTGGGTCAACCAGTATGGAGCATTCCTCAACTGGGGACTCATGAAAGACCTCTTCTGCCCGTTTCGCGAACAAAAGATGCGCATGCTGCAAGGAAACAAATATATCATCTACTGCTATGTCGATGAACAGACGTCGCGTATCGTGGCATCAGCCAAGGTCGAGAAATTCCTCTCGAAAGAACAGCCTGCATATCAGCCTGGCGACTGTGTGGAAGCACTCATACAGCAGAAGACCGACCTCGGCTTCAAGGCAATAATCGATGGCAAACACAGCGGACTGATATACCAGAACGAACTCTTCCGCGAACTGCACACAGGAGACAGTGTAAAGGCTTACGTCAAGCAAGTGCGCCCCGATGGCAAACTCGACATAGCCCTGCAACAACAGGGACAGCAAAACGTGACCGACTTTGCCCGCCAGCTTTTCCAGTACATCTTCGAGAGCGACGAAGGCTTCTGCCCCTTCCACGACAAAAGCGATGCCGAAGATATCTACGCAGAGTTCAAGGTCAGTAAAAAGACATTCAAGAAAGCTGTGGGCGACCTCTACAAACGACATCTCATTACCATCGAGCCCGACGGACTCCGCCTCACTTCCGAAGGCCGCATAACAGGCATCAGCGAAGAATGAGGCTCACTATCTCATGAATATTAACAAAACAAGATACAAAGATACAAGAAATGATTTACTTCTTCTCCACACCGCAACACAGCATCATTGCTGTTAGCATGAACCACACCATAAGCCAGAGCGAAACCGACGCACTGCAGTGGCTGTTTGGTGAGGCAACAATGCTGAGTGAAACCACCATCGACGGACTGTTTGCCGGTCCGCGCCGCGAGATGATAACTCCTTGGAGTACCAATGCAGTCGAGATAACCCAAAACATGGGCCTCAGCGGCATTGAGCGTATCGAGGAGTTCTTCCCAATAAAGGCCGACAGCGAGCTCGACCCCATGTTGCAGCGCCGTTACGAGCATCTTGATCAAGACATCTTTAAGGTCGACATAAAGCCGGCTCCCATACTCCACATCGAGAACCTCGAAGAATATAACGAGCAAGAGGGACTGGCGCTCAGCCCCGAGGAAATAGAATACCTGCACGACGTAGAGAAGCAACTTGGCCGCAAACTCACCGACTCCGAAGTGTTTGGTTTTGCTCAAATCAACTCCGAGCACTGCCGTCACAAGATATTCGGTGGTACGTTCATCATCGACGGGGTGGAACAGCCCAGCAGCCTCTTCCAGATGATAAAGCAAACCACGAAGGAACACCCCGGACGCATCATCTCGGCCTACAAGGACAATGTGGCATTTGCCCAGGGCCCCGTGGTGGAACAGTTTGCACCACGCGACCACAGCACATCCGATTATTTCACCACACGCCCCATCGAGTCGGTCATCTCACTCAAGGCAGAGACCCACAACTTCCCCACAACCGTCGAGCCATTCAACGGAGCCGCTACCGGAACCGGTGGTGAAATCCGCGACCGTATGGGCGGAGGTAAGGGCTCGTGGCCTATAGCTGGTACGGCTGTATATATGACAAGCTATCGCAATGGCGAGCATCCACGTCACTGGCTCTACCAGACTCCCGAGCAGATACTTATCAAGGCCTCCAATGGTGCCAGCGATTTTGGAAACAAATTCGGCCAACCGCTCATCTGCGGTTCTGTGCTCACCTTCGAGCATCAAGAGCCTGCGGCAAACACTGACAGCCCCGAAAGCCCAGCACCATACTATGGATATGACAAGGTCATCATGCTTGCCGGCGGTGTAGGCTACGGCACCAAGCGCGACTGCCTGAAAGGCACTCCGCAGAAAGGCAATAAAATTGTAGTCGTAGGTGGCGACAACTACCGCATCGGCCTTGGCGGCGGTAGCGTCAGCTCGGTCGATACAGGTCGCTACTCCAGCGGCATCGAACTCAATGCAGTGCAGCGCGCCAACCCCGAGATGCAGAAACGTGCCAACAACCTCGTACGTGCACTTTGCGAAGAAGACGTGAACCCCATAGTGTCGATTCACGACCACGGCAGCGCAGGACATGTCAACTGCCTGAGCGAGCTGGTCGAGGAATGTGGTGGCTTGATCGATATGACCCGCCTGCCTATCGGCGACACCACCCTCAGCGCCAAAGAAATCATTGCAAACGAGAGTCAGGAACGCATGGGACTCCTCATCGACGAAGCCCACATAGAGCATGTGCGCAAGATAGCCGAGCGCGAACGTGCCCCACTCTATGTAGTGGGTGAGACCACCGGCGATGCACATTTTGCTTTCGAGCAGGGCGACGGTGTCCGTCCCTTCGACCTCGAAGTGTCGCAGATGTTCGGACATTCGCCCAAGACCGTCATGACCGACGAGACAGTGACACACCACTATGCCAACCTTGAATACAACTCAGAACTTATCGATCAATATCTCGACCATGTGCTCCGACTCGAAGCCGTGGCATGCAAAGACTGGCTCACCAACAAGGTCGACCGTTCAGTAACCGGCAAGATAGCACGACAGCAGTGTCAGGGCGAACTGCAACTGCCCTTGAGCGATTGCGGAGTCGTAGCCCTCGACTATCGTGGCAAGGCTGGTATCGCAACTGCCATAGGTCATGCACCGCAGGCAGGCCTGGCCAATGCCGAAGCAGGCAGTGTGTTGTCGGTAGCCGAGTCGCTCACCAACATTGTGTGGGCACCACTGGCCGACGGACTCGATGGTGTGTCGCTCTCAGCCAACTGGATGTGGCCCTGCCGCAGTCAGAAAGGCGAGGATGCACGCCTCTACAGTGCCGTTCGCGCCTTGAGCGACTTCTGCCAGGAGATAGGAGTGAACGTACCTACAGGAAAGGATTCACTCTCGATGACACAGAAATACCCCGACGGCACCAAGGTGATAAGCCCTGGAACCGTGATTGTAAGTTCGGGAGCCGAGGTGAGCGACATTCGCAAAGTCGTTTCACCTGTGGTTCAGCCTGTTGACTCTGTGCTCTACCACATCGACTTCTCATTCGATGAGTTGCGGCTCGGCGGTTCTGCCTTGGCTCAGAGTGAAGGCCGGGTGGGCGACGACGTGCCTACGGTGAAGAACCCCGAATACTTCCGCGACGCATTCAATGCCATACAGCAACTCGTCGACAGAGAACTCCTGCTGGCGGGCCACGACATCAGCGCCGGCGGACTTATCACCTGTCTGCTCGAGATGTGTTTTGCCAATACCCAAGGCGGACTTCGTGTCTTCTTCGACGAGATGGGCGAGCCCGATATCGTGAAGATGCTTTTCGCCGAGAATCCAGGAGTGGTGATTCAGGTGGCAAAGGAGAATCAGGAAGAAGTGGAAGCGTTGCTCAACGGTGAAGGCATTGCATTCGCACACATAGCAGTGCCCACCTGCAACCGAGTGCTGACTGTTGATTATGCAGCCACCCCCGACAAGCGACACACACGCCGTATGTCGTTCGATATCGACCACTTGCGCGACGTGTGGTATTCCACCTCACATGAGCTCGACCAGCGTCAGAGCATGAATGGCACCGCCGGCCAGCGATTCCAGAACTACAAACACCAACCCATTCAGCATCAGTTCACCACCGATTTCGAAGGCACATTCCAGCATTATGGTATCAGTCCCGACCGAGATACGAATGACGACATACGCCCCAAGGCTGCCATCATTCGTGAAAAAGGCACCAACGGCGAGCGCGAGATGGCATATTGCCTCTATCTGGCAGGCTTCGACGTGAAGGACGTTATGATGACCGACCTGGTCACAGGCCGTGAGACCCTCGATGACATACAGATGATTGTGTTCTGTGGCGGATTCTCCAACTCCGACGTGCTCGGCAGTGCCAAGGGATGGGCTGGCGCCTTCCTCTACAACGAGAAAGCCAAGGCAGCCCTCGACCGCTTCTACGCACGTCCCGACACCCTCTCGCTCGGCATCTGCAACGGCTGTCAGCTCATGATGGAGCTGGGCCTGCTCGGAGCCGAAGGAAAGATGGAACACAACATAAGCCATAAGTTCGAGAGCGGATTCATCACACTGCAGATTCCTCAAAACCATTCCGTACTCTTCAGCTCGCTCAGCGGCAGCAAACTCGGTATATGGGTTGCTCACGGTGAGGGTCGCTTCCAACTGCCTCGCCCCGAGGCCGACTATCATGTAGTGGCCAAATACAACTACTCGGGCTATCCTGCCAACCCCAACGGCAGCGACTACGATGTGGCAGGACTTGCCAGTGCCGACGGACGTCATCTTGCCATGATGCCTCACTTGGAGCGTGCCATCTTCCCTTGGCAGATGGCCAACTACCCCACCCCCCACCTGAAGGATGATGTGACACCATGGATCGAAGCCTTTGTAAATGCACGTCGTTGGTGTGAACAGCATGCCAAATAATTCTTACGAATAAATACATCCCCCCCCGATGCGTCCATCCGTCACTTTCCGTGGCGGGTGGGCGCATCTGTTTTTTTCCGTTCGGGAGGGGGGGGGCGAGGAGCAGAATTGTACCCTTCTATAGTTTGTAGGATATGTAGGGCTTGTAAAGATTATATTGCTGTCCGGTAAAAGTTTTTTAGCAATAAAAAAAATTAGGCTGAAATC
>CAMVDC010000029.1 GCA_947166155.1 uncultured Prevotellaceae bacterium | reverse complement strand
GGGAACAGAACGATACGGAACTGACCCTACTTTTCACAGGCACCGGCACTCACTCCGAATTGTTTGGAAAAAAGAAGCGACAAATATAAGATAAACCTAAGAAAAGCGAATTAATAATATTTTTGCACATCGCTGTTTACGATGAGCAATATTAGGGCTGTCATTACTCCATTCGGGTGCTAAAAACGCTTTTTACCCTTCATTTCACACCCCCGTTACTAATTAAATTCGTAACTTTGTAGTCGAAATCATATTAGTAAACAGCCGCTGTCACACTTGGCAGTGGCACAAAAACGAAAGTATTAGAGATATGAAAGCATTTGTATTTCCTGGTCAGGGAGCACAGTTCCCAGGTATGGGCAAAGACCTGTACGACACCAATCCGCTTGCAAAAGAACTCTTCGACAAGGCCAACGACATCCTTGGCTATCGCATCACCGACATAATGTTTGAAGGCACAGCCGACGAACTCAAACAAACCAAAGTGACCCAGCCGGCAGTATTCCTCCACTCCGTCATCTCGGCCCTGTGCATGGGCGAGGCCTTCAAGCCCGAAATGGTTGCAGGCCACTCACTTGGCGAATTCTCAGCACTCGTAGCGGCCGAGTGTCTGTCGTTTGAAGACGGACTGAAACTCGTCTATAAGCGTGCCATGGCCATGCAGAAGGCATGTGAGGCAGCACCATCGACCATGGCGGCCATCATCGGCCTGCCCGACGAGAAGATTGAAGAAGTATGTGCCAGCATCAACCGCGAAGGCCATGTAGTAGTACCTGCAAACTACAACAACCCTGGCCAGCTGGTCATCTCGGGCAATGTCGAGGCCATCAACGAAGCATGTGAAGCACTGAAGGCAGCCGGAGCCAAGCGCGCACTGCCACTGCCTGTAGGCGGAGCATTCCACTCTCCACTCATGCTTCCGGCTCAGGAAGAACTGGCCGAAGCCATCTCTGCCACCGAGTTCAGCACACCTAAGTGTCCTGTATATCAGAACGTAGATGCCAAGGGACATACCGACAAAGACGAAATCAAGGCCAACCTGCTGAAGCAGCTCACATCGCCTGTACGCTGGACCTATGAGGTACAAGCCATGATAGCCGACGGAGCCACCGACTTCACAGAATGCGGACCTGGCAAGGCACTGCAAGGCATGATTGCAAAGATATCACGCGACGTAACTGTACACGGAATAGAACAATAATGCGTCCTATCATCTATCAGACCTTCCCGCGCACCTTCAGCGCCGACAGCATCACATGCAAACCATTCGGCACTATCGAAGAAAACGGATGCGGAAAGCTCAACGACTACACAGCCAAGACCCTGCGACAGATTCGGGGTCTTGGCTGTACGCATATATGGTACACAGGCATCCTGCGCCATGCCACACAGATCGACTACTCCACCTACGGCATACCAACCCAGCACCCATCCATCGTGAAGGGACGCGCAGGCAGCCCCTACGCCATATGCGACTACTACGACATAGACCCAGACCTCGCCGTCGATGTGCCACAGCGCATGAAGGAATTCGACTCACTCGTCGTCCGCACCCATCGTGCAGGCCTCAAGATGATAATCGACTTCGTGCCCAACCACGTGGCACGACAGTATCACTCCATCGCCAAGCCCATCGGCATACGCGACCTCGGCCAGGACGACGACACCACCACAGCCTTCGCCCTACACAACAACTTCTACTACATACCCGGACAGCCATTCACAGCTCCGGCTTCAGACGGCAGCGAAAGCTCATCAGCTGAGCCATACCACGAAATCCCTGCTCGCGCCACCGGCAACGACTGCTTCACCCCAGCCCCATCCATCAACGACTGGTACGAAACCGTCAAGCTCAACTACGGCATCGACTACCTCTGCGGCGGCAACCCACAAGACACACAGCTCGGCAGCCACGACAACCCCATACCGTCAACCTGGCACAAGATGCTCGACATCCTGCGCTTCTGGGCCACACGCGGCATCGACGGCTTCCGCTGCGACATGGCCGAGATGGTGCCATGCGCCTTCTGGGCATGGGCCATCAGCCAGATCAAGTCGGAACACCCAGGCATCATCTTCATAGCCGAAGTATATAACCCCGACCTCTACCGGCGCTTCATCCACGAAGGACACTTCGACTACCTCTACGACAAAGTCGGACTCTACGACACCCTGCGTCGCATCATCGGCGGCGAGAGCACATCCATGCTCACCCACTGCTGGCAAGCCACCGACGACATAGCGCCCCACATGCTTGCCTTCCTCGAAAACCACGACGAGCAACGCATCGCATCCAGCTACTTCGCCTCCGACCCACGCCGCGCACTGCCAGCCATGCTCATTGCAGCACTCATGCGCCGGGGGCCGGTCATGATATACCAAGGACAGACACTGGGCGAGCCAGGCATGGACACCGAGGGATTCAGCGGACAAGACGGACGCACCACCATCTTCGACTATTGGACCATCGACACCCTGCGTCGCTGGCGCAACGGCGGCAAATACACCCCGACTAAACTCACAGCCGACGAACGCACCCTGCACGCCTACTACAGCAAACTGCTGAACATGGCAGGCACATACGAAGCATTTACCACCGGCCCGATGTTTGACCTCATGTATGCCAACTACGACAATCCACACATGGACACCAACCACCAGTTCGCATTCCTGCGTCGCGCAGCCGGCGAGCTGATGCTCGTAGTCGCCAACTTCGAAGACTGTCCCGTCGATACAGCCGTCAACATCCCCACACATGCGTTCAGCTACCTCGACATCCCGCAAGGTCCCGCATTTGCCACCGACCTCCTGACCGACACCACACAAACCATCGACCTCCTGCCCGACACCACCCTCCCCCTCACCCTGCCACCACTCGGCGGCATCGTCCTGAGAATGGAAGTGAAGTAAAAGGCATAGCACCACAGCAGAACTGAAGTAAAGAAAGAAGGAAGGAAAGAAGGAAAGAAGCAAAAGGACAGATGTGAAGTTACAACACAACTGATGTGAAATAACAACACAACTGATGTGAAATAATAACACAAAACAGCCAGCCTGCAAATGTGCAAGCTGGCTATTTTGTGTTGTTAAAAAAGATTCAATAAAGTGGATTACTTCCTGTGCATCTTCCTTAACAAAAACCTTATAGCGCCTCATAAGCTTCGGATGTACTTATCAAGTTCTTCTATATTTGAGAAACATCTGCCCGATTGCTTCTCTGCACGATCGAGCTTCGCAAAAAACTCTTCCTTAGTCATCAACGCAGAGTCGTTCTTCTCTTTCACAAGTTTTTTTGCATACTTGGTCAAGCGAGCCATCAATGGCTCACTATCAGCAATGGCTCCGATACTCTTCCAAAGCTCCGTATTCATTGTATTCAATTGTACTGCTGTCATAACTATCTTTCTTAATTTCGCTGCAAATATAACAAGAAAAAACGAATCACACAACTTTTAAGTTGTTTTTCACGTTAAAATAGATTTAATAATACGGGTAATCAAAGCATGCAAGCATTAAATGAATTACCCGACGTCAGTTAGACGAAAACATAATTAATGAATAATTCGTGTAAATTCGTGTAAATTCGCGTTATAAGAAAACCATGTAGCATTTGGGACTTTAAGATAGATTACACAATCTCAACTTTAAAGGAGTCGAATTCGCTCCCCATTAACTCACCGAATCATTCCCCGTTCATTACATTTTCCCCAATCCCCACCCCACTTTTCCACATTTTCCACATGTTTTTCAACAACAACTCTTGCTATTATTAAAAGTTTTTGTAAATTTGCATCTAAAATCAATATATTAGCAATGAATGCGTTAAATAGGATAAAAGTTGTTCTGGTTGAGCAAAGGAAGACAGGGAAATGGTTGTCTGAACAGTTAGGAGTTAATGTCGCTACAACAAGCAGGTGGTGCTCGAATGTGACTCAACCAGACTTGCAGACATTAGACAAAATTGCAAAACTCCTTGACATTGATGTAAAAGAATTATTGAACTCAACAGAAAAATAATCAAATAATAGAAGAGTTATGAAGCGAAAAGAGTATGACATAACATCTGCTCAGTCTATAGTGAACTATGGAATGAAGCTACTCGGCCATTCCCTTAGAGAATTGCATCCAGAAGCCAAGATATTTAATGGAAAAGGAGGTTTAGGCACATCAGTTGAGTTTTTTCACTATGATTATAATCCTAATTCAGAATCAAGACCCGATTTTCCAGAAGCAGGTCTTGAATTGAAATGCACCCCTTTGAAATTGCTTGCTGACAAAAGCATGGGCTCAAAGGAGAGATTGGTTCTAAATATCATCAATTTCATAGAAGAGGCTGACAAAACATTTGAAACAAGTAGTTTCTGGAATAAAAACAAGTTTTTGCTTCTAATGTTTTATTTGCATGAATCAGGTGTTGACCCTGTAGACATGCTTTTTAAGCTTATAAGAACTTGGAAATTTCCTAAAGAAGACTTGAAAATCATAAGAGATGACTGGAGCAAAATCCATTCTATGATTTTGAATGGAAAAGCTGACGAGTTGACAGAAGGACTTACTTTCTATCTTGCTGCTTGCATGAAAGGGGGCAAAGCTGGAGAAAACATGAGGAAACAACCTTTCTCGGAAAGACTTGCTCAACAAAGAGCCTATTCACTGAAGTCGGGATATATAAACAAAATCATTCTCTCTTCGTATCTTGATACAAATTTACGTCAACAACTTAATATTTCCTCTAAAAGACTTGTATCACTTCAGAAGAAATATTCGTCTGAGAACATTGTCAAAAGTATTAAGGCATACAAAAGAGATGAAACATTTGAGGAACTGATAGAGCGGAGGATAAAACCATATTACGGCAAAACCGTTGCACACATCATCAAAAAAAGAGGAGTTGAGTTAAATCCATCTTCTAAAGATTTCTCGTACCATGTTTGCAGGGCTATTTTAGGAGTAAAATCCAAGAAAATACAAGAGTTTGAAAACGCAGGGGTCTCTTTGAAGACCATTACACTTGAGGCTAATCGTACTTATATAAAACAATCAATGTCATTCCCATATATCAAGTTCGTTGATATTGTTAATCAAAAATGGGAAGATTCCGACTGGTACAATCTGCTAACATCCAAATTTCTCTTTGTGGTTTTCCGCAAATCATCCGATGGTGTTAAGAATCACATGAAATTAGAAAAAGTATTCTTTTGGAATATGCCGCGTACAGATTTGGCAATAGCAGAAGATTTATGGTACGACACAAAGCTTAAGGTTATAAAAGGGGAGTATGATAACTTTATCACTACAAAGTCTCATCCCATTTGTCATGTTCGCCCACATGGTACTAAAGGACAAACGGTAGAAACCCCACAAGGAATTAGGGTACAACCAAAGTGTTTTTGGTTGAACAACGACTATATCCTCGACGTTGTAAAGAAGATGATGAGATTATAAATTATGGCTAAACATAGAATTAAAGTAGTAGAATTATTTGCTGGCGTTGGAGGCTTCCGCATTGGACTTGAAGGTGCATCGGATGCTTACGAGACGATTTGGAACAACCAATGGGAACCATCTACACAACATCAAGATGCATCAATTGTATATCAAGCGAGATTCGGAACAAAAGGACACTCAAACAAGGACATCAATCTTGTTCCTACTAACGAGATTCCTGACCACGACCTAATTGTAGGTGGATTTCCATGCCAAGACTATTCTGTAGCAGCAACACTCAGTAAGTCGGGAGGTATTGAGGGTAAGAAGGGTGTGCTTTGGTGGCAGATTTATCGCATCCTAAACGAAAAGGGTAAGAAGCGTCCGCAATACATTTTCTTTGAGAATGTTGACCGCCTGCTGAACTCTCCTGCGACCCAGCGAGGACGCGACTTTGCAATCATCCTTGCATCGCTAGCTGACTTGGGTTATGTAGTGGAATGGCGTATCATCAACGCTGCCGACTATGGTATGCCACAGCGTCGTCGCAGGACATATATTGTGGGGTATCAGAAGGAGTCTGTCGTAGCTAATAAAATTGAACAAATGGAAGACTGGGTGAAGTTTGATGGAGTATTGGCACAGGCTTTCCCTTTCCGAGCAAAAGATGAGTCGGTTTCTGCTTTCAACATCCATGGTACAATTCAGGAGGTATCGGCAAACTTCAATAAAGGCAAAAAAGATAGTCCGTTTGGGAATGCAGGCATAATGAGAGACCGTCATGTTTATTCAGTTGAAGCCAATCCTGTGTACGAAGGCACTATTCAGACACTTGGTGATAACCTTGTGGACGAAGATTTTGTGCCCGAAGAATTCTTTATATCCGAAGAGGAACTGCCCAAATGGCAATATGAGAAGGGAGCGAAGAAGATAAAACGCGTGTCGAAAGAAGGGTTTGAATATGTGTTCTCTGAGGGAGGAATGGCATTCCCCGACTATCTTGACAGACCTTCACGCACGATGATAACGGGCGAAGGCGGTAATGCACCATCACGTTTTAAACATGTGGTTCAGACACCTTCAGGACGCTATCGTCGTTTAATCCCTATCGAACTGGAGCGTCTGAATATGTTCCCTGACAACCACACCTATCATCCAGAAGTTTCCGATGGTCGTCGTGCATTCTTGATGGGAAATGCTTTGGTTTGCGGCATCGTACAAGAAATTGGCAAAAGCCTTTACCGGTTTATCTACGATGAAGCACCTGTATCGACACATCCAATACACTTGCAGCGCAATCCTCGTCCTGTACTGACGCTCGACCTATTTGCAGACGAAAAAGAACTAGTTGTCAACAAGCCCAAGAAAACATATAAACTTGACAGCACAAAGCGGTTGCTTATTGGTCTTGTGAAAAAAGACAATGAAGAGTACTTCCTCAATCAAGAACCATCGAAGCTTTATTATACTGGCAATGTTGGATTATTTCCGTCAACCATTGCCCTGAATAAACTCTACTACTTCATGCCACACATCAAGGGCAAGGGCATTCGCGACCTCTACCTGATAAAGATTGTACGCGTAGGTAGTAAGACGGAAATTCACCCCGAAGTAGAAGACGATAAAGCCCCACGTCTGGTATTCGAACTGGAGTATCTCGAAAGCCTGCCTGAATACAAGATGATAAGCCTGAACTTCCAACACGCATTCACAGACACATTCCTCGGGAGAGTATTGAACAGATAAAAAAAGAAATCTTATGAACGAATACATCATCTACACACCAGAAGGCAATACTATTGCTCCAAATGAGGATGTTGAAGTGGAGAACTGCCAAGTGCTTGGAATTGCCAAAGCAAAGGATAAAGTAGAAGCCAAAGAAAATCTGATAAAAGAAAATCCTTGGATAATAGAGGCAGGCTTCAGCAGGTCTAAGTTTATCGTCAGGCAGCTACTAACAGACGATGAACTTAAGGACATCAATATTGTTTAAACTATCTTCGGGAAGATGAGGAACGTCACTTTGTAGAGTACGAAGAACCCAATTATCATATCTTCCATGCACTGAAACGTATAAAAAATCTATTATAGAAGGAGTCATTATTACAACAATGAATTGATGAAGTTCATTAACGGTGACATGTTATAAATTGAATTATTTATATATTCAATAATAACATCAAAACGAGCAAGCCCACTTATTTTTAGCAGAAATGCTAAAGGTCGGTGGGCTTGTTGTTTCATGATTATGTCATGTGAACCATGACAGGGAGGTTTTTGATAACATAATATAAAAACTGCTGTCATTGCTGTCACTGCTGTCATACTCTTTGATAGTCATGAGGTTAAGTGGTAAAAAAGAGTGACAGGAGGGTGACAGCAGTGACAGCAAAAGGGGTAAAATGAGGGTTTCACACCGTTTTATGCATCATTTTTGCGGTGCGTCAGTTGTTATTTATGCAGAATAACATTCACTTATGCATAGCTTTTTATGGAGAATTATATTCACTTCAGTGTGGCTTTCACATCGGTTATCATAGTGTCGTGACTGGTGTCGGAGCCTGCGAGCGACTGGGTGAGGGGCACGTCGGAGGGCTTGCTGCCTACACGTACGTGGCCGGTGTAGGTCACGATGCGGTCGTTGATGAGTGTGGCTTCGATGCGGAGTGTGTAGTTGCCTTTCTTCACGCGCTTGCCGGCTTGGTCGGTGAAGTCCCATGTGAATGTCTGGGTGCCGCTTTGGGGTGTGGCTCCTGTGTAGGCATCGAGTTCTGCATCGGTACGTTCTTCGGCTTTCACGGCTTTCACCCACGAGGGGACGCAGGTGGGACGGAAGGTGTATCCGCGTCGGATGGGTTCACCTGCGCGTGGACGTCCTTTGGTGGTGAACGAGGTGACGAAGAGGGTTTTCACTACACGGCCCTGTTCGTCTTCTATCCACACTGCATACTGGTTGCTGCCTGGACCGTTCTGACGGTTGTAGTTGAATGTCACTTCGAGGGTCTTTGCCTTGGCTGCAATGCCGTTGCTACTTGCGGCACGGCTTGTTGCTGATGTCAGGAATATCAGCAACAGGATTGTGATTATCGGTTTTGTGTTCATAGTATATGTTTGTTTGAAGGGGGGTTAAAGGGAAGTTAAAGGGAAGTTAGATGTTACTTGCATAGTTTCTTTACGGCATCGGGGCTGAGGGCGGTGCTGTAGATGCGGACATCGCTGATGGATGCACCTGCCAGATAGGCGTCGCCGCGGAAGGGAGCACGTCCCATCCAGTTGAACTTAGGCACTTCGGTCCATGGGAATGTCTCGCTCATGGTGTACATCGTGGGGTTCTGTGCTACGAGTTTTCCGTCGATATAGAGTCGGCCTTCTTGTCCCTCCTGAGTATATACCACGTATTTCCATTCGCCTTTTTGCGACTGACGTCCTACATCGAGCATCGTCTCGTGGTTCCATCCGCCGACCGAGTTTTCGCTGCGCTGTACGTTGAGCTTGTATGCCTGATAACGACCGCGGTCTTGTGTGTTTTGCTCGAGGGTGGAGAATGCCCAGAGGAAGTATCCGTTGCCTTGGAGCGATGCTGTCTCTGCCACTTTGTATCTCACCGCGATGCTGAACGTGGTCATACCTTTCAGGCGATAGCCTATTTCTTCTCCGAGGTCGATATATCCCTGATCGTTGCCCAGACTTACGTAGTGTTCCTTGCCTTCGTGAATGACCTGTGCCGAGCCATAGAGTTTGCCATCGAAGTGGTTGGGTGTGAGGTCGGGCACTGTCTGTCCGTCGGCATTGCTGAAGTCGTAGTGCAGCACGAGTCGTTTCGACAGGTCGTTCTGCAACTTCTTGTCGATTGATATGAGCTTGTAGTTGCGCGAGCCGAGCCCTATCTGCTCAGCATATTCGATGGTGTGGAGTCCGTGTTGTTTGTTGATACGCTCGATGAGTGGTCGGTTGTCGTTTCCTTCGCTCGGCTTGATGCCAAACACGATGTCGGCACATGCCTGGTCGAGGGCCACGGGGTCGAGCGATGCCAGGATTCCGTAGTCTTTGAGTTTCACGGGTTCGGGGTGGTCGACACAGTCGCAATCGACCGACATGTTGTTCATCACGCTGATATAGATGATGTTTTTGCCAAACACATCGGCCACACCCTGTGCGGCAGCGGCCATCGACTCGAGGAATCCGTCTTGATTCTCAACGTGGTTCCACATGTCTTCCACCACCTCCTGATGTCCGGCGGTGTGTATGTTAGCCTTTCCGTTGGCCGACGCAACACCGATGCTTTGGTTCTTTATCACTCCGCCAAGGCCTCCCATGGGGTGTCCCTTGAAGTGAGCGAGGTTTATCATGAAGTCGTAGCGCTTGAGGTGTGTGCCCACGATGTCGTGCTTTATCCATTTCGTGTCGCGCACGGGTATGGTGTATTCGCCATCCTCGTCCATGAGGTCAACGGTTGCAATACGGTCGTACCCGTGTTTCTCGATCACGCGTCGATGTTGTCTGAACGAACCGCGCTCGCCTCCGTAAGCAGTGTTACACTCGACGAGTGTGCCATCAGTGAGGTCAACGAGGTCTTTGATGAGCGCAGGGCTGAGGCTGTTGGGGTTGTTCTCCTCGCCTGTCGAAATCTTGATTGCCACACGTCCCTTGGCCGGTCGGCCCAGAGCTTTGTAGATACGTACGAGCGCCTCGGGCGATATGTCGCGCGTGACGTACACTTTCGATTGTTTTTGCGCATTGAGCGCCAGGGCCATACACATGGTGGCCATCATAAGAAGCATCTTTGTTTTCATCATTTTATTTACCATTTACAAACCCCTCTCTTATCTCCCCTCATCCCCTTGAGGGGACTGAGGGGTGACAATTCGGTTTTCTCCCCCTCGCACTCCCCCGAGGGAGAGAGGGGAGAGGATGCCTTCCGGATGATCCACTGCCTCATATAAGTGGATGGCTTGTGAGAGGATCTTATTATTATCACATGCAAAGTTACGAAAAATCATGGCATAAACCATCATCAATACTAATAAAATATGTTAAATGCAGCCTATTGGGCAAAAAAACGATAGATATTTGTGCAAAAAAAATAATGCCAATCTTAGCCTGTGCAATTAGCTTAACTCAAATCCACTAAATGAAATTCTACGGAAAGACCGATGAAGTTATACGGAAAGACTACAGAACTTTTGCCGAAAGACTATAGAACTTTTGCTGAAAGACTACAAGAGTTTTGCCGCGAGTGCGTAAGAAAACTTTAATTTGCGTCGCAAATTATTAAAACTGCGACGTAAATTTATTAATTTTCCACCGAAAATTATTAAATTTGCGACGCAAATTAAAGAATTACTCCGCACTCGCAGGCAAATTACTCCGCACTCGCAAGTAAATTACTCCGCACTCGCAACCAAATTATCGTACACTCGCAACCAAATCACTCATTGCTTGCAACCAAATCACTCAATGTTTGCAAGTAATTTTTACCACCTTCACTTCATTCCTCAACCATCACTTCATCCCCCCCACCCTCCCCATCACGTCATCCCGACGACTGAAAGGAGGAGAGGATCTTGAAAGTGCAAAGCACTTTACATAATGTAAGTTGCCTTGCAACTTCAAGATGTGCTCGCTGCGCTCGACATGACAAAATGTGGAGGTTCTACAAAACATAAAGGTTCTACAAAACATAAAGGTTCTACAAAACGTGAAGGTTCCACAAAACGTGAAGGTTCCACAAAATGTGAAGGTTCCACAAAATGTGGAAGGATACAGGAAACTAATGAAGTACTGCAATTACACCCCCCGAGGGTACCCATAGGTTTTACCGGACATCAATACAAACAAATATCATTAAACAATAACATGTTATAATAAAAAAGAGGATGTGCAACCAAAATTGCACATCCTCATGGATAGTATTATGAACTTATTGAGTCGATATTGAACGGCTTATGATGCTAACAGCCGCTTGGTTTCATCAGAAACTCCACTTGCCTGCCGTCAGTTCGTGCTCTTCGGTAGTGCCGTCCTCGTGCAGTTGGGTGAATGTGGCCTTAGTGTTGTAGGGGATGATGAACGAATACTTTATCTTTCCATCCTTGCCGCGCTCCCACGACGAAGTGAGGGTGCCGTAGGGTGTAGGTATCGAACCGCGTGCCCAGTCGATGCGTTTCTGACCTGCAGGAATCTGGTCGTCGGTGCGCATATCGGGTTTCGGTGCAAGCACTATGTGGTGGAAGCCAGGGTCTTCGTGGTCGGGACTCATGCCGAGCATGTCGCGGAACATCCATTCGGCTATCACTCCGTAAGCGTAGTGGTTGAACGAGTTCATGTTCCACTCGTGTTTGTTGAATCCTTCACCAGCCTTAAACGAATCCCAACGTTCCCAAACGGTGGTAGCTCCGTTGTCGACCGAGTAGAGCCAGCTGGGGTTCTTGTGTTGCAGCAGCAAGTCGTATGCCAGGTCGGTCATACCGTATTCGCTGAGTGTTGGGCAGAGATATGCTGTGCCGACAAATCCGGTTGAGAGGCAATAGTCGTTTTTCTCTATCTTCTCGCGCAGGTCGCGTACAGCATTTTCGTATTGTGTACCATACTCGAGCATGTTGAAGTGGAGCGCCAGCACGTATGCTGTCTGGCTCTTCTCGGTGAGGTGGCCACCCACCACATATCGTTTCTGGAATTCCTCGCGAATGGCGCTTGCGAGATTGAGGTACATATCAGTTTCTTCGTTGCCGAGCGCCATGCTGATGCGAGCCATAAGTTCGGCCACATGTGCGTAGTAGCATACACTTACGAATCGCTTGTCGAGTTCTTCATAGGCAAGCCAGTCGCCGTAAGCCGTACCTGCACCGTTGTAGAAATACTGCTCGTCGGTATTTGATTGCAGCCACAGCATGTAGCGCTGCATGGCTTCGTAGTTCTCGTCGAGAATCTCAGTGTCGTTGTACATGAGGTAGAGGTTCCATGGCACGATGATGATTGCATCGCCCCATGCGGCATTTCCGAAGTCTCCGTAACGTCCGAGCGGAGCCACATCGGGGATGGCTCCGTCCTCGCGTTGTGCTGCTCGCAGGTCGCGCATCCATTTGTGGTAGAATGCACGCATGTCGGCATTGTAGCATGCAGTGCGGCTGAACATCTGTGTGTCGCCACTCCAGCCGAGTCGTTCGTCGCGTTGAGGACAGTCGGTAGGAATTGAGAGGAAGTTGCCGCGGGCACCCCATTGTATGTTCTTGAAGAGCTGGTTGACCGATGGTTCGCTGCACTCGAATGTTGCACCTTCGTTGATGTCGCTTCCTACTACCTGACCCACGAGGTTCATGATTGTTACGTCTTCGCTTGCTGTCATCGAGATGTAGCGGAAGCCGAAGAATGTGGTCGATGGATGATATGTCTCGCCCTTCGGGTTGCCCGAAAGGATGTATCGCAGTGTGGTCTTTGCAGTGCGCATGTTGTGTGTCCACACACTGCCAGCAGGACCGTCGTTTATGTGGTCTTCGCTACCGTCGTCGTTGAGCATCTCGCCAAACCGGCATGTGATTTCGGCTCCTGAATTGCCTTTCACCGTCATCAGTGGCCAGCCCACCATGTTCTGTCCCATGTCGAAGATGGCTGTCTCGCCTTTATGCAACACGAAGCCCATCTTCGAAGGGTTGTCGAGTGTGCTCTTCACATTGATTTCACCATGTGTGGTGCCTGTCTGCTTCGTGCCTTCCCATATAGTGACTTTCTTCACACTCTGCTGATACTGGTTGCGTATGACTACGAGCGGACCCTCGAAGGCATAAATGCTGTCGGTGGGTGCGGTCATTGTCTCGGCTGGTTTCCATCCTGTAGTGGCATCCGAGAGTGATGTCCACGAGTAGTCGCGGCGTGCATCGTAGGTCTCACCATTATAGATATCGCCATAAAGCAGCGGTCCGCATTGGTTTTGCTCCCACGAGGGGTCGGTGATGAATGTCTCGACGGTGCTGTCGGCATACATCACAAAGACTTTTGCCATGAAGCCCAGTTGACGGTCGGCGGGATAGTGGTTGCCCGATATCTCTCCGCCCCACCATCCGTTGGTGAGTTGCACTCCGAGCATGTTCTCGCCCTTCTTGACCATATCGGTCACATCGAATGTCATGTATGGAATCTCTTTGTCGTAGTTGGTCCATCCTGGTTTCAGTTCGGCATACTGCGTTGCACCATCGGGGTCTTCATATCCCACACGCTCTCCGTTGACATAGAGATCAAACACTCCGAGCGATGCGGCAAACACGCGTGCCAACTCTATCTTCTTCTTTCCTGTAAGGTTGATTTTCTTGCGCAAAACGGTTGCGCCGTCTTGCTTGTCCCAACTCTGGCGATTTCCTTTCAGCCATTGAGCTCCTTCCCAACTGTTGCCGTTGAGTCCGGTGACGAACGTGGCAGTCTTCGAGATTACTTGTCGTCCCTTGTTGTCCCAGCAAGTGACACGCCAATAGTAGCGTGTACCCTCGCCGTTGAGTGCCGGTGCAAGTATCCACGAGTCGGTCGAACGCTGTGAACGCGAGTTCCACACGCGCTTGGTGCATCGAGCATCGGAATATATTTGTACTTGAAAGGTGGTTTGCTCCACTCCTTTCAGATCACTATCATACACCGACCATGAAAGCAATGGTTGTTCACGGTCAACACCTACAGGGTTCACAACCCCGTCTACCCTAAGATTGGTCACAGAAAGACCGGCGCCCAGCATCCAAACTGAGCACATAGCGGTCATAGCACTTAAAAAGAGTCTCTTCATAAGAATATTAATCGATTAGTACCTTAATAGACTACAAAGCGCTCGCATGGTTTAAGTGCGATGCGATAAAAAGAATGAAAATCTAATGAAATGGATGGATGGAAAGGCGGCTGCAAGTGTCAGTTTCCTTGCATTTTTTCGTACACTTGCAGCACATCCTGCGTGTCGATCAGCCCGTCGTGGTTTACGTCGGCTTGTGGATATGCGTTCACGGCTTCAGTTTGTTGCATGGCATCGTAGATGAAGAGGACATCCTGAGTGTCAACCATTCCGTCGAGGTTCACATCTTCGTCGGTTTGCGATACGATGCTCGACAGTGCGTCGGCACTGAGTTCGTAGTTGTAGATTCTCAAGTCGTCGATATATGCCTGCAGGGGTGTTGCCGTGCCGTCCTGACTGCGACCGATATAATTCATTATGGTGTGTATGTGTGACGGGCGCAAATCTATGTCGCGTGTCTCGGCCACCAGCTCGCCGTTTGAGTATATGCGCACATATTCATCACCTATGGTCACTGCTATGTGTCGCCATGTTGTCGAAAGGCGTGGGGCATCGAGGTATTGCATCTTGTCGCCCGACACAAATGCCAGCCTCATGTTGCGGCCGTTGCTCGGGGTGAGATACATGCAGTCGGTGGGTGAACTGCCGAAATCGAAGAGTCGCTGATTGGCTCCGAGAGCGGAACTTGTCCACCTCACCCACATCGCTATAGTGAGTTGGTCGCTGCTGGCTACACGATAAGGCAGTTGCATGAATGACGTCCCGTCGGTCATCATAATGCTCGAAGTGCCTTGCTTTACGAACGCAGATATCGAGGAATACTTGGCTGTACCGAATATAGCGGCATCGAGACGGTTGGCGGTGTGGTCGGTAAGTGTGTCGTCAAATCCCCACCAGCCCACAAGGCCCTTCATGGGCAGGGTGGTAGCTACAATCGAATCGCTCACTGCCGAACGATTGTTGCTGCGGTCGAGGGCTCGTATACGGTATTTATATGTCGTGCCCGGGCGGCATCGATTGTCGACAAACGTGGTTGCAGTCACTTTGCGTGCTATGGTGTTCCATTGGTCGGTGCCGTCTTCGGCTCTCAGTATCATGTATCCAGCCAGGTCGGCCTCGCTGTTGGGAGTCCAATCGAGGTGGATGGATGCGGTGAATGGTTGTGCTGTAAGCCCCTGTGGTGCTTCGGGTGCTTGCACCTCACATGCTGCATCGACCGGTATGATACGCCACATCTGCAGGTTGCGTCGGGTCTGTGTGGTTGCGAGCGATGCCTGACCCACATTGGATCCGTTTGACGAACTTTCGGCTGTGAGGTAGAGGTTGCTGAATCGGCTTACTATGTAGAAATATCCGTCGCCTGCATACTTCAGATACCACTGCTCGTTGTTGCCTCCGCCGCCATTATAGAGGCGGATGTCGCCTCCCGACGAGAGCGACCAGTTCCACACGTTGAGCGAATAGTCGTTGACCGCCGAGTGGATGTAGAAGTAACCGAAGTCGCCCCCTACCCTGTTGCTCACGGGTCGCACCGTCCAGTTGTTGTATGCAGCAGTGGTTGCAGACTTCAAAACCACGTTGGTACCTGCCCCCACAGCCGATACCGACGATACATCAAGACTCAGCACACGGCGGCTGCCACGGTTCATGAGCCTATAGGTTCCATCGATGGTGTCGGGCCATACGTCGTCTCCCCAACTCAGGTCGAGCACTCGCTCTGCGTTGGTCTGCCCTGTCTGATATCCGGTTCCACCAGGGTAGTCGATATAGAATTCGTGTGTGGGGCCATATCCGTCGTAGTAGACCTCGCGGTCGGTACACACAAACATGTAGCTGGAGTTCTTTGACTGACGTTCTGAACCTCCTACGAAACACTCAATCACGTTGTCCTGCAGATTGCGATACACGGCCGCCGCCGTCCATGCATCGCGGTTCTCTGCGTATGCAAGGCGGTCGCCATGGGTTGCACGACACATCTGGCCGCGTGCCCTTCCGTCGAATCCCCACCACACACCTGTCTGCATGCCATATTCGAGTGCCACGAGTGCATCGCCCACGTTGTGCATCTCGTCGGCCGAAGCATGATTGCCGTCAGCCCTCACCTGGGTAAAGAAATTGGCATAGGTATCGAACGAACCAGCCAGCTGGTGGGTATTGCCTTCGTTGATATAGGGTTTGAGGTAGTTGTACCACTCCAATGCCTTGTCGTTGTTCAACGTATTGCCCCCCGAGAGGCGTATGTCGGCCAGTTCGTCAGCGTAGTCGGTGCGCAACACACGGCATATCTCCCTCATGTTGGCCATGGTTCCCTGTCCTGTCTGTGTGTAGTCGGGTTCGTTGTATGGCGAAATGGTCACTACCTTCAGTCCTGCCTTCTGATACAGGCGTGTAGTTGCCATGATGAGGCGCGCCCAGTGGTCGGCATTTGCCTGTCCGTTCTTCGTATAGTATTCATCCACGCTGGGGTGGTCAGAGTTAATGATAAGTTCGGGCGTACCCGCCAACTTGGCATGCCGTATTCGGCTGTTCACCGCCTTCAGCTGCTCGTCGGTCAGCGTTTCATCGTTCACCAGCGCATAAGTCGGTTGAAACGACACTCGCACCACCTCCACATTCTCCTTACCCATGAATGCGATGCTGCGCCTCACGTTCTGCTCGTTGTCCCACGCTGTGTCGAGTCCCCACTTCACACCCTCGTGCTTTATGCCCACATCCTGGGTGCTGAAGGGAAGATAACGGTCGGCATCATGAGCAGTGAGCAGTGTCTGTGCCGACATTGCATTGAAAGTAAAAAAACAGAATGTTGTTATTATTAATGATCTTACCATATACTGAATGTTTTATTTCTTGCAAAGTTACTACTTTTCTACGAAACACACACGCAAATCGGTGCATAATCACACAAAAATATCGTAGTTGCATCCAATATCATGCGACAATTACAAAAAAAGAGGACTCATTACATGGGAAACACACATATACTTTCACACCATTCCCGCTACCGGGAACGCCATTCCCGCTGCAGGGAACGCCATTCCCGCTACTGGGAATGAGTGACACAAATTCATTACACCTTTTTATATAAAACGCGCGCGCACGACATTTTATTCACTCAGCAGAGTGGATAATTGAATAAAAAGTCGTAACTTTGCAGTGCGAACAAGATATATATATCACAATAAGTAAAGAAATAAAATCAGCAACAGAGGACAAGAAGAGCTGGAAGACAAACAATATGGGTAGACGAAACAAGAACCTGCCGCTGCTGGAGCATGTGCCGATAACGGCCATAGCAGCCGAGGGAAAAGCACTGGCAAGAGTCGACGACCGCGTGGTCTTTGTGCCGTATGTGGTACCGGGCGATGTGGTCGACTTGCAAGTGCAGCGAAAGAAACACAGTTTCATGGAGGCGGTGGCTGTAAACTTCCACGAGCGGTCGGCCAACAGGGTCGAACCCTTCTGCCCACACTTTGGAGTGTGTGGCGGATGCAAGTGGCAGTGCCTCAAATACGAAGAGCAACTGAAGTGGAAGCAACAGCAAGTGGTCGACGCACTGACTCGCATCGGTAAGGTGGAACTGCCCGAAGTGACTCCAATACTCGGAAGCGCAAAGACATGCGAATATCGCAACAAGCTGGAGTTTGGATTCTCGAACCGCAGGTGGATGACCGAAACCGAAATAAGCGATGCCGAACACATAGTGAGCAACCGCGACGCACTGGGATTCCACATCACGGGTGCGTTCGACAAAATTCTCGACATAGAGCAATGCCGGCTCATGGACGATGTAAACAACCGCATACGCAACTCCATACGACAATATGCCAAGGAGCATCAACTCACCTTCTACGACCTGCGCCTCAATGCGGGATTGCTGCGAAGCATCATGATGCGCAACAGCAACACGGGTGAACTGATGGTTCTCATTCAGTTCCGAATCGAGACACCCGACGAACACCGCGAGGCAATGGGCCTCATGGAGCATGTGTCGAACGAGTTTCCCGAGGTAACATCGCTCCTGTGGGTCGACAACCACAAATGCAACGACACATTTGCCGACCAGGAAGTACACGTGTATCGCGGCACCGGCCATATATTCGAACAGATGGAGGAACTGCGCTTCAAGGTGGGACCAAAGAGTTTCTACCAAACGAACACCGACCAGGCATACAACCTGTATTGCGTGGCACGCGACTTCGCCCAACTCAGCGGCAACGAACTCGTCTACGACCTCTATACCGGCACCGGAACCATAGCAAACTTCGTGAGCCGAAAGGCACGACAAGTGGTGGGCATCGAATATGTGCCCGAAGCCATCGAGGACGCTCGCGTGAATTCTGAAATAAACCACATTGACAACACGCTGTTCTATGCAGGCGACATGAAGGACATACTCACCACACAATTCATCGACCAACACGGACGCCCCGACGTAATCATCACCGACCCACCACGTGCCGGCATGCATCAGGATGTGATAGATGCAATACTATTTGCCGACCCAAAACGAATCGTATACGTGAGTTGCAACCCTGCCACACAAGCACGCGACCTCGCACTGCTCGACTGCCACTATCGAGTGACCCGGGTGCAACCTGTCGACATGTTCCCCCACACACAACATGTGGAGAATGTGGTACTCCTGGAGCGCAGATAAGACCACAAACAGAGAAAAAAACAAGGTGCGACAGCAAATAATTGTCATTTATCAATTGCTGGTTGACAATAATTTTGTACCTTTGCAGCCGCAATTGTAACTTATGAGTTAAAACATCATATATTACCATTGGGATGGTCCGGTAGCTCAGCTGGATAGAGCAACAGCCTTCTAAGCTGTGGGTCTTGGGTTCGAATCCCAACCGGATCACAACGTCGAGACATAAAACACTAAGAACCGCAAGCATCAGCCGATGCTTGCGGTTCTTGGTTATTATATGAGGTAACTGGTAATTACGACTATCTGATTACAATTATTTGAATATGAGCTGAGCGAACTCGAAGAGGCTGCGACGCCATGTGTGCCACTCGTGAGCAGTGCCTTCCGATTCGTAACCGACAGCGTTGATACCGATGGCTTTCAGGTTCTTTGCTGCTTCAACACAGCCCATGTTCTCCTTTCCACCGCCGCTCATGAAGAGAAGCTTGTTGGCCTTTGCAAAACCTTCGGATGCCTTCACTTGGTCAACACTCCATGCACCGCTACTGAATGTACCTACGTATGCAAACTTCTCCGGGTTGGCCAGTGTCACCTCGCGTGCCTGCATACCTCCCATCGACGGACCTGCGTATGCACGGTGCTGTGGGTCGGCAATCACGCGGTAGTTCTTTTCAACCATTGGGATGATGTCGTTGAAGAGCACGTTCTTGAAGTCGTTAGCGAAGCCGCCACCGAAACCGCCAAAGCCACCGAAGCCGCCTTGACGCTGACCCTGTGCTGCTCCCTGCTGCTGAGGTTGTGCGGCACGTGCGTTGAGGCCGTTATCCATCACGATGATGCAAGGCACTGCCTTCTTGGCTGCAATCAGGTTGTCCATGATTTGTGCGGTGTGTCCCTGCTGTGCCCAGCCATATTCGTTTTCGCCCATACCGTGCTGCAGGTACAGAACCGGGTATTTCTTTGTAGGATTGGTGAAGTACTCGTTTGGCAGATATACGAAGCAACGACGCATCTTTTGTGTGTAACTTGAGTAGTAATATACTTCGCTCATCGAACCTTGCGGCACGTTCTTCACCTGCCAGAAGTCTTGGTCGTCGGATGGTACTTCGATACCGCTACCCCAACGGCTTGCGCCATAGAAGTAGAGGCTACCCGGATCGGGCACACTGGCACCGTCGATGTTGAGCTGATAGTAGTGGAAACCTGGGTCTTGAGGTGCAGATGTACCTGTCCACATGCCACGTTCGTCTTTTGTCATGGTGTAGATCTTGCCAGCGATGTCGAGACCTACCGATGTAGCATTAGGTGCCATGATTTGTGCACGTACCTGACGTGCTGAGTTTACCATTGGATATTGCTTACCTTCCTGATTGCTTGCAGCAGGCTTGAAGTCTTCTGCTATTGCTGCTTCTGAAGGAACTGTGGGGTTTCCTTGGCCACGGCCAAAACCTGCAAACTGTGCTGATGCTGTCAATGCAGCCAGTGCTGCCATTGTTGAAAGAATGATTCGTTTCATAATCTCATTTACAATTTACAATTTACGAATTTACTATTTAATTCTATCTAATCATTTATTATTTATATATTTCTTTCCGGATGGAGTTCCCCTCCTTTGGAGGTGTCAGGGGAGGTTCAGAACGGGAATGCGTTTTCGGCCGTTATTGTTTCTCCAAACTCTGATGCCTCGGCATCGTTGTCGTCGAGTTTGAACACCATGAACGATGGGTTCTCGGCCGTGCACGGCTGCCATACTCCACCTTCAGGTCCGTTCGGGTCGGAGTATTTGGCGAAGTTGGTCCATGCTGTGAGCATACGCTCGGCAAGATCCCAGTCGCCTTGTGTCCACGGACGCCAGCAGTGTTTCAGCGACTTGAACACAAACCAGAGGTCGCTCGAGTGGAATGCACCCTTAAGGCGTGCTGTCACTTCAGGATGTGAACCGTCGTCGGGCAGCGGACGTGCGAACTCGTAGGCCCATGCCTTGCCGCCTTTCTCTTGGCGCACTTTGCAGAACTCTGCTATGTTGGGTGCCATGTTGCCCATATCGTTGAGGGTGTAGCCTATCATGTATGGTACGTCGGCCAATGTGCCTTCGCGTGTTGCATCGTCGAAGCTCTTCAGGCTTACGTATCCGTCGATCATCGGCATATACATCATGCCCATGCGCATCATGCCGAATCCACTGCCTGGCTGCACAGGGTTGGTCACTTGTGAATAGATGGTAGGCAGTGCATAGACGGTCTCGGTCGATGCCTGACGCATCTTTTGCAGGTCGGTCATGCCTGCCCAGTCAAACATCTTCTTTGCATTGGCTTCGGCGTCTTCGATAGAACCGCCGCTGTAGCGTCCGCCTCGCATCGTGCCGTCAGGATTAGGGATGCTAAGTCCCTGTGCGCTCATGATGACGGCTTTGTGGAAGAGTCCGCGGGCAAGAGGCGACTCACACAATGTACGCACACTGCCGCCACCGGCACTCTGTCCGAAGATGGTCACGTTGTCGGGGTCGCCGCCAAACTGTGATATGTTCTCCTTTATCCAGCGGAGCGATTGTATCTGGTCGAGTATTCCGTAGTTGCCCGAAACTCCGTGCGGGCTTTCGGCTGCAAGGTCTGGGTGGTTGAGGAATCCGAAGATGCCGAGACGATAGTTGATAGACACGAGCACCACATCCTTTGCTGCCCATTCCTGTCCGTCGAACTCGGGCTCGGAGCCCCATCCTTCGCGGTATCCACCTCCATGAATCCACAGTGCTACAGGCAGTTTCTTGTCGGTCTGTCCGGCTGCTTTGGTCCATACGTTGAGATAGAGGCAGTCTTCGCTGTAAGGCGATTCGTCGCCATATCCCCATTCAGCTGCATATCCGCCCCAGTAGTGGAATGCCTGATAGCCAGGATGTCCGAAGCGGTCGCATAGCATGGTGTCGTTCCATGCCACTACAGGTTGCGGCTCTTTCCATCGCAGGTCGCCGATTGGCGGTGCTGCATACGGGATGCCACGAAAAACAAACACATCGGGATGGTCGTCGGTTACGACTCCTTGAATCTTTCCGCCTTCGATGCTGAGCACCGGACTCAGGGTTGAAGGTTCCGTACAGCTCAGCAGAGCCAGTAACGGCAGAAAATAGAATAACTTTCTCATGTCTTGTTGTTTGGTTTTATTGTTAATTGCATTACCCCATTCGGGCTGCGATGATACTGAAGCCTTCAGTAGGGGCTGATAACTGTTGTTTGGTTTAATTTGGTTTAATGCTTACTTTAACGCTTGGTTTAATATGGTTTATTGTTTGGATAGTTTGGATTATGCTTGGTTTAATTTGGTTTATTTACTTTTAAGCATATTCTTCAGATGATTGTCGAGTATTGTGAAGCTTGGTTCCACCATGGTTCCGTGGTCGTGGCCGTCGAGTTCGTAAAGGTAGGTTTGCTTGTGACCCACGAGTTTCATCATGCGAGCCAGGTATTGATTTTCGTCGTAACGTCCGTAGAGTTCAAGCTCGCGGTCGCCACAGATGAGGACGAGTGGTGGGCAATCTTTGCGTACCCAGTAGAGGGGTGCATATTGGTCGATGGTGGGTTGCAGTGTTGGTATGCCTTGCATCTTGCGCACGTTGTAGTGTGTAATGGCTTGTCCGCTAAACGGCACACACATCATTATGCGGTCGGCATCGATGTCGTAGCGTGCCAACCATGCCTTGTTGAGGCAAAGCAACATGTCGAGGTATCCGCCTGCTGAGTGTCCGGAGAGCACCACTTTGGTAGTATCGCCGCCATATCGTTCGATATTTCGGAACACCCAAGCCACTGCTTCGGCTGCATCGTCGAGGGTATCGTCGATTTTCACTTTGGGCAGCAGTCGGTAGTTGGCTCCTACCACCACATAGCCTTTATTTCTCAGTCGGCGTGGTATTTCTTTCGCTCCGCTTTCGATGCCTCCGCCATGAAACCACACAATGACAGGACAGCCTTTGCGACCCTCTGGATAATAGACATCGAGTTTCAGTCGCTCGCGTGCATAGGCATCGGTCTTTGTGGTGTAGACGATGTCGGTCTCGGTCTTATAGTTCTGTGCCATGAGGCTCATAGTCATGAGGCATAGAATCCACAGTGCTGTCGTTTTCAGTTTCATATCGGTTGTTATTTGATTCCTCGTTCGTTGAGTGCCTTCACGTATCGGCGTGCATTGGCCATATGCTCAGCATAGGTCACGGCATAGTTGTGGGTGCCCGAGAAGTCTTCCTTGGCACACATGTATATATAGTCGTTGTGTT